>NZ_JAWRXJ010000219.1:0-278 GCF_046535095.1 Pseudomonas sp. SIMBA_041
GCGCAGATGCCGTTTGGCGGGGTCAAGGCCAGCGGTTACGGCAGCTTCGGCAGCACGGCGGCCATCGATGCCTTCACCCAGTTGCGTTGGGTTACCGTGCAGCATGGCGCGCGGCACTACCCGATTTGACCCACAACCTCACAACAACAATAGCGAATGCGCCTGGCGGCCCCTCGGCCCTTGGCGCACTCACGCAGAGGTAGCCTTCATGGACTGCGAACCCCTCTCCGTTGCCCAGCGTGCGCCCTTGCGCGCCGTCAAGATCGGGCAGCCCCAGG
>NZ_JAWRXJ010000220.1:0-278 GCF_046535095.1 Pseudomonas sp. SIMBA_041
GCTATTTCTGGTAATTGCCGGTGACCGCCTATAATGCGAATGACGTCGGCGCCACACAAAGCACAAGCATGATCGGGGTAGGTTGCCAGCGTATCGTTGTATCTTGGATACATTGGCCAACGCATGCGATTGGGATTGCGTCAATAGGCCTAAATCCTATTGCATCTTTGGCGAACCGCAGTAAAAAAACGAACATCGTCAAGACCATCGGGGGTTCACATGCCAAAAGGACTCGACACGACGCAAAATTGCTCGCCCTATGCGGCTAGCATTCGCGC
>NZ_JAWRXJ010000221.1:0-278 GCF_046535095.1 Pseudomonas sp. SIMBA_041
GGTGCAGGCGGCGATCTGTCCGCCCGCATCCGTCTTGACCTTATTCATCCAGCTACCTACGTCAAAACTATAAGGCGAGGTCGAGATGTGAACAAACACGTCGTACGCAGATAGTTTCTCTGCGAGCTGCGCGGTCATGAATTGCCGCATTCTGTCCACCACGGCCTGCGCGCCGCTGGCCTGCACCGCGGCGGCATCGTTAGCGGCCTGCTGCAAGAGAGCATACAGGTCGTCATGAGTGAAGGGCTGTTGCATGTCTTTCCTCGTCGGTTAGGCGC
>NZ_JAWRXJ010000222.1:0-278 GCF_046535095.1 Pseudomonas sp. SIMBA_041
TTTTGTAGACTGACAGTTGTATATTTCCCTCTGCCATCATTATCGTCTTTCTTATATGAATCAATATCTTTGTGTGATAATTCAGAAGTTACATTATTTATATTATATAGATTTTTCTTAGAATATAAATGGATTATGTCTGTATTCCAAGGCAGATTTTTTGAAACGGTTTTCCCTGCATAGGTTCTATGCCAATAAATTGAATTTCTAAAATTTTCATTTCCAAAAACTTCGTCCATTAAGACTTTTAGATATCCTTGTTCATAATCATCACATTG
>NZ_JAWRXJ010000223.1:0-278 GCF_046535095.1 Pseudomonas sp. SIMBA_041
GCCACGGGCGCTGGCGGCATCGGGGACGCGGCCGTCCAGGGTGGCCTGGGCGATGCCCTGCAGGGTCGCTACCTTGCGTGCGGAAAAGCCGCAGCCGCACAGGCTCTCCAGGCTGGCATCGGCCAGTTGCCCGGGCGTGGGGAAGTCCTGCCCGGGAAACAAAGCGCGCAGGCGGCCGAGTATCGCGTCGCCCGCGCGGGCATGCAGTTGCTGGTAGGCCACCGCGCGCACCAGCGCCTGATAAGGCTCGCGCTCCGGGCGGGGCTGGTGCAGGCAGG
>NZ_JAWRXJ010000224.1:0-278 GCF_046535095.1 Pseudomonas sp. SIMBA_041
CTGCGCTCGCACCCTAAACTGTACATATCGGTGAACCTGGCCGCTTGCGATGTGATGGTGCCGCGGATCGGCCGGGTGGCGGCCCGCCTGCTGGCCTTGCATCGGGTGGCGCCCAGCCAGATTGCCTTCGAGGTCACCGAGCGAGGCCTGGTGGATGTGGTGGTGGCCCGTGACAACCTGCAATCGCTGCGCGCTTCGGGGCATCAGGTGCTCATCGACGACTTTGGTACAGGCTATTGCAGCCTGGCCTACCTGCAGACCCTACCCGTGGACTGCCT
>NZ_JAWRXJ010000225.1:0-278 GCF_046535095.1 Pseudomonas sp. SIMBA_041
GATCGACTGGACAGCCCGCTCCGGCCATTTCGATAGGGCAGTCAACACGTTCGCAAGGGACTGCTCTTGCAGCTTTTCCCGCAATGCTGGCTCGTTTTTGAGGCGGTCAACAAGCGCTTGCGCGACTTCGATACAGGGGCGCGCCGAAGGCCGTTTGCTGACGATATTGAGTACGCTGGCGACTTCCTGTGCGCTCAGCTTACTGCGCAATGCGGGTTCGTTTTGCAGACGCCCGACAAGAAGCCGTAACCCCGTTTGCGATTGATCCTTGAGTCCGT
>NZ_JAWRXJ010000226.1:0-277 GCF_046535095.1 Pseudomonas sp. SIMBA_041
CCGAACCCACGACGACCGCCATCCCGACGGGCCTATCGACCGCCGAAGCGCAGCAGCGTAGGGGCAGATTCGGACCCAACGTGGTTGGCGAAACGCTGCCCTCCTTCAGACGACTCCTGCTGACCAAGTTGTGGGCGCCAGTGCCATGGCTGCTGGAAGGCGCAATTGCCCTGCAAATCTTGCTCGGTGCTTATATCGAGGCAGCAATCATCAGCTTGCTCCTTGCGTTCAATATCGCGTTGTCTCTTGCGCAAGAGCAACGCGCCTCCGCCGCACT
>NZ_JAWRXJ010000227.1:0-277 GCF_046535095.1 Pseudomonas sp. SIMBA_041
ATCGTAGAAGATGGATACGGTTGTACGGTAGAAGAAGTGCCAGGAGCATGCCTGCACTTGATACGGCGCTATCACAGAATGACATTCAGGTCATCGGGGAGCAGTGGGTTGGTCGCTCGCCAATCATGGAAAAAGCCATTGAGCAAAATAAAGTGGCCATCATCGGCGACACGCTAAAAGGTGGTGCAACTCAAGGCTGGTATGTCCCGCGATACGTCTTGGAAAAGAATCCAGGACTTCGCAGCTATCAAGATTTGCCTAAATATACTGAGCTATT
>NZ_JAWRXJ010000228.1:0-277 GCF_046535095.1 Pseudomonas sp. SIMBA_041
GGCGCATGAATGGCCACGCTGCCGTGGGTCACGCTCAGGCGTGTGCAGCGTTCCTCCACGCGCACGACGAAGCGGGCGTCGAAGCCTTCCAGCAGGGCGTGGCGGCTCTCCACCAGCAGCGGGCGGGCAGGGCCGTGATCGGCTCCACAGGACACCATGATCTCGCCCCGGCGCAGTTTGATCAGGCGCTGTTCGGCATTGAAGTTGAGGTCCGCCGCGCTGTCGGTATTGAGTTCCAGGCGGGTGCCATCGGGCAACTGGAAGCCCCGCTGCTCGC
>NZ_JAWRXJ010000229.1:0-277 GCF_046535095.1 Pseudomonas sp. SIMBA_041
GTCAGAGTCGCGGTATCGCCAACTGCGTATTACTTGCTAAACGTAGTGACGTTGAGCAAGTGGCTAAAAACCGTGATCTAACGTTGCCTGAAGGGTTAGAGATCATCGACCCAGACAACCTAGATATGAGTAAATATATCGCTGCTGTCGTAGAGCGTCGTAAAGGCAAAACCACTGCAGAAGTCGCTGCTGAGTACCTAAAAGACACGGTCTATCTAGGTACTATCATGCTTCAACTAGACGAAGTAGATGGTCTGGTCTCAGGTGCGATTCATAC
>NZ_JAWRXJ010000230.1:0-277 GCF_046535095.1 Pseudomonas sp. SIMBA_041
TCGACGCATCGATGCCGGCGATGATCCGCGACTCGGGCGGCATGTGGGGCCCGGACGGCGAACTGTCCGACGCGAAGGCCGTGATTCCGGACCGCTGCTACGCGGGCGTCTACCAGGCCGTCATTGAAGATTGCAAGCAGCACGGCGCATTCGACCCGGTCACGATGGGTAGCGTGCCGAACGTCGGCCTGATGGCGCAGGCGGCCGAGGAATACGGTTCGCACGACAAGACGTTCCTGATCCCGGCCGATGGCGTCGTGCGCGTCACGGACGACGC
>NZ_JAWRXJ010000231.1:0-277 GCF_046535095.1 Pseudomonas sp. SIMBA_041
GGATTGATAATATAGGGACTCAGGTCGCTGAACCTTGATGTTGTCAATAGGAAATACACAAGGAAGATAAACACGCTGATGATATAGACATAAATATTGTTTATTTTTTTCAAAACTACAGGCAGTAATAAAACCAAAGTCCATGTGAAGTACGAAATGATTCTTTGCGGGCCTGAAGCGCTAGTACCCAACAGTGCTAGCGGTATAACAAAAACCACGCCTGATGCATAAAACATCAATAGCTGTTGAAAGTTCTTGTCTTTAATTTTATATACAT
>NZ_JAWRXJ010000043.1:0-481 GCF_046535095.1 Pseudomonas sp. SIMBA_041
CCGCGTTCTTTGAGGTCGGGCAACAGGCGGCCAATAGTTGTCTCGTCGCCCGTCAACAGCAGCCAGGGGCGCGTATAAGCCCATCGAAACCATCGGATTTGCTTCATCTGGAAGCGGAGGTCCTTCAACTGCAAGGCGGCCGATTCAACCTGCTTCTTCCCGGCGTCGGCAGCGGGGTTGATCGGAGGAGGAGGCTCGAGCCCATGATCTTTGGACGCCTGCTGCGCACCGAGCTGCACGAGCCCGCGTCGCTGCAAAGTGACACCGATCGCTGCCAACAGCATCACTCCAGCGCCGACGATAGCTAGCCGATTTTGGGAGGACCACGCCTTCAGATCCTTGAGATCGACGGTGTACAGAATCAACGCCGTCACGGCCGCGATCGCCGCGATGACGAGCAGGCACCGGCCCAATATGCGTCTTTTCAACGTCACCTCAGATTTCCTTTTGTCTTTTTTGCGGCTAGGCACCGCGAACGATG
>NZ_JAWRXJ010000232.1:0-277 GCF_046535095.1 Pseudomonas sp. SIMBA_041
GCCTTCACGGCCAGGGCAGTCGAGACTGTCCGTGGCGGGACTCTAAAGGGCCAACCTTTCGCTAACCTTTCAGTGCACTTTCGTGGCTTTCGGGCTTCACAGCGGCGGTTGCGGCGGTACACTCCGCGCCAAAGAGCGGCGTCGATCCCCCCTGAAACGAGGTAAACAGCCATGCGAGTCCTGCTCGTGGAAGACCATCTGCAACTGGCCGAAAGTATCGCCCAGGCGCTCAAGAGCACCGGCCTGACCGTGGATGTGCTGCACGATGGGGTGGCGG
>NZ_JAWRXJ010000233.1:0-277 GCF_046535095.1 Pseudomonas sp. SIMBA_041
CTTGCAGATATAAAGACACTAACGTCTTTCTTTACGTCTGAACCGCCTGTCTTATCAAACTCTAATTGAGTAGATGGCTGCCAAACCTCGTTAAAATTTAGCAGCGTATTGGGTCTAAAATTTGTAAATTCTAAATCATTGTTACTGTCTGATAAGTGCGTAAACTTTAAATCAGGCTTATTATCAGACATAGCACACCTTTAAATAGTAATGGTCAAACTCGATAGGCTGACATAGCCCCCAGCGTATATCTCAGGTTTATCAAGTACAATCTCAG
>NZ_JAWRXJ010000234.1:0-277 GCF_046535095.1 Pseudomonas sp. SIMBA_041
GCTGATAGTATGCATTTGCTCTTTAATATGTTTACTTTGTATTTTTTTGGGCGTGCTATCGAAGGACTATATCAGCCGTTTTTGTTCGGTTACGGGTTTGTGGTTTTTTATGTGTTGGCAATCATCGTTGCCATGATTCCAAGTTACGTGAAAAATAAGAACAACGCCAGTTATTTGAGTTTAGGCGCATCGGGCGGTGTATCGGCTGTGCTATTTGCTTTTATCCTGCTAGCACCATGGGAGAGAATTTATCTCTTTGCCGTGATTCCTATTCCTG
>NZ_JAWRXJ010000235.1:0-277 GCF_046535095.1 Pseudomonas sp. SIMBA_041
CTATTAACCTTGTTCTTCAACCAAAAAGACGACTTAGCACTGATGAATCTATAGAGATTCAAGATTTTTTGACAGTAAGGCAGTACATACCACCAGATAATATTGAAGATCTAGATTTTACTCACAACCCTGTAAATAATCTAACGACTTTAATATTACTCGAACGATTGGAGAGAATTGGTGATCTAGTCATAATCAACAAACTAACAAACGGTATAATTTCTAAACCTATTGATGATAGCACACGCTTTGTAAAAGAAGAGATGCCAGAGGAACT
>NZ_JAWRXJ010000236.1:0-277 GCF_046535095.1 Pseudomonas sp. SIMBA_041
GGTTAGCGCCAGGCGCCTACAGGGCGTTGACCGACGAGGAAGTTGCCGGCGTCTAGGCCTCTGCCTGTTCCAATACGACCGCCCAGCGGTTCAGGTCACATTTTTACCCGAACGGCACTTGCAGGATTCCCAGGCCACTGCTTGAATCCAAATCGTCAGTCTGCATGTGACTCGTGAGTCACGCCCGCAGCCGAAGACACTTTTTGCCGGCCACCCAAGGCCTAGATGCCTTGGGGCACGGCAAATTGCCCGCCAAAAACAATACCGTCGACACGTG
>NZ_JAWRXJ010000237.1:0-277 GCF_046535095.1 Pseudomonas sp. SIMBA_041
GTGACGATCGGAGGCGCGATGGATTTCTCGAAATTCTTCATCGACCGGCCGATCTTCGCGGTCGTGCTGTCGATCATCATCTTCGCGATCGGCCTGATTTCGATTCCGATGCTGCCGGCTGGCGAATATCCGGAAGTCGTGCCGCCTTCCGTGATCGTGAAGGCGCAATACCCGGGCGCGAACCCGAAAGTGATCGCGGAAACCGTAGCGTCGCCCATCGAGGAACAGATCAACGGCGTCGAGAACATGCTGTACATGCAGTCGCAGGCCAACAGCG
>NZ_JAWRXJ010000238.1:0-276 GCF_046535095.1 Pseudomonas sp. SIMBA_041
TGGGGCTTTAACGGCACTGAACGTCCCGGCGCTGTTTACCTGGCAGCGGCTCTGGCAGCTCACAGCCAGAAAGGCATCCCGGCATTCTCCATTTACGGTCATGACGTTCAGGATGCCGATGACACATCGATTCCAGCCGATGTTGAAGAAAAACTGCTGCGCTTTGCCCGCGCCGGTTTGGCAGTCGCCAGCATGAAAGGTAAAAGCTATCTGTCGCTGGGCGGCGTTTCGATGGGTATCGCTGGTTCCATCGTTGATCACAACTTCTTTGAATCC
>NZ_JAWRXJ010000239.1:0-276 GCF_046535095.1 Pseudomonas sp. SIMBA_041
CTGGCGCTCCAGATTGATGCGCTGCACGATGCGCGATGCGATGCCTTGTTCACCGACCAGGGCGTCTCTGGCGCCGTATTCGACCGGCCCGGACTCGACTCCGCGCTCGCCACGCTTCAGCCCGGTGACGCACTTGTCGTCTGGCGGCTTGATCGACTCGGTCGATCGCTCAGCAAGCTCGTCGAACTGATCGAGCGGCTCAACAAACGCGGCGTGGAGTTCATCTCCTTGATGGAATCCATCAATACGCAGTCGTCGGGGGGCGTGCTGGTGTTT
>NZ_JAWRXJ010000044.1:0-477 GCF_046535095.1 Pseudomonas sp. SIMBA_041
GGATCACTCCACCGATGGTGTTGACCAGCAGCTGTTTGACGATACCGCGCACAGGTGAGGTGACCATGGTGCGGTGAACCCGGTCGTCCAGCGCCTTGCTGGTGGCCGTGGCCTTGCTGAGCTCGGTGCGTGCCTCATTGAGCTGGGTCAGCGCTTCGCTGCGGAATTTGCCACGGGTTTCTTCGATCTTGCTCTGTACTTCCCGAATGGCCGCCTCGGCACGCGGGATGGCCAGCGCGGTGGAATCCATCTGGCCACGGTTTTCCACTTCGGCACGGCGCAGGCGCAGCACTTCGACCTGGGAGATTGCGCCCTGGGCTACCAAGGGCTCGGACATCGCAATCTCCTGGCGCAGCAGTTGCAGGCTGTTGGCGTACTGCGCGCGCTTGGAGGTGTATTCGCGCAGCTCCTGCTGGCGCTGTACCAGCTGCTGCTGCAGGCCACCGATCTCGTCCTGCAGTTGCTGGCGCCGGCTCT
>NZ_JAWRXJ010000240.1:0-276 GCF_046535095.1 Pseudomonas sp. SIMBA_041
GTCCGGACCTGGTGCAGTGCATCAAGCTCTGCGAGGAACTGGTAGGGCGTGGTTCGTCCATTACCCGGCCGCCGCGCTTGCCGCTGCAGGGCGAGACCCTGGCCGAGGTCAAGGCGATTGTCGCCAAGGCCCTGGCCACGCGCCCGAGCCTGCCCAACGTCGGCTTGTAAGGCGTTCACGGGCGCCCAGGGTGAAGGGCGCCCGCTTCCAAACAACAGCTCCGGGCAGCCACAAGGCACAGCCCGGGTGCAGTGCTGCAAGCGTCGGACGGCCCCG
>NZ_JAWRXJ010000241.1:0-276 GCF_046535095.1 Pseudomonas sp. SIMBA_041
GGCTAGTATTAGAGGCTAGAACAAAAGGTTTTGTACTTAATAGGGTGGCCTTTGACGCTTCAGGAAATCCTATTGGAATACCGGCAAGTAATTTTGTAGAAGGAATGATGGTGTATGATGTTACCAACAAATGTTTGAAATTATATACCTCAACAGACGGAGGAAATACATTCAATTGGAAATGTTTAACCTCGCAAACCTGTCCGGATTAAAATTCAGATGACATTTAAAAAATTAAAAATAATAATGAAAAAAATATTAATTCCCCTTATAATC
>NZ_JAWRXJ010000242.1:0-276 GCF_046535095.1 Pseudomonas sp. SIMBA_041
GATAAGCATCATTCAACGCCTGGGAAAAATCGGCCATGATACTTTGTGCGGTGGCGTTATCTTCCGGTATCGAACGCTTCAGTAACGTCAACTGGATACGTAAGTAAGAAAGTACCTGAGCCAGCGAGTCGTGCAATTCGCGGGCGATGGTCGCACGTTCTTCCATCAACAATAATTGCTGAAAATGCTTCTGCGCCTGATTAAAGTACAAACCGCGTCCCAGCATCGACGAAACGCTGTTAAGCAGCGGTTCTGATGATGAAACGTGACTATTTT
>NZ_JAWRXJ010000045.1:0-474 GCF_046535095.1 Pseudomonas sp. SIMBA_041
GTTGTTGCCCGTCAGTCCAACTTTGTGACCTGGATGGAGCTGAAAGCTTGCACCTGCAAACAATTCACGACCATCACGGCGAACACCAACGTCTTTAAATTCGATCATATAATTTCTTCATCTCAACAATAATATAGATATAGGGCAATAAGAAACACACATAGGGTATGCCAACTGGCGGCTATTATTTCAAACGCTTGCCCCATAGGCAAACAATTAAATAACTATTTCAAAACTAAGTATTTATTACGCCAAACACCTTAAGTTACACAAGCGACTCTTGAGCTCATATATGGTTGTTACTATTATAAAGGTTATGGCCGTAAAATACCGTAATATGACTAATAAGCTTTAAGACTTCCTAATATTATTAAGTAGTGTTTTATATAGTCACACGCTATTATTTTTTAGTCTGGTTATTGGTTTATCCCATTGACGCAGTTATTTTAAACAATACAATATCAAAAATGGCAC
>NZ_JAWRXJ010000243.1:0-276 GCF_046535095.1 Pseudomonas sp. SIMBA_041
CGAGCCGATAAGGGCCGCTCAGGATCATCGCGACCACGCGGGCAAGATAGTTTGCCGGGAAGAAGCAATAGGCGCCGAAGTCCTCGCGCATTTCGAGGGTTAGCGACAACAAGGTCCCTTGTTCGTCGACGGCCGCCCGGGTACGGCAAAAGTCTTCGCGCGAATTGGCGGCTGCCGTCAGGTTCTCGAGTCGGTCCTCTCGCCAGCGCACGGGTCTGCGCAGTTGACGGGCAAGCGCAGCCACAACGAGTTCCTCGCGATACAGCGCGATCTTCT
>NZ_JAWRXJ010000244.1:0-276 GCF_046535095.1 Pseudomonas sp. SIMBA_041
CGCGCTGTGTCAGATGTTACGTCGGGAAGGGAAAAACCCGCTGATGGGATAGTTGTTTGCGCCGGATGTGGTTACGTCGCATCCGGCAATCGGTGCTGGCGGCCTGATGCGGCGTAAACGCCTTATCAGGCCAACCGCCCATTATCAGGTTTATATGCTTGTATTAGCGCGCGTTACGCAGCTTTTGCAAACAACGCTTCAAACCTTCATCCATCGGAGCTTCGATACGCATCACCTCACCGGTCCCCGGATGAGTAAACTTCAACGCTGCAGCGT
>NZ_JAWRXJ010000245.1:0-276 GCF_046535095.1 Pseudomonas sp. SIMBA_041
GGATCTGGTGATTATTGGCAACGCCATGACCCGTGGAAATCCGTGTGTGGAAGCGGTACTGGAAAAAAACATCCCTTATATGTCAGGTCCACAGTGGCTGCACGATTTTGTGCTGCGCGACCGCTGGGTGCTGGCCGTTGCCGGTACACACGGCAAAACTACCACCGCGGGAATGGCGACCTGGATTCTGGAACAGTGCGGTTACAAACCGGGATTTGTGATCGGCGGTGTGCCGGGGAACTTTGAGGTTTCGGCGCGTCTGGGCGAAAGCGACTT
>NZ_JAWRXJ010000246.1:0-276 GCF_046535095.1 Pseudomonas sp. SIMBA_041
GTTATGCACTCTTAATCAAAAGGAGAGTCACATGTTCATGCACAACAAGCGGTTGCAATATACCGCGCGCGTCGACGTCACCAACCCCGGTCTTGCCAACCTGCTACTCGAGCAGTTCGGTGGCCCACAGGGTGAGCTTGCCGCGGCGATGCGTTATTTCATACAGGCCGTCGGCGAGGAAGATCCCGGGCGAAAGGACATGCTGTTCGATATTGCGACGGAGGAGCTGAGCCACCTCGAAATCATCGGGTCTCTCGTCGCGATGCTCAACAAGGG
>NZ_JAWRXJ010000247.1:0-276 GCF_046535095.1 Pseudomonas sp. SIMBA_041
CCATGAAGGGCAATTATTCGAAGAAGCAATCATGATGGTAAGCCTATCTATTTATCATATAGATCAGTATGGCGGACAACCTGTAAAATAAATTTACAGGTTGCCCGCTATACTAGACTATTGACGACATATATATTAATTCAATAAATAAAAACTAGATTAACTAAAGAACTAATGTTTGTTATATAATTCAGTAAATTTGCTGCTCTGCATTACAGTTAAAAGTTAATTATAACAACTAATGTAAGCATCAAACCCTTGACAATTACGGATATT
>NZ_JAWRXJ010000007.1:0-386338 GCF_046535095.1 Pseudomonas sp. SIMBA_041
TTGGAGATGTTCTCTCCGTTACGGTTGGTGAGCTGGATCTTGGCCTGGGTGTTATCCCAACCAAACAGTTTTTCCAGGTCCAGCGCCGCCCCCAGGCCGAACTGGTCCGCGTAACGCGCGGTTTTGTCGTTGTTGTAGCCACCGTGGAGGTTGCCGCCGACTTCACCGACGTAATCCATCTTGATGTCGATGCCTTGCTCGATCAGCTTGGTCCGCTCGCCACCCCAATCACCGGTCATCCATTCGGAGTCAGCGCTGAACGCGTCAGCCGCGTGCACACTACCGGCCAGCATCATGGCTGCAACTGCTGACAACTGGCAGATAAGCTGAGCGTTGTTGTTCTTCTTCATCCCTACATCCTCGTTTTATTGTTATTAACTGTGTTCTAACGCGGTTACATCAGGCGCGAAGAGCGACAGGCCGCTCACCGCATATCCC
The DNA here is from genome assembly GCF_046535095.1 of Pseudomonas sp. SIMBA_041. Lineage (NCBI taxonomy): Bacteria > Pseudomonadati > Pseudomonadota > Gammaproteobacteria > Pseudomonadales > Pseudomonadaceae > Pseudomonas > Pseudomonas sp. SIMBA_041. The sequence continues at coordinate 439 of NZ_JAWRXJ010000007.1, forward strand.
CCTGTGGGAGCGAGCGCGCCCCCACATTTTGTTCTTCAGCGGCCTTTGAATTGGGCCACGTTGGCGCTGTGCGCCTCGGCTTTTGGTTCGCCAGCCACACCCAACCGCTCCCCGGTCTTGGCATCGAACAGCAACACTTTCGACGGATCGAATTGCAGGGTCAGGGTTTCGCCCGGGGCCGGTGCAACATCGGGTGCCAGACGGCAGCAGACTTTGGTTTCATTCAGATTGACGAACACCAGGGTGTCGGGACCGGTCGGTTCGGTGACCTGGACTTCCGCGCGGATGGTCGGCAAACCGTTCGGCTCGCCGTTCGCCAGCACGATCTGCTCAGGGCGCATGCCGAGGATCACTTCGCGGTCTTCGAGACCGGCGTCCTGCATGCCCAGCGGCAATTCACAACGGGCCTGGCCGCTGTCGAGCAGCGCGTAGAGACGACCGTCCTTGCGCTGCAAGCGCAGGGGGATGAAGTTCATCGGCGGTGAACCGATGAAGCTCGCCACAAACAGGTTGGCCGGGTTGTTGTAGATGTCTTTCGGCGTGCCGAACTGCTGAATGATTCCGTCCTTCATGACCGCCACTTTGTCGCCCAGGGTCATCGCTTCGATCTGGTCGTGGGTCACGTAGACCGTGGTGGTTTTCAGGCGCTGATGCATCAGTTTCATTTCGGTGCGCATCTCGACCCGCAGCTTGGCGTCGAGGTTGGACAGCGGTTCGTCGAACAGGTAAATCTTCGGCCGACGCGCCAGGGCACGGCCCATGGCCACGCGCTGTTGCTGACCACCGGAGAGCTGGCCGGGCTTGCGGTTGAGCAAGTGTTCGATCTGCAACAGCTTGGACACCCGCGCCACTTCCGTTTCGATATCGGCGGCGGGCATTTTGCGAATCTTCAAGCCGAAGGCGATGTTCTCGCGCACGCTCATGGTCGGGTACAGCGCGTAGGACTGGAACACCATGGCGATGTCGCGGTCTTTCGGGCTCATGCCGCTGACGTCCTGGTCATCGATCATGATCGCACCGCCGGTGATGGTTTCCAGGCCGGCGATGCAATTCATCAGAGTCGATTTGCCGCAACCCGAAGGTCCGACCAGGATCAGGAACTCACCGTCCTTGATCGACAAATGAATGTCCTTGAGGGTGTCCGGCAAGCCGGGGCCATAGGTCTTGTTTACATTGCGAAGTTCGAGCGTAGCCATGATTACCCCTTGACTGCGCCGGCCGTCAGCCCGCGCACGAAATACTTGCCTGCGACCACATAGACCAGCAGGGTCGGCAGCCCGGCGATCATCGCCGCCGCCATATCAACGTTATATTCCTTGGCCCCGGTACTGGTGTTGACCAGGTTGTTCAGCGCGACCGTGATGGGTTGCGAGTCACCGCTGGAGAACACCACACCAAACAGGAAGTCGTTCCAAATCTGAGTGAACTGCCAGATCAGGCAGACCATGATGATCGGGGTGGACATCGGCAGGATGATCAGGCGGAAGATCGTGAAGAAACCCGCGCCATCGAGCCGCGCCGCCTTCACCAGCGCATCGGGAACGCTGACGTAGTAGTTACGGAAAAACAGCGTGGTGAACGCCAGGCCGTAGACAACATGGACGAACACCAGGCCCGTGGTGGTGCTGGCCAGGCCCATCTTGCCGAGGGTGAACGAGGCTGGCAGCAGGACGGTCTGGAACGGCAGGAAGCAACCGAACAACAGCAGGCCGAAGAACAATTGCGAGCCGCGAAAGCGCCACATCGACAGCACATAGCCGTTCAGTGCACCGATGGCGGTGGAGATCAACACCGCCGGGACGGTGATCTTGATCGAGTTCCAGAAATACCCGTCGACGGTGCCCCAGGCCTTGACCCAGCCAATGCCGCTGACCACTGTCGGCCAGCTCAGCAGGTTGCCGGTATTGATGTCTTCCGGTGTCTTGAAGCTGGTCAACAGCATGACCACCAGCGGTATCAGGTACAGAAATACGGCGAGGATCAGCACGCCGTAAATCGCGATGCGACTCAGGCTGATGGAAGGTTTGGCAGCGAAACTAGTCATGACGCTTGGTCCTCAGCTCGGAGTACAGGTAAGGCACGATGATTGCGAGAATCGCACCGAGCATCAGAATCGCACTGGCCGAGCCCATGCCCATCTGGCCGCGACTGAAGGTGAAGGAGTACATGAACATCGCCGGCAAATCGGAGGAGTAACCCGGGCCGCCAGCCGTCATCGCTGCCACCAGGTCGAAACTCTTGATCGCGATGTGGGCCAGGATCATCACGGCGCTGAAGAACACCGGACGCAAGCTTGGCAACACCACTTTCAGGTAAATGCGCGGCATGCTCGCGCCATCGATCTGGGCGGCACGGATGATCGATTGATCAACGCCACGCAGGCCGGCGAGGAACATCGCCATGATGAAGCCCGAGGCTTGCCAGACCGCAGCAATGACCAGGCAATACACCACGCGGTCCGGGTCGATCAGCCAGTCCAGGCGGAAGCCTTCCCAGCCCCAGTCACGCAGCAATTTGTCCAGGCCCATGCCCGGGTTGAGCAGCCATTTCCAGGCGGTACCGGTGACGATCATCGAGAGCGCCATCGGGTACAGGTAAATGGTACGAATGAAACCTTCGCGACGAATGCGCTGATCAAGAAACACGGCCAGCAGCACACCGATCACCAGGGTGATGCCGATGAACATGCCGCCGAAAAGCGCCAGGTTCTTGCTCGCCACCCACCAACGATCGTTGTCGAACAGCCGCTGGTATTGAGCCAGGCCTGCCCATTTGTAAGTCGGCAAAAAGGTCGAACTGGTGAACGACAGAACGAACGTCCACAGGATGTAGCCATAAAAGCCCACCAGAACGATGAACATGCTCGGCGCCAGCACCAGTTTAGGTAGCCAGCGTTGCAATGCATCGAACGGCGAGGCCTTGCTGAACACAGCAACAGAACTCATGGGGAAATCCAGTACGAGAGAAAATTTACGTTGGAAATGCTGCCCCCTTGTAGGAGTGAACCTGCTCGCGATCGCTGAGTGTCAGTCAGTGGATGTATCAACTGATACACCGCAATCGCGAGCAGGCTCGCGCCTACAGGGGCCAGGCATTACTTGGCAGACTTGACCGCGGCGCCGAGTTTCTTGGCGGCATCGGCTGGGTCGGCTTTCGGGTCGTTGATGTAGTTGGTCACCACATCAAAGAACGCACCCTGTACGGCCAGCGTGGTCGCCATGTTGTGCGCCATGCTCGGCTGCAGGCCGCCAGACTTGGCGTCTGCCAGGAAGTCCTTGGCAGCGGTCTGGGCGCAGGAGTCGAAACCGTACTTGCCCATGTCGCTCAGCATGTCGTTGCGAACCGGGATCGAGCCCTTGTTGATGCTGAAGACTTTCTGGAAGTTCTCACCCAGGACGATCTTGGCGATGTCCTGCTGACCGGCCGCAGTGCCCGCGTCTTTCTGCTTGAACACGGCCAGGGAGTCGATGTTGTAGGTGAAGGCCTTGTCGGTGCCCGGGAACGCTACGCACTCGTAGTCCTTGCCGGCGACTTTCTTGGCGGCGGTCCATTCGGACTTGGCCCAGTCACCCATGATCTGCATGCCGGCCTTGCCGTTGATGACTTTGGCCGCTTCCAGGTTCCAGTCCTGGCCTTTGCCATCGACGTCCATGTAGGTCGCGACTTTCTTCAGCTCGGTCAGCGCCTTGACCATTTCAGGACCGGTCAGCGCAGCGTTGTCGAGATCGACCAAGGCTTTCTTGTAGCCATCGACACCCATGACCGAAAGCACCACGGCTTCGAACACGGTGCTGTCCTGCCAAGGCTGGCCGCCGTGGGCGAGCGCAATGAAGCCCGCAGCCTTGAGCTTGTCGCCGGCGGCGTAGAATTCTTCGAGGGTGGTCGGGTTTTTGGTGATGCCGGCTTTCTTGAAGACTTCCGGGTTGATCCACAGCCAGTTGACGCGGTGAATGTTCACCGGCACGGCCACGTAGTTACCCTCGTACTTCACGGTATCGGAGACTTTCTTGTCGAGCAGGCTGTCCCACTTCTCCGATTTGGCAACGTCTTTCAAGACGTCGGTGTCGAGCAGACCGGTAGACGCCCATTCCTGGATGTCCGGACCTTTGATCTGCGCCACACCTGGCGGGTTGCCGGCAACGGCGCGGCTCTTGAGCACGGTCATGGCGGTAGCACCGCCACCACCGGCAACAGCGCCGTCCTTCCAAGTGAAGCCGTCTTTTTCGACTTGGGCCTTGAGCACATCGACCGCTGCTTTTTCACCACCCGACGTCCACCAGTGAACCACTTCCACGGAACCTTTGGATTCGGCGGCAAGCACACTGAGAGGGAGCGCAGACAGGGAGGCGAGAGAAATGACAGTAGCGAGGCGAGAAATCGCATTCATCTAGAAGTACCTTTCTTGTTGTTATGCATGCAAGTCTGGTGCTTGCGCTGCATAGGATTTTAAACAGGAGTTATCCCCTCGCAGGTAACGAAGGGACGCTTGAATGTCACCACATGGTTACACAGGAGCGCTCTGGGACAACCTCGTCAGAGCCGTGGCCATGCTGGGCGCCAGGGGCAGTCGTGGAATCAGTACGGCTTGCCAGGCGTGATACAGATCAGGTTTACCCGCCCAGATATCGGCACTTGGGCGATTCTGCGGATCCAGTTCGTGATGCCAGCTGCCGTCGCAATGGTCGATGAAATGAGTGTCACAAAATCCCCAGAACAGCCGGTACCAGCGTTCGTATTGCTCATCGCCCGTGCGTTTGAGCAACGCGCTGGCGGCAGCGCTGGCTTCGCAATGGGTCCAGTGCAGACGGTGACGAACCACTGCGCGGTTGCCCCAATCGAGGGTGTAGACAATCCCGGGCAGCCCGTCGATATCCCAGCCATGACGGCAGTTGTGGTCGAAAAGTTTTTGCGCGTCAGTAGCCAGCCACCCCGGCGTCAGCATGCCGGCCTGAACCCGCGCCGCTTCGAGGTGCAGTAGCAGGCGTGCCCATTCAAAACCGTGGCCCGGTGTGGTGCCGTAGGGGCGAAAACCGTCGGCCGGGTTGTCGTGGTTGTATTCGCGTAGCGGCTGCCAGTCGCGGTCAAAATGCTCGACCACCAGATAATCATTAGCGGCGGCGTGACCGTGGATCACCCGCTCGACGATGCGCTGTGCGCGACATAGCCAACGACTTTCTTCGGTGACATCGGCCAGCGCGAGGAACGCTTCGGTGGCGTGCATGTTGCTGTTGGCGCCGCGGTACGCTTCTTCTTCGCTCCAGTCACGATTGAAGGATTCGCGCAGGGCGCCCTCCTCCTCGCTCCAGAAATGCGTGTCGATGATGTTGATCGCGTCATCGAGCAAGGCGTGTGCGCCGGGACGTTGCGCGACCACGGCCGAACTGGCGGCCAGGGCCACGAAGGCATGCAGATAAGCCGCCTTGCCGGTGTTGTCATCCAGCGCATGAGCGACGGCAAACCAACCGCCATGCTCGGCATCGCGCAACGGGCCGCTGAGGGCCTGGACACCGTGATCCACCAACTCGGCAAACCCCGGCAAGCCTTGAATATGGGCCATGGCGAAGCTGTGCGTCATGCGCGCGGTGTTCATGGTTTCAGCGCGAGCGTTGGCCGGGAGATGGCCTTTTTCATCGAGATTGCCGAAGCCGTCAGGAAGCTTTGAAGCCTTGGCGAACGCCAGCAGGCGCAGGCCTTCGGCGGCGAGCCATTGCTGGTGGGCAGGCGCGTTCAGCCAACTGCTGAAGGCCGGTTGGAAGGTGTCCATGGGGTGCCTTTTTTGTTGTTTTGACTGAGGGCAGTCTAAACAACGGGCGGGGACGGGCTTGTAACGAAAGGGGCGAGTTATGTCACTGGTTTGTGACATTAGCTAAATGATGTGTTGAAAATCTGCTCGCGAAGAACGATGACGCGGCATTACTAATCAACACTACGAGGCAACTGCAACGTCACCCGCAACCCACCCTCACGCAGGTTTTGCAGACTGACCTCGCCACCATGACTGTGCGCAATATTGCGCGCAATCCCCAACCCCAGCCCATATCCCTGCTGCTGCCCGGCCAGGCGGAAGTGCGGTTCAAACACCTGCTCCAGCCGTTGCTCCGGCACGCCCGGCCCTTCGTCATCGACGTGAAGGATGAACGCGCTCTCGTCGTCATCGATGTGCAAATGCGCGTTCTGTCCGTATTTCAGGGCGTTGTCGATCAGGTTGCCAATGCAGCGCTTGAGCGCCAACGGTTTGCCCGGATACGCCGCCAACGCCCGGCCCTGCTGGGTCACGCGGCCATTGCCGTTAGGTGCCAGGTACGGTTCCACCAGGCAATCGAGCACGTGGTTGAGGTCCACCGGCTCGATGTTTTCGTGAATGTCGGTGTCTTTCACGCATTGCAGCGCGCCTTTGACCAGCAACTCCAACTCATCCAGATCACGCCCGAACTTGGCTTGCAGCTTCTCGTCTTCCAGCAATTCCACGCGCAGGCGCAAACGGGTAATGGGCGTGCGCAGGTCGTGGGAAATCGCACTGAACAACTGACTACGCTCCGTCAGGTAACGGCTGATCCGTTCGCGCATGGCGTTGAACGCGCGCCCCACTTCGACCACTTCACTGCCGCCACCCTCGGCCACCGGTTGCACATCAGCCCCCAGCGACATATCGCGCGCGGCCCGTGCCAGGCGCTTGAGCGGACGGCTTTGCCAGTGCACCAGCAAGCCAATGAACAACAGCAAGAAGCTGCTGGTGAGGACGATGAACCAGACCTGTTGCGCCGGCAGGCCTTGCTCTTCAAGACTGGTGTAGGGCTCGGGCAGCAATGACGCGATGTACAGCCATTCTCCCGGCGCCATCTGGATTTGCGTGACCAGCACGGGTGGATTGACCGGTTCGAGGGTCAATGCGTAATGCGCCCAGGAGCGCGGCAACTCATCGAGTTTCAGCCCGCTGTTGAAGATCCGCAGGTCTTCAGGACTGACGAAAGTCACCGAGATATCCGTGTCATGGCCCAGGGATTCGCGCAGCACCTGGTCCACCGCTTTGAGTACGGCCTCCTTGCGCGGGGTGATCGGCAGCACTTCCATGCCCAGGGGTTTGTCGTTGAGCGTCACCACGAAACGGGTGCCGCCCATGCTGCGCAACTGATCCAGTACCAACGGCCTGAAAGCGACGGGCAATGAGCGGAAGTAACTGACGCTGGCCGTCATCGAATGCGCCAGGCTGCGGGCAGCAGTGACCAGGCCTTCAAGCTGCGTGGCACGCAATTGCGAGACCCAGATCACGCTCGACAACGTCTGCGCAAACAGCACCGCCAACAACGTCAGCAGCAACATCCGCCCGAGCAGCGAACGGGGCACCGGCACGCGGGCGGCGAGCTTGCGCAGAAACTCAGTGGCCATTGCTGGCAACCACATTGGCTGCCAGTTGGTAGCCGCTGCCGCGCACGGTGCGGATCAGACGTGGCGGCTTTTCGGTGTCACGCAGGCGTTGACGCAAGCGGCTGACCGCCATGTCGACGATGCGGTCCAGCGGCATCAGATCGCGCCCGCGGGTGGCGTTGCCGATGGTGTCACGGTCGAGGATTTCCTGCGGGTGATCGAGGAACAGTTTCAGCAGCGCGAAGTCGGCGCCGGACAGAATCACTTCTTCGCCATCGGTGTGGAACAGCCGATGGCTGACCATGTCCAGGCGCCAGTCGTCGAACGCCAGCACTTCTGCGCCATTACGCTCCTGGCCAAATTGCGCACGGCGCAACAGGGCTTTGATGCGCGCCTGCAATTCTCGTGGGCTGAACGGTTTGCCGAGGTAATCGTCGGCGCCGAGCTCCAGGCCGATGACGCGGTCAGCTTCGTCGGAGCTGGCGGTGAGCATGATGATCGGCACCTGCGCCTGACGCGGGTGCTGGCGAACCCAGCGGCAGAGGCTGAAGCCGTCTTCGTCCGGAAGCATCACGTCGAGGATCACCAGATCGCTCGGGGCCTCGTTCAGAGCCTGGCGAAAACCGGCGCCATCGGGCGTGGTGCGGACCTGGAAACCGGCGCGAGTCAGGTAGGTATCCAGCAACTCGCGTATCTCTTGATCGTCATCGACCAACAAAATCGACTTGTTGACTGAGCTCACGGGGCGGCGTCCTTGTTGTTTGAATTGGGCGGATTATGCCTGATGAACCTTGGAAATTTGTTGCCTGATCTGGCCTCATCGCGGGCAAGCCCGCTCCCACAAGGTTACGCACACATCTTCAGAATGTAGGAAATCCTGTGGGAGCGTGGCTTGCCCGCGATGAAGACGACGCGGTTTCAAGCCTGTTCCAGCGCCACGCCCGCGCCCATCAGGCCGGAATACGGCGCTGTCACCAACCACACCGGAATGCCCTTGAAGTAATCGCTCATGCAACCCTTGTCGGCGAAGCACCGGGCGAAACCGCTCTCAAGGAAGAAATCGGCAAACCGTGGGATAACACCACCAACGATATACACGCCACCGCGCGCGCCAGTGGTCAGCACGTTGTTGCCGGCCACGCGGCCGAGCCAGCAGCAGAACTGCTCCAGCACTTCGAGGGCAATCGGGTCGCCCGCGAGCCCGGCAGCGGTGATTGCTTCCGGTGTTTCGAGCACCGGCGTGTGGCCGTCGACTGCACAAATCGCCCGGTAAACCCGAGGCAAGCCGCCGCCGCTCAACGCCGTTTCAGCACTGACATGGCCAATCTCATTGAAGATGTGTTGCCACAATTGAGTTTCCCGCGGGCTGCTCAGCGGCAAATCAACATGACCGCCCTCCCCCGGCAACGCGGCAAAACGCCCTTCACCAAAATCCAGCAAGGTGCCGACGCCAAGGCCGGTGCCCGGCCCAATCACGACCGCTGGCCGCAACGGTTCCGGGGTGCCTTCGCAGACCACGCGAAACTCGCCCGGCTGCAAACGGGTCATGCCCAGCGCCATCGCCGAGAAGTCGTTGACCAGCAACAGTTGCTCGACCTGCAAGGTCTTGCAGAAACCCTTGCGGCTCAGGCGCCAGTGATTGTTGGTGAACCTGAATTCATCGCCACTCACGGGACCTGCCACCGACAGGCATACCGCGCCGATCGAACCCAACGCCAGACCGAGCCCGCTCAAGTAGAGGGCAATCGCCTCTTCCGGGCTGGCGTGGTCGGCCGTCGCCAGCACCTGGACCGACTCCAGCTGCTGGTTTTTCCACAACGCGAAACGAGCGTTGGTCCCACCGATGTCACCGACCAAAGCCAGTTTCAATTAAGCGTCTCCAGGGCAGAAGTAAAGGCGCTGGCGCCCTGCTCTGCGGAGCTGAAGGCCATGCGCATGAAACCAAACAGCTCGCGTCCGCTGCCAATGTTGTTGCCCAACAGGCCTTTGGCAGGTTCGCGCGCCGCGAATTCGTCGGCGTCCACCTTAAGCTCCAGGGTGCCTTTGACGCCATCGACGCGAATGATATCGCCCTCTTGCACCCGCGCCAAAGCACCACCGACATACGCTTCGGGGCTGACGTGGATCGCCGCCGGGATTTTCCCCGAGGCGCCGGACATGCGTCCGTCCGTGACCAATGCCACTTTGAAACCGCGATCCTGCAGCACGCCAAGGAACGGCGTCATCTTGTGCAGTTCCGGCATGCCATTGGAACGCGGGCCCTGGAAGCGCATCACGGCAACAAAATCCTTCTCCAGCAGACCGGCCTTGAAGGCGTCTGCCAGATCCTGTTGATCCTGGAACACCATGGCCGGTGCTTCGACGATCTGGTTTTCCAGCGCCACGGCCGAGACTTTCATCACGCCGCGACCGAGGTTGCCTTCCATCACGCGCAAACCACCCTCTGGCGAGAACGCGCGAGCGACCGGGCGCAGGATGCTTTCGTCGAGGCTGTCGGTCACGCCTTCGCGCCAGACCAGTTCGCCGTTATCGAGGAACGGTTCCATGGTGTAACGGCGCAGGCCATGACCCAGCACGGTGTTGACGTTTTCGTGCAACAACCCGGCGTCCAGCAGTTCGCGGATCAGGAACGACATGCCGCCCGCCGCCTGGAAGTGGTTGATGTCGGCTTTGCCGTTCGGGTAGACGTGGCTCAGGGTCGGCACGACTTCGGAGAGGTCGGCCATGTCCTGCCAGGTCAACTGGATGCCCGCCGCCATGGCGATGGCCGGCATGTGCAAGGTGTGGTTGGTCGAGCCACCAGTGGCGTGCAGTGCCACGATGGAGTTGACCAGCGAACGCTCGTCGACGATTTCGCCGATCGGCATGAAGTCGCCGTTCTGCTTGGTCAGGCGCGTGACCTGATGCGCCGCTTCGCGGGTCAGGGCATCGCGCAACGGCGTGTTCGGGTTGACGAAGGACGCGCCCGGCAAGTGCAGGCCCATCACTTCCATCAGCAATTGGTTAGTGTTGGCGGTGCCGTAGAACGTGCAGGTGCCAGGGCTGTGGTAGGAGTTCATTTCCGACTCCAGCAGCTCTTCGCGACTGGCCTTGCCTTCGGCATAGCGCTGACGCACATCGGCTTTCTGCTTGTTGGAAATGCCCGAGACCATCGGCCCGCCCGGCACAAAAATCGTCGGCAGATGGCCGAAACGCAACGCGCCCATCATCAGGCCCGGCACGATCTTGTCGCAGATGCCGAGCATCAGCGCGCCGTCGAACATGTTGTGGGACAACGCCACAGCGGTGGACATCGCGATCACTTCGCGGCTCGGCAGGCTCAGCTCCATGCCGGGTTCGCCCTGGGTCACGCCATCGCACATGGCCGGAGTGCCGCCGGCGAACTGGCCGACCGAACCGATCTCGCGCAGCGCTCGTTTGATCTGCTCCGGAAAGACTTCGTACGGCTGATGCGCCGAGAGCATGTCGTTATATGACGAAACGATGGCGATGTTGGCGGAGTTCATCATCCGCAAGCTGTTCTTGTCTTCGGTGCCGCAACCCGCCACGCCGTGGGCGAAGTTGGCGCATTGCAGCTTACCGCGCATCGGACCGTCGCTGGCCGCACCGCGAATCAGTGCAAGGTAGGCCTCACGCGTGGCGCGGCTACGGGCGATAAGCCGTTCAGTGACCTCAAGGACGCGGGGATGCATGTGTAGAACTCCAGGCTAACGGATAGGGCGACCTGATTGTCTATGCTGAACAAGGACCGTTGTGATTGGGATGACAGACGGTTTTCTTGATCGGTCGGACCAGTTGATTCAGGTCACTCGTTGTAGATTGAACAAAATATTGCCATTAAAAAGGCTTGTTTTCTATTTTTATGCGAATAATCTTGTAATTCCAACAACAAAACGACGGCGGCGCTGTAAATGACTCTTCGAATCGCAATCAATGGTTTTGGCCGGATCGGCCGCAACGTCCTGCGCGCACTGTATACCCAAGGCTATCGCCAGGATCTGCAGATCGTGGCCATCAACGATTTGGGAGACAGCGCGATCAACGCTCATCTGCTCAAGTACGACACTGTTCACGGCACGTTCGACGCCGATGTCCAGCACGACCAGGAGAGCCTGACAGTCAATGGCGACCGTATTGCGGTCAGCGCCATTCGCAACCCGGCCGAACTGCCCTGGGCTGCGGAAAAAATTGATGTGGTATTTGAATGCACCGGTCTGTTCACCGACCGCGCCAAAGCCGCCGCGCATATTACGGCCGGCGCACGCAAAGTCATCATCTCGGCACCGGCCAAGGGCGCCGACGCCACCGTGGTGTACGGGGTCAACCACGACATCTTGCGCCAGCACCACCAAATCATTTCCAACGCATCGTGCACCACCAACTGCCTGGCACCGGTGGCTCAGGTGCTGCACCGCGAACTGGGGATCGAAAGCGGTCTGATGACCACGATCCACGCCTACACCAACGACCAGAACCTGACCGACGTCTACCACACCGACCCGTACCGCGCCCGCTCCGCCACGCAGAACATGATCCCGAGCAAGACCGGTGCAGCTGAAGCCGTTGGCCTGGTGCTGCCGGAACTGGCGGGCAAACTGACTGGCATGGCCGTGCGCGTTCCCGTGATCAACGTGTCGCTGGTGGACCTGACCGTGCAACTGAAACGCGAAGCGTCGGCCGAAGAAGTGAATGCGCTGCTGAAAGAAGCCAGCCAGCATTCGAAAATTCTCGGTTACAACACCCTGCCGCTGGTTTCCAGTGACTTCAACCATAACCCGCTGTCGTCGATCTTCGACGCCAACCACACCAAGTCCAGCGGCAAGCTACTGAAGGTGCTGGCCTGGTACGACAACGAATGGGGCTTCTCCAACCGCATGCTCGATAACTGCCTGGCGTTGTGCAACGCAGAATGATCGTGGAGCAGCAACCGATGATCGGTATCAGCTTTATGCAAAAGACCATGGCGGCGCGCAAGCGTGTTGCCTTGGTCGCCCACGACCACTGCAAGGTGTTTTTACTGGACTGGGCCGAGCGGCAGAAAGACAGACTCGCACAGCATGAATTGATCGCCACCGGCACCACGGGGTTGTTGTTGCAACAACGCCTGGATTTGCCAGTGGAGAGCATGATCAGCGGTCCGTTGGGCGGCGACCAGCAACTCGGGGCGCAAATCGCCGAGCAGCGGGTCGACATGCTGGTGTTCTTCTGGGACCCGTTCGAACCACAGCCTCATGACCCGGACATCAAGGCGTTATTGCGCGTCGCGGCGGTCTGGAACATCCCGGTGGCCTGCAACGAATGCAGCGCCGATTACCTGCTCAGTAGCCCCATGATGGATCAGGCACACGAACATCGAATACCCGATTACTCGAAATATCTGCTTGGCCGCGCCTGAAGCTTCAACCTGTTTGCGGAACAATCTTGAGTCTGCATCCTGGATGCCCGCCTGACTTAAAAGCGCCCCACCTGCGGGCGCTTGTTTCAGCAGCCCCCCTGCCTCCCCCTGCCGCGCGCCCGGAATCACTGCCGAGAATGTCTTGAATTCCCGGCCATTTCAGGGCTTTTTCCTGCGCAAACGTTCACCTGCTACCGTTCGTCGGCATCCGTTCATGCAATCGTCACACGGCGCCGATGTGCATTGAATGGCGCTAAATGGATTTGGCGTACCGAGTCGATCTCGACTCCTTGCCAACACCTCATCCATTTGTGAGTTCGCCCTATGTTCGACTCTCTCTCTATCCGTCTGAAAATCGTTTTGCTGTCCGGTCTGTGTCTGCTCGGCGTGGTCGCTCTGATCGTCGGCATGAACATTTACCAGACCAATCAGAACGATGATCTGGTCAACGCCTCCAGCAGCAAGATGCTCACCGACAGTGTGCAGAACCTGCTGCAAGCCAAGGCGGCGGAACAGGCCGTGCGAGTGCAGAAGACCTTCGGCGAAACCCTGACGGTGGTGACCGCCCTGGCGGACCAGATCAAGGACATGCGCAACATGGCCGCCAAGCGCTCGCTGGAGGCGGGTGCGTTGCGTGAAGAGTTGAACCAGAGCATCAAGACCGCGTTCGAGCGCAACGCAAAAGTATTGGGCGTCTGGCTGGCGTTCGAGCCTAACGGGCTGGATGGCAAGGACAGCGAGTTCGTCAATGATGCGGTCCGCCAGTCCAACGAAGCCGGGCGTTTCGCCACGTACTGGAGCCGCGCAGGGGGTGAAGTGCTCAACACCGTCATGGTCGAAGAAGACATGACCAAAACCACCCTGAACCTCAGCGGCACGCCCTACAACGTCTGGTACACCTGCCCGCGCGACAGCAAGCGTACCTGCCTGCTCGACCCCTACGCCGACACCATCGGCGCTAACAAAACAGAAGTGTTGATGACCACCATTTCTGTGCCGCTGCTGGTGGATGGCAAGTCCATTGGCGTGGTCGGTATCGACATTGCCCTCGATGCGCTGCAAGCGGCGGCGGTCGACTCCCAGCGTGAACTGTTCAACAGCGCCGGGCACATGCTGATCGTCTCCGGCACCGGCGTGCTGGCGGCTAACAGTGTCGACGCCGGTAAAGTCGGCAAGCCTATCGGCGAAACCCTGGGCGCGGACGGCAAGGACATCCTGCAATTGCTCAGCGGTGGTGCGCCGAAGATTGTGCAGCAAGGCGACCTGATTCGCGCGGTGTACCCGGTCAGCCCGATTGCCGATGCGAAGGCCTGGGCTGTGGTGATCGACCTGCCTAAACAAGTGTTGCTGGCCGACTCGGTAAAACTGCAAGCGGTGCTCGATGACGCCCAGCAAAGCGGCACGATTAAAACAGTGCTGGTCGCCGTGATTGCCGGCCTGGTCGGTTTGCTGCTGACCTGGCTCACCGCCTCGGGCGTCACCCGGCCGATCAACAGCGTGGCCCAGATGCTCAAGGCGATTGCCAGCGGCGACGGCGACCTGACCCAGCGTTTGCACTACAGCAAGAAAGACGAATTGGGCGAACTGGTCAGCTGGTTCAACCGCTTCCTCGACAAGCTGCAACCGACCATCGCGCAGATCAAGCAAAGCATCACCGACGCCCGCGGCACTGCCGACCAGTCTTCGGAAATCGCACGTCAGACCAGCGAAGGCATGCAGGTGCAGTTCCGCGAAATCGACCAGGTCGCCACCGCGTCCAACGAAATGAGCGCTACCGCCCACGACGTTGCCAACAGTGCCTCGAACGCAGCCAACGCCGCCAAAGGGGCCGACCAGTCGGCACGCGATGGCATGCAGATCATCGAGCGCAGCACCCGCGACATTAATCAACTGGCCGACGAAGTCAGCAAAGCCGTGACGGAAGTCGAAGCGCTGGCGGTGAACAGCGAGCAGATCGGTTCGGTACTGGAAGTGATCCGCAGCATTGCCGAGCAGACTAACCTGCTGGCGCTCAACGCCGCGATTGAAGCGGCGCGTGCCGGCGAGAGTGGGCGCGGCTTTGCGGTGGTGGCCGATGAAGTACGCAACCTGGCCAAACGCACCCAGGACTCGGTGGAAGAAATTCGCCAGGTGATCGAACGCATCCAGAGCGGCACACGCGGCGTGGTCGCCACCATGCATTCGAGCCAGACCCAGGCGCACAACAACGCCGGGCAGATCCAGCAAGCGGTGCAGGCCCTGGGCAAAATCAGTGACGCGGTGACGGTGATCAGCGACATGAACCTGCAAATCGCCAGCGCCGCCGAACAGCAAAGCGCCGTGGCCGAAGAGGTCAACCGCAACGTCTCGGCGATCCGTACCGTCACCGAAACCCTGACCGGCCAGGCCACCGAATCGGCGCAGATCAGCAGCCAGCTCAACTCGCTGACCACCCACCAGATGAAACTGATGGACCAGTTCCGGGTTTAAGGCTTCACCTCGCTCCTACAAGGGGGGGCAGTGTTGAAGCTGACATCATCGTTTCATCCGGCCAGCCAGTTTTTTGAACTATGATCGGGCTCTCGTTCCGGAGGGCCTTCGATGACTGATCTACTCACGTCCATTCAAACCGCACTCGGCTTGCCCCACACCCCAATTCCCTTCACGTCGAGCGGCGCCCTGCCCTCGGCGTTTGCCGTGACCGACCTTGCCTGCGCCAGCATCGCCGCAGCCGGGCAGGCGGTCAGCAAATTGTTGCAGCAGCACACCGGTCGCTTGCCCGGGGTTGAAGTCGACCGCCGCCTCGCGTCGTTCTGGTTCGCCACCTCGATCCGCCCCATCGGCTGGAGCGTTCCGCCGCTGTGGGACCCGATTGCCGGTGACTACGCGACGAAGGACGGCTGGATCCGCCTGCACACCAACGCGCCCCATCACCGCGCCGCGGCTGAAAGCGTGCTCGGCACCTGCGCCGACCGCGCGGCGATGGCGAGCAACGTGGCGCAATGGGCCAGCAGTGGTCTGGAACAGGCCGTGGTCGACGCCGGAGGATGCGCCGCCGAGATGCGCACCTGGGCGCAATGGCAGCAACACCCACAAGGTGTGGCCGTGAACGCCGAGCCGTTGATTCAGTTCAGCGGCGACCAAGGGCAACCGGCGAAACCGTGGCAAGGTTCCGTGGCTCAGCCGCTGGCCGGGCTCAAGGTGCTGGACCTGACCCGCGTGCTGGCCGGTCCGGTCGCCAGCCGTTTTCTCGCCGGCCTCGGGGCGGATGTTTTGCGCATCGACCCACCGACCTGGAACGAACTCGGCGTGGTGCCGGAAATCACCCTGGGCAAACGCTGCGCGCGCCTGGACCTGCACAACCGCGATGATCGCGCGGTGTTCGAAACGCTGCTCAAAGAGGCTGACATCCTCCTGCACGGCTACCGCGCCGATGCGCTGGAACGCATGGGTTACGGGGCTGCTGAACGCCGGAGGCTGGCACCGGGGCTGATCGATGTCAGCCTCAATGCGTACGGCTGGAGCGGACCGTGGCAGAACCGCCGTGGTTTCGACAGTTTGGTGCAGATGAGCAGCGGGATTGCCGAGGCCGGGATGCACTGGAAAAACGCGGACAAACCGACGCCGTTGCCAGTGCAGGCACTCGACCACGCGACCGGGTATTTGATGGCGGCGGCAGCAATCAGGTTGTTGGGGCGCGGGGGTTCGGCGCGGCTTTCGTTGGCGCGTACAGCAAAGTTGCTGATTGAAAATGGCCCGGGAACGGCCGAGGCATTACGAGCGGAGGATGACAACGACCAGGGGCTGGTGGTTGAGCAGACACCTTGGGGACCGGCGCATCGGCTGCATGTGCCGCTGAGAATAATCGGTACTCCGTTGCAGTGGGCACTGCCGGCAACTGAATTGGGTTCCCATCGCGCGCAGTGGGGGTGATTGCTCGCGATGAGGCCAGCAGAATCAATACAAATCCCGGATCAGCTCAATCCATTCGGCTCAGCGATGTCCAAAGCAACTGCGCCGCATACCCTCGACAAGGTCGCCACGCCTCGGCGCGCAACAGCAGTTCGCGCGCCGTCACCGGCCTTTGCTCGAGTGCCGCCAACGCCTTGATCAACCCCACATCCCCGGACGGAAACGCATCCGCCTCACGCAACTGACGCAAGGCAATGTACTGCGCCGTCCAGTCACCAATCCCGTGTAACGCCAACAACCGCGCCACACCGCCCTCCCGCCCCGGCGCAAACAACAGCGAATCATCCAGCAGCGCCTGAGCCACGCCGGACAAGGTCCGCCCTCGGCTTTTCGGCATGCCCAACCTCGCCAGATCCGCCTGCGCCAACACGACAGGCTCAGGAAAAACATGGCTCAAACCCGCCAGCGGCGAGGAAAAGGGCGCACCATACTGCGCGACCAATTTACCCGCCAACCGAATCGCCGCGCCCACGGTAATCTGCTGCCCCAGCACGGCCCGAATCGCCAGCTCCAGCCCATCCCAGGCCCCCGGCACCCGCAAGCCCGGACGCTCGGCCATCAAGCGCGCCATCAACGGGTCCCGCTTCAACTGCCGATGAATCGACGGCAAATCCGCGTCCAGATCAAACATCCGTCGCACGCGCGCCACGATCTCGGGCACCGCCGACTCCTGCGCAAAATCCAGCGTCAGCTCAAGCGCATCACCGCCCGCCGGCCCGATCGAAAACGTACCGTGAACACCGTTAAACCCGATGCTGCGCGAGTACACCCCATCGGTCACGATTTCCATACCGGCCACCGCCCGCGCCGACAAGAACTGCAACATCGCCGCCCAGTCATACGGCGGTTGATACGCCAGCAGCAACCTCATAACGACAGTAAACCGCTGTACAACCCATATGCGGCCAACCCGGCACCAATCAGGACACCAGTAAAAATGCCCTTCTCTACATGAGTGAACAACGGCTCGCCCTGCTCGTGCTTGGCCTTGGCAAACAGAATCACCCCCGGCGCATACAGCAGCGCCGACAGCAGCAGGTATTTGACCCCGCCGGCATACAGCAACCACACCGCATACCCCAGCGCGACCCCACCGATCATCAGGTCTTTGGTGCGCTCGGCACTGGCGTGTTCGTAGGTTTCGCCGCGTCCGCTCAACAATACCGCGTACGCCGCCGACCACAGGTACGGCACCAGAATCATCGAGGACGCGAGGTAGATCAGGCTGGTGTAAGTGCCGGCGGAAAACAGCGTGATCAGCAGGAAGAGCTGGATCATCACGTTGGTCAGCCACAGGGCGTTGACCGGCACATGGTTGGCGTTTTCCTTCTTCAGGAAAGCCGGCATGGTCTTGTCCTTCGCCGTGGCGAACAGGATCTCGGCACACAGCAGCGCCCATGACAGCAACGCCCCCAACAGCGAAATCGCCAGGCCGATACTGATCAGCAACGCGCCCCAAGGCCCGACGATATGTTCCAGCACCGCTGCCAGTGACGGGTTTTGCAAGTTGGCCAGTTGCGGCTGGCTCATGATCCCCAGCGACAACACGTTCACCAACACCAGCAATGCCAGCACCCCGAGAAAGCCGATGACCGTCGCCCGGCCCACGTCCGAGCGTTTCTCCGCACGCGCCGAATACACACTGGCACCTTCAATGCCGATAAACACGAACACCGTCACCAGCATCATGTTGCGCACCTGGTCCATCACTCCGCCGAAACTCGGGTTGCTTCGGCCCCAGATGTCGCGGGTAAAGACGTCAGCCTTGAAAGCGACGGCGGCAATGACGATGAACATGATCAGCGGCACGATCTTGGCCACGGTGGTCACCTGGTTGATGAACGCCGCCTCCTTGATCCCGCGCATCACCAGAAAATGCACGGCCCACAGCAGCACCGAGGCGCAGCCAATAGCAGTCGGCGTATTGCCCTGGCCAAAGACCGGAAAGAAATAACCGAGGGTGCTGAACAGCAGCACGAAATAACCGACGTTGCCCAGCCAGGCACTGATCCAGTACCCCCACGCCGACGAGAACCCCATGTAGTCACCGAAGCCGGCCTTGGCGTAGGCGTACACCCCGGAGTCCAGTTCGGGTTTGCGATTGGCCAGGGTCTGGAAGACGAACGCCAGGGTCAGCATGCCGACAGCAGTAATGGCCCAGCCGATCAGCACCGCCCCCGCGTCGGCCCGCGCTGCCATGTTCTGCGGCAACGAGAAAATCCCGCCGCCAATCATCGACCCCACCACCAGGGCGATCAGTGCGCTCAGGCGTAGCTTTTGCGTGGGTTGTGACATTCCAGCATCTCCATTTTTGTCCACAGTCGGCCAAGGGCTGTCATGGTTTTGAAACCTTCAAGGGGTTGGCTTAACTAAATAGATACAGCGTAATAACGTTTATTAGATAAAGCCATTTCGGGCGCGGTTATTTATAACCGATCACTCTATAGGCGTCATGGCAAAGAGCGAATTTGTCGATGAATCCCAATAAATCAAATCCACACTGGAAACGACTGCCAAATAGTTGCGGAAACGCCAAAACGAACTAATTTAAAGATCGCCAGCCAAGCTCTCTTATTTCGGATAGCTCTGAGCGAGCCGTCTGGAATAGGCTTCTGCGGCAATCCGTGTGTGGCCGGAGCAACATCCAAAAGTCTTTATTTAACAATGGAATGTGCCAATGCACTGATCTAAGTCAGATGTTTGAACAGCTAACAGAACTACTCTGTTGTCTCTCTTCTCCTGCACTGGAGTCATGCGATGTCTGAATCCCCCGGAAAACTGAAACTCGGCGCATTGGTTGCACTGGTTGTTGGCTCAATGATTGGGGGCGGGATCTTTTCCTTGCCACAAAACATGGCCGCCAGTGCGGACGTTGGCGCGGTCCTGATCGGCTGGGCCATTACCGCTGTCGGCATGCTCACGCTGGCCTTCGTCTTTCAGACCCTGGCCAACCGCAAGCCTGATCTGGATGGCGGGGTGTACGCCTACGCCAAGGCCGGTTTCGGCGACTACATGGGTTTCTCTTCCGCCTGGGGGTACTGGATCAGTGCCTGGCTGGGCAACGTCGGCTACTTCGTTCTGCTGTTCAGCACCCTCGGCTACTTCTTCCCCATTTTTGGCGAGGGTAATACGGTCGCAGCCATCATCGGTGCATCGGTCCTGCTCTGGGGTGTGCATTTCCTCGTGTTGCGCGGGATCAAGGAAGCGGCGTTCATCAACCTGGTGACCACGGTCGCCAAAATCGTGCCGCTGCTGCTGTTTGTGCTGATCGCGATTTTCGCCTTCAAACTGGACATCTTCACCGCCGACATCTGGGGTTTGAAAAACCCGGACCTGGGCAGCGTGATGAATCAGGTGCGCAAAATGATGCTGGTCACCGTCTGGGTGTTCATCGGCATCGAGGGCGCGAGCATTTTCTCGGCCCGCGCAGAAAAACGCACCGACGTCGGTAAAGCCACCGTCATCGGTTTCATCACCGTGCTGCTGTTCCTGGTGCTGGTGAACGTATTGTCCCTGGGGATCATGACCCAACCGGAACTGGCCAAGCTGCAGAACCCGTCGATGGCGGCCGTGCTGGAGCATGTGGTCGGTCATTGGGGCGCGGTGCTGATCAGCGTCGGTCTGGTCATCTCGCTGCTGGGGGCCTTGCTGTCGTGGGTACTGCTGTGTGCGGAGATCATGTTCGCCGCCGCCAAGGACCACACCATGCCGGAGTTCCTGCGCAAGGAAAACGCCAACCACGTGCCGGTCAACGCCCTGTGGCTGACCAACGCAATGGTGCAGCTGTTCCTGGTCATCACCCTGTTTTCGGCCAGTACTTACCTGTCGCTGATCTACCTCGCCACTTCGATGATCCTGGTGCCCTACCTGTGGTCGGCGGCTTACGCACTGTTGCTGGCGGTACGCGGTGAGAGCTACGAAATCGACAAGGCCGATCGTTCCAAGGACCTGTTCATCGCCAGCATCGCGGTGATCTACGCCGTCTGGCTGGTCTACGCCGGCGGCACCAAATACCTGCTGCTGTCCGCCCTGCTCTATGCGCCCGGCGTGATCCTGTTCGCCAAGGCCAAGCGAGAACTGGGCAAACCTGTTTTCACCAACGTCGAGAAGCTGATTTTTGCAGCCGTGATCATAGGTGCCGTAGTGGCGGCCTATGGACTGTATTCCGGCTTCCTGACTCTGTAACACCTGAATAATTTGTCATCTGGAGGATCACTGTAATGACCACGGAAAAAGTTAAGTACGGCGTGCATTCCGAAGCCGGCAAACTGCGCAAAGTCATGGTTTGCTCCCCCGGCCTGGCCCACCAGCGGCTCACCCCGAATAACTGTGACGAGCTGCTGTTTGATGATGTGCTGTGGGTCGCCCAAGCCAAGCGTGACCACTTCGACTTCGTCACCAAGATGCGCGAACGCGGGATCGACGTTGTGGAAATGCACAACCTGTTGACCGACATCGTCGCCATCCCCGAAGCGCTGGAATGGATTCTGGAGCGCAAGGTCACCGCCGATTCGGTGGGTTTGGGCCTGATCAATGAAGTGAAATCCTGGCTGCTCAGCCTGGAGCCACGTCATATCGCCGAGTTCCTGATTGGCGGTGTCTCCGCCGATGACCTGCCGGACAGCTTCGGTGGCAAGACCATCCAGATGTTCCGCGACTTCCTCGGCCACTCCAGCTTCATTCTGCCGCCACTGCCCAACACTCAGTTCACCCGCGACACCACGTGCTGGATCTACGGTGGCGTGACCCTGAACCCGATGTACTGGCCGGCACGCCGTCAGGAAACCCTGCTGACCACCGCCATCTATAAATTCCACCCGCAGTTCACCAACGCCGAATTCGAGATCTGGTACGGCGACCCGGACCAGGATCACGGCAGCTCCACCCTTGAGGGCGGCGACGTGATGCCGATCGGCAACGGCGTAGTGCTGATCGGTATGGGCGAGCGTTCGTCGCGCCAGGCCATCGGTCAATTGGCGTTGAACCTGTTCAAACACAAAGCCGTGGAAAAAGTCATCGTCGCCGGCCTGCCAAAATCCCGCGCCGCGATGCACCTGGACACCGTGTTCAGCTTCTGTGACCGCGACCTGGTCACTATTTTCCCCGAAGTCGTGAACCAGATCGTCGCCTTCACCCTGCGTCCGGACGAAAAGAAACCGGGCGGCATCGACATCCGACGCGAAGACGGCACGTTCCTCGACACCGTGGCCAAGGCACTCAACCTGAAAGCGTTGCGGGTCGTCGAAACCGGCGGCAACAGCTTCGCCGCCGAACGCGAACAGTGGGATGACGGTAACAACGTGGTGGCCGTGGAGCCGGGCGTGGTCATCGGTTATGACCGTAACACCTACACCAACACCTTGCTGCGCAAGGCGGGTATCGAGGTCATCACCATCAGCGCCGGCGAACTGGGGCGTGGACGTGGGGGCGGCCACTGCATGACCTGCCCGATCATTCGCGACCCTATCGACTATTAATCTTTGAGCCCTGGCCGCTGCTGCCCTCTACCCGAAGGCAAGCACGGCCAGGGGGATAACCGACATCTAAGGAGATCCATCATGGCTTTTAACATTCACAACCGTAATTTGCTGAGCCTGGAACACCACACCCCTCGCGAATTGCGTTATCTGCTCGACCTGTCCCGCGACCTCAAACGCGCCAAGTACACCGGCACCGAGCAACAGCACCTCAAAGGCAACAACATCGCGCTGATCTTCGAAAAAACCTCGACCCGCACCCGTTGCGCCTTCGAAGTCGCCGCTTATGACCAGGGTGCCAACGTCACCTACATCGACCCGAACTCTTCGCAGATCGGCCATAAAGAAAGCATGAAAGACACCGCCCGCGTGCTGGGGCGCATGTACGACGCTATCGAGTACCGTGGCTTCAAGCAGGAAATCGTTGAAGAACTGGCCAAGTTTGCCGGTGTGCCCGTGTTCAACGGCCTGACCGATGAATACCACCCAACGCAAATGATCGCCGACGTGCTGACCATGCGCGAACACGCCGACAAGCCGATCCACGACATCAGCTACGTCTACCTGGGCGACGCCCGCAACAACATGGGTAACTCGCTACTGCTGATCGGCGCCAAGCTGGGCATGGACGTGCGCATCTGCGCGCCAAAAGCCCTGTGGCCGCTGGACGATCTGGTTGAGCGTTGCCACAAATATGCCGAAGAAAGCGGCGCGCGCATCACCCTGACCGAAGACACGAAAGTCGCGGTCAAAGGCGTGGACTTCATTCACACCGACGTGTGGGTCTCGATGGGTGAACCGGTCGAAGCCTGGGCTGAACGTATCCAGCAACTGCTGCCGTATCAGGTCAACGCCGAACTGATGAAAGCCACCGGCAACCCACGCACCAAGTTCATGCACTGCCTGCCGGCCTTCCACAACAGTGATACCAAAGTCGGCAAACAGATTGCCGAGCAGTACCCGAACCTGAAGAACGGCATCGAAGTGACTGATGACGTGTTCGAGTCGCCGGCCTGCATTGCCTTCGAGCAAGCGGAAAACCGCATGCACACGATCAAGGCGATTCTGGTGTCGACCCTGGCTGACCTTTAACGGCGCACCCGGCTCCCACTGACTGGACTCAGTCAATGTGGGCGCCGGCTTTTGTGGGAGCCGGGCTTGCCCCGGGCGGCGTTCCGATGATGGCATCACCTCGTTGTGACTGATTCACCGAGGCGTCTGCATCGCTGGCAAGCCAGGCTTCCACAATGACCGCATTCGTCTTACGAGACCTCACTGTTTTCTGGAAGGACTGCATTATGCGTATCGTCGTAGCTCTGGGCGGTAACGCCCTGCTCCGCCGTGGTGAACCCATGACCGCGGACAACCAGCGCGCCAACATCCGGATCGCCACTGAACAAATCGCCAAGGTCCATGCCGGCAACCAACTGGTGATCGCTCACGGTAATGGCCCGCAGGTCGGCCTGTTGTCGCTGCAAGCCGCGGCCTACACCTCGGTGTCCCCTTACCCGCTGGACGTGCTCGGTGCCGAAACCGAAGGCATGATCGGCTACATCATTGAACAGGAACTGGGCAACCTGCTGGATTTCGAAGTGCCTTTCGCCACCCTGCTCACCCAGGTCGAAGTCGACGCCAACGACCCGGCGTTCCAGAAGCCCAGCAAACCCATCGGCCCGGTCTATACCAAGGCTGAAGCGGAGAAACTCGCCGCCGAGAAAGGCTGGGCGATTGCCCCGGACGGCGACAAGTACCGTCGCGTGGTGGCCAGCCCGAAACCGAAACGCATTTTCGAAATCCGCCCGATCAAATGGCTGCTGGAAAAAGGCAGCATCGTGATCTGCGCCGGCGGTGGCGGCATCCCGACCATGTATACCGCGCCCGGCAAACTGGAAGGCGTCGAAGCGGTGATCGATAAAGACCTGTGCTCGGCGCTGCTGGCCGAACAACTCGAGGCCGATCTGCTGGTGATCGCCACCGACGTCAACGCCGCGTTTATCGACTATGGCAAGCCGACCCAGAAAGCCATCGGCCAGGCTCACCCGGATGAAATGGAAAAACTCGGCTTCGCCGCAGGCTCCATGGGACCCAAGGTTCAAGCGGCTTGCGAGTTCGCCCGTCACACTGGAAAAACCGCGGTAATCGGTTCACTCTCGGACATTGAAGCGATCGTCCAGGGCAAGGCAGGTACGCGTATCAGCACGGCGAAACCTGGCATTACTTACTTGTAAGGAGAGACGTCTATGGCAAAGTTTGAACCAGGTCACTTGCACATCGAGCGTCACGCGCTGACCCCGGATGATGTCAGCTACAACATTTTCCTCGACTATGAAGTCAGCAAGAACCCCAAAGGGGAAAAAGGCATCCAGTTCAGGATGCATGGCGACATTCAGGGCAAGAAAGTGGACGAGCCCTTCTTCCTGCGCAAGGAGGAAGCCTACAACTTTGCCAACAACGTGACGGTTATCGCCGAGAAGTACGGCATTCCAAAGACACACAGCCAGATTGGTTCGGTTCACAAGCATTACGATCTGATGTTTGAAGACATCCGGGTGCAACTGGACATGAAGTCCGGCGACCCGGTGAACCTCGAGAACTTCGAGTAACCCACACTCCCCCTGTAGGAGTGAGCCTGCTCGCGATAGCGGACTGATATTCACCATGGATGTCGACTGATACACCGCTATCGCGAGCAGGCACACTCCTACAAAGGTTCGGTGTGGGCCTGAAATCCCGCGCAGGATTTCACCATTCGCCCGCCCCAAGGCATACTTGCGCCCCTCCGCACTCCAGAACCAAATACCGCCCCATGCGTATCCACGTCAGTTTCATCGACCGCGTCGGTATCACCCAGGAAGTCCTGGCCCTGCTCGGTGGGCGCAATCTCAATCTGGATGCGGTGGAAATGGTCCCGCCCAACGTTTACATCGATGCCCCGACCCTGAGCCCGGAAGTCCTCGAAGAGCTGCGCGATGCGCTGTTCAGCGTGCGTGGCGTGCAAGCGGTGACGGTGGTCGACATCCTTCCCGGCCAGCGTCGACACCTGCAACTCGACGCATTGCTCGCGGCCATGACCGACCCGGTACTGGCTCTCGACAGTGCCGGCAAAGTGTTGCTGGCCAACCCGGCATTGATCGCGCTGTACGGGCGTGAACCGGCGGGTGAAAGCATCGCCGACTTGTTCGCCGACCCGGCGCTGCTCGACGCGCTGCTGGAACAGGGCTTTCGTTTGCCGCTGCGGGAAATCACGGTCAACGGCCAGACCTTGTTGCTGGACGCCACGCCGATCACCGACGCGGGTGCCCTGCTGACGCTGTATCAACCCAACCGCATCGGCGAACGCCTCTCGGCGCTGCACCATGATCACGCCGAAGGATTCGATGCGCTGCTCGGCGAGTCGCCGGTGATCCGCACCCTCAAGGCGCGCGCGCAACGGGTGGCGGCGCTCGATGCACCACTGCTGATTCAGGGT
This sequence comes from Pseudomonas sp. SIMBA_041, assembly GCF_046535095.1. Lineage (NCBI taxonomy): Bacteria > Pseudomonadati > Pseudomonadota > Gammaproteobacteria > Pseudomonadales > Pseudomonadaceae > Pseudomonas > Pseudomonas sp. SIMBA_041. Next base: position 26,096 of record NZ_JAWRXJ010000007.1, read on the forward strand.
GAAACCGGCACCGGCAAGGAACTGGTGGCCCGGGCCTGCCACGCCATCAGCGCGCGGCACAGTTCGCCCTTTCTTGCGTTGAACTGCGCAGCATTGCCGGAGAACCTCGCCGAAAGTGAACTGTTCGGCTACGCCCCCGGCGCCTTTACCGGCGCGCAACGGGGCGGCAAACCGGGGCTGATGGAACTGGCCAACCAGGGCACGGTGTTTCTCGATGAAATCGGGGAGATGTCGCCGTACTTGCAGGCGAAACTACTGCGGTTTCTCAATGACGGCAGTTTCCGTCGGGTCGGCGGTGATCGTGAGGTGAAGGTCAATGTGCGGATCCTCAGCGCCACCCACCGCGATCTGGAAAAAATGGTCAGCGAAGGCACCTTCCGCGAAGACCTGTTTTACCGCCTCAACGTACTCAACGTTGAAGTCCCGCCGCTGCGCGAACGCGGCCAGGACATTCTGCTGCTCGCCCGCTACTTCATGCAGCAAGCCTGCGCGCAGATCCAGCGCCCGGTCTGTCGCCTGGCGCCGGGCACCTACCCGGCACTGCTGGGCAATCGCTGGCCGGGCAACGTGCGGCAATTGCAAAACGTGATTTTCCGCGCCGCGGCAATTTGCGAAAGCACGCTGGTCGACATCGGCGACCTCGACATCGCCGGCACCTCGGTGGCGCGCCAGAGCGACAGCGATGTCGACAGCCTGGAGCAGGCGATGGAAGAGTTCGAGAAAACCCTGCTGGAAAAACTCTACGTCAGCTACCCCTCGACTCGCCAACTGGCCAGCCGCCTGCAGACGTCCCACACGGCGATTGCCCATCGGTTGCGCAAGTACGGCATACCCAACAAGCCCTGAGCCTGAGGTTGAACCACAACCCACAAACACCACAAAACCCTGTGGGTGGCCCCAGAACATCTCTCCAAAAACGACCTCCATCTGTACTGAAAGCGCTACAGCGGAACGATATCGCTACACCCCTCCCTGATCACGGCTGTGCAAGGCTTTGATCCACCTCGGCTTTCTTCCCTGACCTTGTCCGTATCGATTTCGCTACAGCGGGCGAATTCCGTCGCCTCGCAAAACGCCACAAACCACTGATTAATAAAGACAAAACCAACATTGGCCGTGTTCTTGCTTTGTAGTCCGGCATAACAGGGCTTTTTTGCCCAAGCATTCAATAGCGTCCACCAGACGAGTCTGGCCCCCTTAGGAGTTCTCATGAGCGATTTGCGTTTTACTGAAGATCACGAATGGCTGCGCACCGAAGCTGACGGCACCGTTACTGTCGGCATCACCGCTTTCGCACAGAACGCCTTGGGCGACGTGGTTTTCGTACAACTGCCTGAGCTGCAGTCCTACGACAAAGGCGCTGAAGCCGCCACCGTGGAATCGGTAAAAGCCGCCAGCGGCGTGTACATGCCGCTCGACGGCGAAGTGCTGGAAGTCAACCCGGCACTCGACAGCAGCCCTGAACTGGTCAATGAAGATCCGCTGGGCGAAGGCTGGTTCTTCCGCTTCCAGCCAAGCGACGCCTCTGCCGTCGCCCAACTGCTGGACCAGGACGCCTACGACCGCCTGATCAAAGCCCAAGCCGAAGCCTGAGGAGCACCGACATGACCGTAAACCTGACCACCGCCAACGAATTCATCGCCCGTCACATCGGCCCGCGTGCCGGCGACGAGCAAGCCATGCTCAACAGCCTCGGCTTCGACTCGCTGGAAGCCCTGAGCGCCAGCGTTATCCCGGACAGCATCAAAGGCACCAGCGTGCTGGGCCTGGAAGACGGTTTGAGCGAAGCTGAAGCCCTCGCTTCGATCAAAGCCATCGCCGGCAAGAACCAACTGTTCAAGACCTACATTGGCCAGGGCTACTACGGCACCCACACGCCATCGCCGATCCTGCGCAACCTGCTGGAAAATCCGGCCTGGTACACCGCCTACACCCCGTACCAGCCAGAAATTTCCCAGGGCCGACTCGAAGCGCTGTTGAACTTCCAGACCCTGATCAGCGACCTGACCGGCCTGCCGATTGCCAACGCCTCCTTGCTCGACGAAGCCACCGCCGCTGCCGAAGCCATGACCTTCTGCAAACGCCTGAGCAAGAACAAGGGCAGCCACGCCTTCTTCGCTTCCGTGCATTGCCACCCGCAAACCCTCGACGTACTGCGCACCCGTGCCGAGCCGTTGGGCATTGATGTGGTGGTCGGCGACGAACTCGAACTGACCGACGTGACGCCGTTCTTCGGCGCTCTTCTGCAATACCCGGCCAGCAACGGTGACGTGTTTGATTACCGCGAACTGACCGAACGCTTCCACGCCGCCAACGCACTGGTGGCTGTGGCCGCTGACCTGCTGGCCCTGACCGTGCTGACCCCGCCAGGCGAATTCGGTGCCGACGTGGCCATCGGTAGCGCCCAGCGTTTCGGTGTTCCGCTGGGCTTCGGCGGCCCGCACGCGGCGTACTTCTCCACTAAAGACGCGTTCAAGCGCGACATGCCGGGCCGTCTGGTCGGTGTCTCCGTGGACCGTTTTGGCAAGCCGGCCCTGCGCCTGGCCATGCAAACCCGCGAGCAACACATCCGTCGCGAGAAAGCCACGAGCAACATCTGCACCGCTCAAGTGCTGCTAGCCAACATCGCCAGCATGTACGCCGTGTACCACGGTCCGAAAGGCCTGACCCAGATCGCCAACCGCGTGCATCACCTGACCGCCATTCTGGCCAAAGGCTTGAACGCACTGGGCCTGACCGTCGAACAAGCCAGCTTCTTCGACACCCTGACCCTGGCCACCGGCGCGCAAACCGCCGCGCTGCACGACAAGGCTCACGCCCGGCAGATCAACCTGCGCGTCATCGACGCTCAGCGTCTGGGCCTGTCGGTGGACGAAACCACCACCCAGGCTGACATCGAAACCCTGTGGGCTCTGTTCGCCGACGGCAAGACCCTGCCGGACTTCGCTGCGCTGGCCGCCTCGGTACAAAGCACCCTTCCAGCTGCGCTGGTGCGTCAATCGCCGATCCTCAGCCACCCGGTGTTTAACCGTTATCACTCGGAAACCGAGCTGATGCGCTACCTGCGCAAGCTCGCCGACAAGGACCTGGCGCTGGACCGCACCATGATCCCGCTGGGTTCTTGCACCATGAAACTCAACGCTGCCAGCGAAATGATCCCGGTGACCTGGGCTGAATTCGGTGCCCTGCACCCGTTCGCCCCGGCCGAGCAAAGCGCCGGCTACCAGCAACTGACCGACGAACTGGAAGCGATGCTGTGCGCCGCGACCGGTTACGACTCGATCTCGCTGCAACCGAACGCCGGTTCGCAAGGTGAATACGCCGGTCTGCTGGCCATCCGCGCCTATCACCAGAGCCGTGGCGAAGATCGTCGCGACATCTGCCTGATCCCGTCGTCCGCCCACGGCACCAACCCGGCCACCGCCAACATGGCTGGCATGCGTGTGGTCGTGACCGCTTGCGATGCACGCGGCAACGTCGACATCGAAGACCTGCGCGCCAAAGCCATCGAGCACCGCGAACACCTTGCGGCGCTGATGATCACTTACCCGTCGACCCACGGCGTGTTCGAAGAAGGCATCCGCGAAATCTGCGGCATCATTCATGACAACGGCGGCCAGGTGTACATCGACGGCGCCAACATGAACGCGATGGTCGGCCTCTGCGCACCGGGCAAGTTCGGCGGCGACGTGTCGCACCTGAACCTGCACAAAACCTTCTGCATTCCACACGGCGGCGGCGGCCCGGGCGTCGGCCCGATCGGCGTGAAATCGCACCTGACTCCGTTCCTGCCGGGCCACGCCCAGATGGCACGCAAGGAAGGCGCGGTCTGCGCAGCACCGTTCGGCAGCGCGAGCATTCTGCCGATCACCTGGATGTACATTCGGATGATGGGCGGCGCCGGCCTGAAACGCGCTTCGCAGCTGGCAATCCTCAATGCCAACTACATCTCCCGTCGCCTCGAAGAGCATTACCCGGTTCTGTACACCGGCAGCAACGGCCTGGTGGCGCACGAATGCATCCTCGACCTGCGTCCGCTGAAAGACAGCAGCGGTATCAGCGTTGATGACGTCGCCAAGCGCCTGATCGACTTCGGCTTCCACGCCCCGACCATGTCGTTCCCGGTCGCCGGCACGCTGATGATCGAGCCGACCGAAAGCGAATCCAAGGAAGAACTGGACCGTTTCTGCGACGCCATGATCCGCATCCGCGAAGAAATCCGCGCGGTGGAAAACGGCACGTTGGACAAGGAAGACAACCCGCTGAAGAACGCTCCGCACACCGCGGCAGAGATCGTTGGCGAGTGGACGCATCCGTACAGCCGTGAACAAGCGGTGTACCCGGTGGCCTCCCTGATCGAAGGCAAATACTGGCCACCGGTCGGTCGCGTCGACAATGTGTTTGGCGATCGCAACCTGGTGTGCGCCTGCCCGTCGATCGAAAGCTACGCTTAAGAAAATCAGCGTCTAGCGGCCAGCCTCGGGCTGCAAGGAAGAGCCGATCGGCTTTAACTTGCAGCTTGTTGCTTGCCGCTGAGTGCTCGCGCTTGCATGCGCCTATAACAAGAAACCGGAGAACAACCATGTCGTTAAGCGTGTTCGACCTGTTCAAGATTGGCATCGGCCCCTCCAGTTCCCACACCGTCGGCCCGATGCGCGCAGCTGCGCGTTTCGCCGAAGGGTTGCGCCGCGAAGGGCTGTTGGCCGCCACCACCTGCGTCAAAGTCGAGCTGTACGGCTCGCTCGGCGCCACCGGCAAGGGCCACGGCAGCGACAAGGCTGTGTTGCTCGGCCTCGAAGGTGAACACCCGGACACCGTGAATACCGAAACCGTGGCCGCCCGTCTGCAAGAAATCCGCGGCAACGGTCGCTTGAACCTGCTCGGTGAACACAGCATTGCGTTCAACGAGAAAGAACACCTGGCAATGATTCGCAAACCCTTGCCCTATCACCCCAACGGCATGATCTTTCGCGCCTTCGACGCCGCCGGTCTGCAGATCCGCAGCCGCGAGTACTACTCGGTCGGGGGTGGTTTTGTGGTCGATGAAGATGCCGCCGGCGCCGACCGCATCGTCGAAGACGCCACGCCGCTGACCTTCCCGTTCAAAAGTGCCAAGGACTTGCTCAGTCATTGCACCACCTACGGCCTGTCCATCAGCCAGGTGATGCTGACCAACGAAAGCGCCTGGCGCCCGGAAGCGGAAACCCGCGCCGGCCTGCTGAAGATCTGGCAAGTCATGCAGGACTGCGTCGACGCCGGTTGCCGCAACGAAGGCATTCTGCCCGGCGGGCTGAAGGTCAAGCGTCGCGCGGCGGCACTGCACCGGCAATTGTGCAAAAACCCGGAATCGTCACTGCGCGATCCGCTGTCAGTGCTGGACTGGGTCAACCTGTACGCCCTGGCGGTCAACGAAGAAAACGCCAATGGCGGACGCGTCGTCACCGCGCCCACCAACGGTGCGGCCGGGATCGTTCCGGCGGTTTTGCATTACTACATGCGCTTCATTCCCGGTGCCAATGAAGACGGCGTCGTACGCTTCCTGCTGACGGCGGCGGCTATCGGCATTCTCTATAAAGAAAACGCCTCGATCTCCGGCGCCGAAGTCGGCTGCCAGGGCGAGGTCGGCGTAGCCTGTTCGATGGCGGCCGGCGCCTTGTGCGAGGTCCTTGGCGGGACCGTGCAGCAAGTGGAAAACGCCGCCGAAATCGGCATGGAACATAACCTCGGCCTGACCTGCGACCCGATTGGCGGGCTGGTGCAAGTGCCTTGCATCGAGCGCAACGCCATGGGTTCGGTCAAGGCGATCAACGCGGTACGCATGGCCCTGCGCGGCGACGGTCAGCACTTCGTCTCCCTCGACAAGGTCATCCGCACCATGCGCCAGACCGGCGCCGACATGAAAAGCAAATACAAGGAAACCGCCCGCGGCGGTTTGGCGGTCAACATTATCGAGTGCTGATGCTCACGCGCACTGCACACTTTTTCAGGAGCTGAATATGTCCACCGAACAATTGCTGAAAACCCCGCTGCACGCACTGCACATCGAACTCGGCGCACGCATGGTGCCGTTCGCCGGCTATGACATGCCGGTGCAATACCCGCTCGGCGTGATGAAAGAACACCAGCACACCCGTGATCAGGCCGGGCTGTTTGATGTGTCGCACATGGGCCAGATCCGCCTGACCGGCGCCAATGCCGCCAAGGCCCTGGAAACCCTGGTGCCGGTGGACATTATCGACCTGCCGGTGGGCATGCAGCGCTACGCCATGTTCACCAACGAAACCGGTGGCATCCTCGACGACCTGATGGTCGCCAACCTCGGTAACGACGAACTGTTCCTGGTGGTCAACGCAGCCTGCAAGGATCAAGACCTGGCGCACCTGCGCAAGCACATCGGCGAGCAGTGCAACATCGAGCCGCTGTTCGAAGAACGCGCCCTGCTGGCGCTGCAAGGCCCGGCCGCCGTCACCGTGCTCGCACGCCTGGCGCCGGAAGTGGCGAAGATGACCTTCATGCAGTTCACCCGCGTGAAACTGCTGGGCGTGGACTGCTTTGTCAGCCGTTCGGGCTACACCGGTGAGGACGGTTTCGAAATCTCGGTACCGGCCGCCAACGCCGAAGCCCTGGCTCGCGCCCTGTTGGCTGAACCTGAAGTGGCGGCCATCGGCCTTGGCGCTCGCGACTCGCTGCGCCTGGAAGCCGGTCTGTGCCTCTACGGCCACGACATGAACACCGAGACCACCCCGATCGAAGCGAGCCTGCTGTGGGCCATCTCAAAGCCTCGTCGTGCCGATGGCGCGCGGGCCGGCGGCTTCCCTGGCGCTGAAACCGTGTTCGCACAACAGCAAGGTGGCGTCAGCCGCAAGCGCGTCGGCCTGCTGCCTCAGGAACGCACACCCGTGCGTGAAGGCGCAGAAATCGTCAACGAGGCCGGCGAGATCATCGGCGCCGTTTGCAGCGGCGGCTTCGGTCCGACCTTGGGTGCTCCTTTGGCCATGGGTTACCTCGACAGCGCTTATATCGCTATCGACACACCCGTATGGGCGATCGTCCGTGGGAAAAAGGTGCCTTTGCTTGTAAGCAAAATGCCATTTGTTGCACAACGCTACTATCGCGGCTGATTGATTGTTTCTATAAGTAACGCGGTTGCGTTGACAGTGCACTAATGTGTAACGCAACCGCCATAAAATAGTGCATATCTTTATAGCCAGCCTTCGTTTATGAACGTTGCTTATAACGATCGAAAACAATTGAACAGCGGCAAAGAATAAGACGGCACTAGTGGATCGACTAGTACCCTCAACCTGAGTAAAACCGGGCCTCTGACGGGGCTTGTTTTTTCTCCCGTAGTTGGCGTAGAGTTTATTCACTGTGTTTGCATGGGTCGCTTGGAATCGTGACCTGGGCAGTAGCCTACAAGTTAGCTACATCCCGTTCGACGTCTTCTTACTCTCCTGCAACCAGCCCCAGTACTCTTTCATGAGAAGGAGACTGTCATTAATTTTTGCGTCAAAGGAAATAAGAAATGTCCCAACGTCAGAGCGGTACCGTCAAGTGGTTTAACGACGAGAAAGGTTTTGGTTTTATCACTCCTGAAAGCGGTCCGGATCTGTTCGTGCATTTCCGCGCCATCCAGGGCAACGGCTTCAAGAGCCTGAAAGAAGGCCAGAAAGTGACTTTCGTTGCTGTGCAAGGCCAGAAAGGCATGCAGGCTGACGAAGTACAAGCAGAAGCCTAATCTTCTGTTACGAAAAAGCCCCTGATGCTGACATCAGGGGCTTTTTTGTGCGCGTAAATCCGTAAAATGGCTTTTTTTTCCGCCCAGAGGCTGCCATGTCGAAACACCTGCTCAATCCCCAGGGCGACTTTCCCGCCGCCACCCTGGGTCGTCGCCTGGCAGCGATGTTCTATGACTTCCTGTTGTGTACCGCCCTGCTGATCGTCACCAGCGGCGTCTACAAGATGATCCAGATGGCGATCCTCGGCGAAGAGAAAATGCGCACCCTGACTGAAGCCGGCGCGCTGGACGGGGATCCATTACTCTCGACGGTGCTGCTGTTTGTGCTGTTCGGTTTCTTCGCCAAGTTCTGGACCTGGTCGGGCCAGACCCTCGGCATGCAGGTGTGGTGCATCCGTGTGCAGAATGCCGATGGCTCGTCCATCAGCCTGTGGCAGGCGTTGTTGCGCTTTGTGGTGTCGATTGCTTCTTGGCTGTGCGTGGGCCTGGGGTTTATCTGGCCATTATTTGATAAGCAGAAACGCAGCTGGCATGACATGTACTCCAACACTCAGCTTGTGCGCATCCCGAAGAAAACCAAGTAATTCAGCTATACAGAAACCACTGTGGGAGCAAGCTTGCTCCCACAGGTTTTTTAGGACTGGCTCAAAGAGTTCAGGCGTTACCGGCGAGCTTCATCCGCGCAGCCTGAGTAAAGTCCAGCATGCGCTTCAACGGCCGAATCGCCTGCGGAATCAACGCCGGATCCACAAAGATCTCGTTAGTCCCTTCCTTCAAGCACTTCAGCGTGCGCTCAAGGGTGTTCATCGCCATCCACGGGCAGTGCGCGCAACTGCGGCAGGCTGCGCCGTTACCGGCCGTTGGCGCCTCGATGAAGACCTTGTCAGGGCACAGCTGCTGCATCTTGTAAAAGATGCCGCGATCGGTGGCGACGATCAGGGTCTTGTTCGGCAGACTCTGTGCCGCCGCAATCAACTGACTGGTGGAACCGACGGCATCCGCCAGCTCGATCACCGAGGTCGGCGACTCCGGGTGCACCAGAATCGCGGCATCCGGGTACAGCGCTTTCATGTCTTCAAGCTGCTTGGACTTGAACTCTTCGTGAACGATGCAGGCACCGTCCCAGAGCAGCATGTCCGCACCGGTCTGGCGCTGAATGTAGGTGCCCAGGTGCTTGTCCGGGCCCCAGATAATGGTCTCGCCGTTATCCATCAGGCTTTCGACGATTTCCAGCGCACAGCTGGATGTCACCACCCAGTCCGCCCGCGCCTTGACCGCCGCCGAGGTGTTGGCATACACCACCACCGTGCGTTCCGGGTGCTGATCACAGAACGCCGAAAACTCGTCCACCGGGCAACCCAGGTCCAGCGAGCAGGTCGCTTCCAGGGTCGGCATCAGAATGCGTTTTTCAGGGTTGAGAATTTTGGCGGTTTCGCCCATGAACTTCACTCCGGCGACCAGCACGGTCTTGGCCGGGTGAGCACTGCCGAAGCGGGCCATCTCCAGTGAGTCGGAGACGCAACCACCGGTTTCTTCGGCCAGGGCCTGAATCACCGGATCGCAATAGAAGTGAGCAACCAGCACCGCGTCCTGAGCCTTGAGCTCGGCAGCGATGGCGGCACGGTAAAAAGCTTCCTCCTCGACGGTCAGCGGCTTGGGCTGCTTGGCGTCGAGGTGAGCTTGAACCAGAAGGCGTTCGGAAATCTGCGTCATGTTCGCAAGACCTGCAGGCGCTTTCGCGCGAAAGTCGAGTATACACCCGGCTCCGGCCCCATCAGGGTACCGCCGGGAGAGTGAGTATTCATCAGGCACGGACAGCGTTGAAGTTGCGCAAGGCTACAGAATATCCCGTGGATGCAAAAGATGATTCTGACCTGCGTCATGCGATGCAGCCCAGGGCCTGGGCGAGCTCAAATCGCGGGCAAAAAAAAATCCGGAAATCCTCACTTGCGTGGGCCTTCCAGACTTTTAAAACTGCTACAAAAATGGTGGGTCGTGTGGGATTCGAACCTACGACCAATTGGTTAAAAGCCAACTGCTCTACCAACTGAGCTAACGACCCGCTGTGTGGTGGCGCGTATAATACTGATTTTTAAGGACTATTCAACACCTAATTTGAAATAAATCAAAAATAAGGTGTTGGGTCGCTGATTCCGGCCGCCGCAAAGCCTTCTGCACGCAGTCGGCAGCTGTCGCATTTGCCGCATGCACGGCCGTCATCGTCAGCCTGATAGCAGGAAACCGTCAGCCCGTAATTGACGCCCAGCTTCACGCCCGCCTCGACAATTTGCGCCTTGCTCAGGTTCTGCAGGGGCGCCTGGATACGGAAGCCATTGCCCTCTACCCCGGCTTTGGTCGCCAGATTGGCCATGCGCTCGAAGGACTCGATGAACTCGGGACGGCAGTCCGGGTAACCGGAGTAATCCACCGCATTCACGCCAATGAAGATGTCACGCGCACCGAGCACTTCAGCCCAGCCCAAGGCCAGCGACAGGAATACCGTGTTGCGCGCTGGCACGTAAGTCACTGGAATGCCCTCCCCCAGCGCCTCCGGAATGTCGATGCTGCTGTCGGTCAGCGCCGAGCCGCCCATACCGTTCAGGTTGAGGCCGATCACCTTGTGCTCGACCACGCCCAGGTCACGGGCAACGCGTGCAGCGGCGTGCAACTCTGCCTGGGAGCGCTGACCGTAATCAAAGCTCATGGTGTAGCAGCTGTAGCCTTCGGCGCGGGCCATGGCCACGACAGTTGCCGAGTCCAGCCCGCCGGACAGCAGGATGACTGCTCGTTTTTCAGCGGTGTTCAGTTGTTCCGTCATTTCAGCGCCCCGGCTCGTCATTCCAAAGATATTTATGCAGCTGCAATTGCAAACGCACTGGCAGGTTGTCCGCCACCACCCAATCCGCCAGGTCCCGAGCATTCAGGTCGTGGTGGCTTGGCGAGAACAGGACTTCGCCGACACGCCGGTCAAGACCGTACTGGATCAGCTTGGACACGGCCCAGTCGTAGTCTTCCCGCGAGCAGATGACGAACTTCACCTGATCGTTAGGCGTGAGCAGCTCGATATTTTCGTAGCGGTTGCGATGTGCTTCTTTCGAACCCGGGGTTTTCAGGTCGACAACGCGACTGACCCGGGAATCTACCGCCGAGATATCAAGCGCACCACTGGTTTCCAGTGACACTTCGTAACCGGCGTCGCACAACTGCTTGAGCAATGGGATGGCGTTAGGTTGTGCCAGTGGCTCGCCACCGGTAACACACACATAACGGGGGTGGAAACCGGCCACTTGCTCGAGGATGTCGTCGAGCGGGCGAAGGGTGCCGCCAGTGAACGCGTAGGCGCTGTCGCAGTATTGGCAACGCAAAGGGCAACCGGTCAGGCGCACAAATACTGTAGGCAGCCCGGCAGTTCGCGTTTCACCCTGCAACGAGTAAAAAACTTCGGTAATTCTCAATGTGTCTTGCATAGTCGCCACGGGCATAACAGCTAAACAGGCTGTCCGCCTCCGTCAGGCACTTCAAGGAACCCCGCCACCGCGCAGATCCCAAAAAGCGTGTTTCATAAAAAGGGCGTGAATTCTAACGAAAAAACCCGCGACAAGCGCGGGTTTCTTCGAAACGGGTCAAGCAGCCCTTACATTTTTTGCAGATCACGCTGAGCCAACTGAGCGGCGGAGGTGCCCGGATATTGCGACACAACCTGCTGCAGAATGCCTTTGACCTTGTCGGTGTGACCGAGGCGGCGCTCTACATCAGCCAGCTTGTACAACGAATCAGGCACTTTGGCGTGCTTTGGGTACAGCTGTGAAACCTTGGCAAACGCCTGACCTGCACCTTGCAGATCGCCTTTGGCCAGGTTCACTTCGCCCAACCAGTACTGGGCATTGCCCGCGTATTGACTGTTCGGGTATTTGCGCAGGAAAGCGGCAAAAGCCTGGCTGGCCTTGTCGAAATCCTTGGCTTTGATCAGGTCGAAGGCTGCATCGTAATACAGCTTTTCCTTCGCCGGATCCGCCGGTTCGCCACCCGCGGCAGGTGCTTGAGCGGCAGCCGCTCCTGCACTTGCGCCAGCAGCTGCTGCACTAGGGGCATTCAAATCGCCACCAGTGGAAGAATTTTCAGGAGTCGCGGCAGGTGCAACGCCGGTTCCTATGCGCCGATCAAGATCCTGATATCGCTCCAGGTTCTCTTGCTTCATGCGCGCTACATCATTTTGCAGTTCTTCGATCACACCCTGTTGGCGCGAGATCTGGTCCTGCATTTGTTGCAGTTGGTTGAACAGCTGACCCTGTGCCGAGACAGGGGTTGAAACCCCTCCCCCGGCATAGGCGCCGTTCGTACCGTAACCCGCAGGCGGATAACTACTCCCGCTGTTAGAACCGGAGTTGTTATCGACCACAGGAACCGCAGCCCACACCGCAAGCGGTGCGAGACTGAGAGCCAAGACAGTTACAGCACGACGGCACGTTCGCATGACGAATTACTTACGCAGTTCGACGCGACGGTTTTGAGCCCAGGACTGCTCGTCGTTGCCGGTAGCAACTGGACGCTCTTCGCCGTAGGAAACCAGTTCCAGCTGAGCTGGGGAAACGCCTTGCAGTACCAGGTAGCGTTGAACGGCTTTCGCACGACGCTCGCCCAGTGCCATGTTGTACTCACGAGTACCACGTTCGTCGGTGTTGCCTTCCAGAACAACGCGAGCGCCGTTTGCTTTCAGGTCTTTGGCGTGAACGTCCAGAGCGCGCATGGCTTCTGGCTTCAGGTCCGAGCTGTCGTATTCGAAGTAGAAGGTGGTGATTGCGCGCAGAGCAGCTTCTTCGCTCAGGGAACCGTCAACGGCACCAGTGTTTGCGCCGTAACCAGCGTTTGGATCAACAGCGCCTTCACCGGCGTTGTCGCCGCCTTTGGACGAGCAACCTACAGCTACAGCCATGGCCAGAGCCAGCGCAGCAAATTTACCAAACTTCAGCATTTCCATCGTGAAACTCCTAATGAACCCCAGTGTGTTAAGTAAAACGTGTAGCGCCGCGTCAGTTCAGGTAAGGGGACCAGGAAGGTTCTCGAACTTCGCCTTGAGCGGTAGGAAGCGGGAGCCTTACGCGTCCATTAATGGACACGAGCATCAAGACTCCCCGGCCCTGCTGGCGGGTGGCGTAGATTACCATGGTGCCGTTGGGCGCAACAGTAGGCGACTCGTCCAGAGTGCTATCAGTGAGGATCTTTACACTACCTCGCTGCAAATCCTGGGCTGCCACCTTGAAATTGGTGAAGCCGTCCTGGCGGTGAATCATCACCAGGGTCTTTTCATCAGCCGACAGTTTAGGGTTGGCGTTGTAGTTACCGATGAAGGTCACACGTTCCGCACCGCCACCACTGACACTGGTTTTATAGATCTGCGGCTTGCCGCCACGGTCGGAGGTGAAGTAGATGGTCGAACCATCCTTACCCCAGAACGGTTCGGTGTTGATGCCGGGACCATTGGTGACGCGGGAGATCTGACGCGAACCCAGGTTCATCACATAGATGTCCGGGTTGCCATCCTTGGACAGGACGAATGCCAGGCGATTGCCATCCGGCGACCAGGCTGGCGCGCCATTCAGGCCTTCGAAGTTGGTGATCTGCTCGCGGCGACCGGTGTCGATGTTCTGCATGAAGATGCGCGGACGCTTCTGCTCGAACGACACATAAGCGATGCGCTTGCCATCCGGTGCAAAACGCGGCGACAGGATAGGCTCGCGCGATTGCAGCAGGGTCACGGCACGGGCACCGTCATAGTCCGAACGTTGCAGTGTGTAGCGCGTGTTCTTCTCGGAGAAACGCTCGGCGGTCACGTACAACAGACGCGTCGAGAACGCACCTTTGATACCGGTGAGTTTTTCGAACGACTGGTCGGAGATGTAGTGCGCCATGTCGCGCAGTTGATCAACGCTGCCCGACACGCTGCCGGTCAGCACTTGCTGCTCGGTGGCGACGTTGAACAGAGCGTACTGAACCTGCAGGCGACCGCCTGCTGGCACGATACTGCCGACCATGATGTATTGGGCGCCAACCGCTTTCCAGTCACGGTAAATGATTTCGCTGGCCTGGCTCGGCTGGCTGATCATGTTCTGCTTTGGAATCGGCGCGTAGTAACCCGAGTTGCGCAGGTCGTTACCGATGATTTCAGCCATGTCGTCCGGCAGCACGCTGCCGCCCTGGAAACCGAATGGCACGACGGCAATTGGAGTGGCCTGGGAGCTGCCACTGCTGACCAGGATATTTTTTTCATCTGCCGTGGCCAGTCCTGCGAAGCAGAACATGACTACAAGCAGTCCTCGAAGAAGGTTTCTCACAAGGCTAGATCCTCAGGTGTGAATGTCATCTTGAATGAACGATAGGGTGCGAAATCAGCTGGCTTCAGACCCTGCATTTCGGTCAAACGACCAATATTTTTTACCGCCGCTACTGCTGAACTGTCGAACGGCACATCACCACTGGAATGAGCAACCGATACGCCGGAGATCGTTCCGTCAGGCAGCATGTTGATTTGCAGAATCACTTTCATGCCCTTGCGGGCCGACGGTGGCTGCGCCCAACCTTCAGAAGCGCGCGAACGAATCAGATCATCGAAGTTGCCCGCGGTCTCATCACCCTGCTCATCCGCCAACGCCTGTTGACGCTCCGGCTTGTCGGACAGCAAATCAGCCAAGGCCTGCGCCTTTTTGTCTTCAACCGATTTACGTGCCGCATCCTGCGACTTCTTCTTCGCAGCATCGGCAGCAGCTTTCTTCTTCGCGTCTTCGGCGACTTTCTTCTTCGCCTCTTCAGCTTCAGCTTTCTTCTTGGCGTCTTCGGCGGCTTTCTTCTTCGCGTCTTCGACGATTTTCTTCTTGGCTTCTTCAGCGGCCTCTTTCTTGGCCTCTTCTTCAGCTGCTTTCTTGGCTTCTTCTTCGGCTTTCTTCTTGGCTATATCAGCCAATTGTTTCTCTTCTGCCTTTTTGGCTTCGGCGGTCTTCTTCGCTTCATCGGCTTTCTTGGCTTCATCAGCCTTTTTCGCCTCATCCGCTTTCTTCGACTCGTCGGCCTTCTTGGCTTCCTCGGCCTTTTGAGCCGCTTCTTCTTTCTTTTGTTCCGCAGCCTTCACCGCTTCCTGCTCGACCTTTTTCTGTTCCATCTGTTCGACTTCAGTTTGACGCGCAGCAGATTTCTGCGCTTCACCCGCAATCTTCTGATTGGTCTGGGTGGTCGCCCGACTTTTCGATTTCAGCTGGTACAGGGTCGCCTGGACAATCGGCTTGGCCGGCGGCAACTCAGGCGTCATGGCAAAACTGACAAACAGCATGCCGAACACCAGCACGTGCAAGCCAATCGCCCAGACACTAGGCCAGAAGTAGCTTTCCGAGGCTGTTGGCTCTCGTTGTTGCTGCATCAGGGCGCCTCGGTAATCAAGCCAACGTTACCGACTCCGGCCTTCTGCAACCCGCCCATGGCGCCCATGACCGAACCGTAATCAACGGTCTTGTCGCCACGGATGAACACCTGAGTACGCTTGCCACCTTCAGTGCCGGCACGAATGATCTTGGTCACCGCGTCAGTCATCTGCGGCAAGGTCATGGCCTTGTCCTGCTGCTTTTCGGTGTCGACTTCACTGCCAAGGTTCCAGTAGTAGGTCTTGTCAGCCTTGATCGAAATGGTCAGGACCTGGGTGTTGTTGTCCTGCGGCAAGGCTTCGCTGGAAACCTTGGGCAGATCAACTTTCACGCCCTGATTGAGCATCGGCGCGGTCACCATGAAGATGACCAGCAGTACCAGCATCACGTCGATGTAAGGCACTACGTTCATCTCGGCAACCGGCTTGCGCTTTTTGCGAGCTCGAGCGATTAAAGCCATTGGAAATTACCTGCTTATTCTTCGCTGGTGTGCACTTTGCGGTGCAGGATCGCCTGGAATTCATCGGCGAAGGTGTAGTAACGGCTCAGCAAGGTTTCGCTGCGAGCAGAGAAGCGGTTGTAAGCAATAACGGCCGGGATGGCAGCGAACAGACCGATCGCGGTGGCGATCAGCGCTTCGGCGATACCGGGAGCCACAGTGGCCAGGGTCGCTTGCTGGGCCGAGGCCAGGCCACGGAAGGAGTTCATGATGCCCCAGACCG
Organism: Pseudomonas sp. SIMBA_041; assembly: GCF_046535095.1. Taxonomy (NCBI): domain Bacteria; kingdom Pseudomonadati; phylum Pseudomonadota; class Gammaproteobacteria; order Pseudomonadales; family Pseudomonadaceae; genus Pseudomonas; species Pseudomonas sp. SIMBA_041. The sequence goes on from NZ_JAWRXJ010000007.1 coordinate 41,965, forward strand.
TACCGAACAGACCGATGTACGGGCTCACGGAGCCGACGGTGGCCAGGAATGGCAGGCTCTGCTCGAGCTTCTCTTCTTCGCGGGAAATGGCGACGCGCATGGCACGGGCCACGCCTTCCATGACCGCTTCCGGGTCAACGCCTGGCTGCTGGCGCAGACGGGAGAATTCCTTGAAACCGGCACGAAAAATCTGCTCGACGCCCGAATCCGGGTCAGGGTTGCTGCCGGCCTGACGGTAGAGTTTGGACAGGTCGATACCGGACCAGAAGCGCTCTTCGAAGCTCTCCAGGGCACGTCGACCGGCGCGAATCAAATTGCTGCGCTGAAAAATCATGATCCATGAGGTCACCGATGCGGCTACCAGGATCAGCATTACCAGTTGCACCACGATACTGGCATTGCTGACCAGGCTCCACATGGAGGAATGGTCGACGACGTTAGCTTCCACGCTTTATCTCCTGCTTTGAGTGTGTACCCGCGCCGCTCACGTCGGCAAAGGCCGCACGTAGAGCTTCGGGAATGGCCCGGGGTTTCAAACTGTTAGTGCGCACACAGGCCACCAAAAACTGCCCTTCGCAGAGCAGCACATTATCCGTTGCCCGCCTGACCTGCTGCTTGAAACGCAGGCTGACCCGGTTCAATTCGATTACTTCAGCGCTTACCAGAAGCTCGTCGTCCAGTCGCGCCGGCGCGTGGTAACGCGCTTCGCTGGAATGCACGACAAACAACAGGTCCTCCCCTGCCAGCGCCGATTGGGCAAAGCCCAGATCCCGGAGCCGCTCGGTTCGAGCCCGTTCCATAAACTTGAGGTAATTGACGTAATACACGATGCCGCCCGCATCGGTGTCCTCGTAATAAACGCGACAACGATGTGTGAACGGCTCAAGCCCGTTTTGCGCGCGCATACTCTAGTGCTTACTCCTCAGGTTGCCAATCCGGCCAGGCAACTGTTTTTCATTGATCTGCGGGCTTTTTCGAAAAAGCACGGTCCTCGGACCGCACAAAAGCCGAATATATCAGCGCGCAAAAATTATTAATCATCCACGGCGTCAAGGAACTCGTCTACCACGGGCATTTCGCCCAATCGTGACGGAATATTTAAACCGAAGTGCAAATACGCATGCCGGGTCACCACTCGCCCCCGCGGGGTGCGCATGATGTAGCCCTGCTGGATCAGGTACGGCTCCAGCACGTCTTCAATGGTGTGGCGTTCTTCACTGATGGCCGCGGCCAGGCTGTCCACTCCGACCGGCCCGCCGTCGAACTTCTCGATCATGGTCAACAGCAGACGTCGGTCCTGGTGGTCGAAACCACGTTCGTCGACATCCAGCAGGTTCAACGCGAGGTCGGCAATCGGCTTGGTGATATGGCCCTTGGCGCGCACCTCGGCGAAATCGCGCACCCGTCGCAACAACCGGTTGGCGATCCGCGGCGTACCGCGGGCACGTCGGGCGATTTCGAAGGCACCTTCCGGGTCCAGCGGCAAACCAAGGATGCTCGCCGAACGGCTGACAATCGTCGCCAGGTCCGCGGTGCTGTAGAACTCCAGGCGCTGGACGATACCGAAGCGGTCGCGCAAGGGGTTGGTCAACATGCCCGCACGGGTCGTTGCACCGACGAGGGTAAAGGGTGGCAAATCAAGCTTGATCGAACGCGCGGCCGGCCCTTCGCCGATCATGATGTCGAGCTGGAAATCTTCCATGGCCGGGTACAGCACTTCTTCGACAATCGGCGACAGGCGATGGATTTCGTCGATGAACAGCACGTCGTGGGGTTCAAGGTTGGTCAACAGCGCTGCCAGGTCGCCCGGACGTTCCAGAACAGGACCCGATGTGCTCTTGATCGACACGCCCATTTCCTGGGCGATGATGTTCGCCAGAGTGGTTTTACCCAGGCCCGGCGGACCGAAGATCAGCGTGTGATCCAGCGACTCGTTGCGCCCACGGGCGGCCTGGATGAACAACTCCATTTGCTCGCGAACGGTCGGCTGGCCGATGTATTCGGCCAGACTGACAGGACGAATCGCCCGGTCCTGGACTTCCTCGCGGTCACGGGGACCTGGCGTGGCGGCTATCAGACGATCAGCTTCAATCACTTAAATCATTCCCTTCAGGGCACGACGAATCAGGTCTTCACTGCTCAAGCCTTTCTCCTTGATCGCGGAAATCGCCTTGCTGGCCTCCTGCGGCTTGTAGCCCAAGGAAATCAGCGCACTGACCGCATCGTTTTCAGCGGTGGCGATCGGCGCCGGCGCATCTGGCCCGCCCGGCTGGTTGGGAACCAGCGCGAACATCGCAGGTACGGTTTCCCACGCCTTGAAGCGGTCCTTGAGTTCCACCAGCAAACGTTCAGCCGTCTTCTTGCCCACGCCCGGCACCTTGGTCAGCGCCGAGGTGTCCTGGGACTGTACGCAACGGACCAACTCATCGACTTCCAGACTGGACATCAAGGCCAGCGCCAATTTCGGCCCTACCCCATTGAGACGGATCAGCTCGCGAAAAAAGTCTCGCTCACGCTTGCCGAAGAAGCCATAGAGTAACTGCGCGTCTTCGCGTACGACCAAGTGGGTGTGCAAGGTCAGCGGTTCACCGACCGACGGCAAGCGATACAGCGTGGTCATGGGCACTTCCAGCTCATACCCCAGACCGTTTACATCCAGAATCAGGTGCGGTGGCTGTTTTTCAGCCAGTGTGCCGCGCAAGCGTCCAATCACGTTACAGATCCTTGAGCGTTGGCCAGATCAATGCCTGGCGACCGACAGAGCAAGGGTTCGCGTCGACAACACAGACACGAAGACCCTCATTCCATAAAAAATGATTGCTGATGCTATCAGAGACGCAGGCGCCCGCCACGACTGCGTGCCGTCCCCAGGCCATGGGGCAGCAGACTGGAACGGGTGTGCGCATGGCAAATGGCGATGGCCAGGGCGTCAGAAGCATCGATTTGCGGTTTGCTGGTCAATTTCAGCATGTGCATGACCATCATTTGCACCTGTTCTTTGTTCGCCGCACCGGTGCCGGTCACTGCCTGTTTGACCTGGGTCGCGGTGTACTCGGCGATTTCCAGGCTTTCTTCGGCACCGGCAACGATGGCCGCGCCGCGCGCCTGACCCAGCTTCAGTGCAGAGTCGGCATTGCGCGCCATGAAGACTTTTTCGATGCCCATGGTGACCGGGCCGTATGTCTGGATGATTTCACGCACGCCGCGATAAACGATTTGCAGACGCTCATGCAATTCTCCCGAGCCGGTACGAATGCAGCCCGAGGCCACATACACACAGCCACGCCCGGTATCGCGCACCACGCCATAACCGGTAATACGCGAACCGGGGTCGATACCTAGAATTAAAGTCATAACGCCTGCGGGTTAGGTAAGAGCACTTCAATACAGCAAACACCAACAGTGGGAGCTGACTCCCACCTTTGATCTTAGTCACCCTTAACCGAGTTGCGCGGCTACCGATTCCGGGATGTCCGCGTTGGAATAGACGTTCTGCACATCATCCAGGTCTTCAAGCATGTCGATCAGCTTGAGCACCTTCTCGGCGCCTTCCAGGTCCAGTTCGGCGCTGGTGGTCGGCAACATGACGATTTCAGCGTCGTCGCCTTTGAACCCGGCCGCTTCCAGCGCATTGCGCACGGAATAGAACCCGGCGAACGAGGTGAACACATCAATGGAACCGTCTTCGTGGGTGACCACGTCATCGGCGTCGGCTTCCATTGCCGCTTCGATCAGCGCGTCTTCATCAACGCCTGGCGCGAAGGAAATCTGCCCTTTACGCTCGAACAGATAAGCCACGGAACCGTCGGTGCCGAGGTTGCCGCCACATTTGCTGAACGCGTGGCGGACTGCCGCTGCGGTGCGATTACGGTTATCGGTCATGCACTCGACCATCACCGCCACGCCACCCGGGCCGTAGCCTTCGTAGCTCAGCTCGACCATGTCGTCGGTGTCGGCAGCGCCGGCACCGCGCGCAACGGCGCGGTCAATGATGTCGCGACTCATGTTCGCGCCAAGGGCCTTGTCCAGCGCCAGACGCAGGCGCGGGTTGGAGCCCGGATCACCGCCACCCTGTCGGGCAGCAACGGTCAGTTCACGAATCCACTTGGTGAAAATCTTGCCCTTCTTGGCATCCTGACGTTCTTTGCGGTGCTTGATGTTCGCCCACTTGGAATGACCCGCCATAACTCGCTCCGAATTCTCTTTGAAACATTGCCCGCCACACTCAGTGTCGGCCAGCAACCAAAAAATCTCGACTTAAAGAAAAGGCGCACCCAAAAGGATGCGCCTTTGTGGTCAGCCTTACTCAGCCTTTGGCGTTTCGCGCAGACGAATGTGCAGTTCGCGCAATGCCTTGGCATCCACCTGACCCGGTGCCTGAGTCATGACGTCCGCCGCGCTCTGGGTTTTCGGGAAGGCAATTACTTCACGGATCGACTGGGCGCCAGTCATCAGCATCACCAGACGGTCCAGACCGAAGGCCAGGCCACCGTGTGGCGGCGCGCCGTACTTCAGGGCGTCGAGCAGGAAGCCGAACTTCTCTTCCTGTTCCGCTTCGTTGATGCCCAGCAGGCGGAATACGGTCTGCTGCATTTCCTTGCGGTGGATACGGATCGAACCGCCACCCAACTCGGTGCCGTTCAGCACCATGTCGTAGGCACGGGACAGAGCGGTCGCCGGGTTGGCTTCCAGTTCTTCCGGAGTGCACTTCGGCGCGGTGAACGGGTGGTGCAAGGCGGTGAAGCTGCCGTCGTCGTTCTCTTCGAACATCGGGAAATCGACGACCCACATGGGTGCCCACTTGCAGGTCAGCAGGTTCAAATCGTTACCGACCTTGATCCGCAGCGCGCCCAGGGCTTCGCTGACGATCTTGGCTTTGTCGGCACCGAAGAACACGATGTCGCCGTCAACCGCGCCAACGCGATCGAGGATCACATTGAGGTTGGCTTCAGGGATGTTCTTGACGATCGGCGATTGCAGACCTTCAACGCCTTTGGCGCGCTCGTTGACCTTGATGTACGCCAGGCCCTTGGCACCGTAGATGCCGACGAACTTGGTGTAGTCGTCGATCTGCTTGCGCGGCATGCTCGCAGCGCCAGGAACGCGCAACGCGGCAATGCGGCATTTCGGGTCGTTGGCCGGGCCGCTGAACACCTTGAAGTCGACTTCTTTCAGTTGATCTTCAACGTCAACCAGTTCCAGCGGGTTACGCAGGTCCGGCTTGTCGGAACCGTAACGACGCATGGCTTCTGCGAAGGTCATGTGCGGGAAGTCACCGAATTCCAGGTCCAGCACTTCCTTGAACAGGTTGCGGATCATTTTTTCGGTGATGCCCATGATCTCGTTTTCATCGAGGAAGCTGGTCTCGATGTCGATCTGGGTGAATTCCGGCTGGCGATCAGCCCGCAAGTCTTCGTCGCGGAAGCACTTGGCGATCTGGTAGTAACGGTCGAAGCCAGCCACCATCAGCAGTTGCTTGAACAGCTGTGGCGATTGCGGCAAGGCGAAGAACGAGCCGGCGTGAGTACGGCTCGGCACCAGGTAGTCGCGAGCACCTTCAGGGGTCGCGCGGGTCAGGATCGGTGTCTCGACGTCAAGGAAGCCGTTCTCGTCCAGGAAACGACGGATGCTGGTGGTCATGCGCGAACGCAGACGCAGCTTCTCGGCCATTTCCGGACGGCGCAGGTCAAGGAAGCGATAGCGCAGACGGGTTTCTTCGCCGACATCGGAGAACTCGTTCAGCGGGAACGGCGGGGTTTCCGACTCGTTCAGCACTTCCAGTTCGTAGCCGAGGACTTCGATCATGCCCGACGCCATGTTGGCGTTGGTAGCACCGGCCGGACGCAGGCGAACCTTGCCGGTGATCTTCACGACGTACTCGCTGCGCACGCGATCGGCGGCAGCGAAGGATTCAGCGCGGTCCGGGTCGAACACCACCTGGGCCAGACCGTCACGATCACGGATATCGAGGAAAATCACCCCACCGTGGTCACGGCGACGGTGAACCCAACCGCAAAGAGTAATTTCCTGGCCTTCCAGGCTTTCGTTCAGTTGGCCGCAATAATGGCTGCGCATCATGGTAGTGGTTTCACTTCTCGTAATTCGAAATTCGGTTGGAGTCCCGCCCATCCTGCCCTTGTTAAAGGTGCCTGATGGTGCAAGCGCTCTCACGTGTCGTTCAACTCAGGCCCTAGACCCTAGTCAGCTTTGTCGCCGCCGGCCAGGTTCTTCTTCGAGCCGGTCTTGAAATCGGTTTCGTACCAGCCGGTGCCGCTGAGGCGGAAACCTGGCATGGACAGCATCTTTTTAAGCTCTGGCGCCTGGCAGGCAGGGCAGTCGACCAGCGGTGCTGCGCTGATCTTTTGAATGGCTTCCAACTGATGACCACAGGAAGCACATTGATAGTCGTACATCGGCATGGGGGTTGTCTCGGCGATCAGATTGCTACCGCGCACGCTGGGTTTTGCGGCAAAGAGCGGGATTATATCCATTAAATGCAGCCTGTGCAGCCGTAAGACTGCACAGACTGACACTCAGTCCATTACGCCGCTCTGCGACTAAGGTGTCGCAACGCAGCCCCCTTCCTTCAAGCTGCGCACGACGCAGACAACCCGCACCAGCCCGGTGAAGTTCTTGACCCCGCCGTGACGCAAATGCACTTCGCGGTCCACATGGGACAACAGCGCACTGACCGAACAGCAATTGACCCTGGCCATATCGCCCAAAATATCCCAATAGACCTGCTCAAGCCGCAAGCAGGTCGCAAAACCATTCAAACGCACAGAGCGGGATAAAGGCCGGGCCAATCCCATATCAAATTCACTGACGAACGGATCAACCCTGATCTCCCTCCCCTCGCCTGGCCTGTCTTCGTAAACCATATCGCTGACACTCCTTTGTCATTCCTTGCCTTCTATCAAGAGCTACATCTGTTGTGTTGCCTTATAAAAGCGCAGGCGCAAAGGGATATCCAGATGACTTTATGACCATCGACGTAGGATAAGCCAACAGTTGACAGGGGATCATGGAGCCCGTCCTAGGCCGGCCATTTTCCTACATGATCAAGCGCGATTTACCACGCGCAAAAGAGACTCTAAGAAGCAAAACGGCAAAGGGTCGGCGGCGGGCACGGCGACCTCGTCCTTAATAGAAGAAAGCCGCGCACAACAAACCTGCCAACACCCCACCGCCCCGAATGACGCACCGACCTGCGACAAATCAACCTCCCAGGCACCGCCGGACTGCCTGATTTGAGTAGCTGCAGGCTTTGCTGTTAAATAGACAGTGTGTCGCGACCGCCTATTTTTCGGGGGCTGCGCATAGGCTGATACCGAATACGTGCCCAACGCCTCTTATTGTTCCGAAGCGAACCGTATTCCATCAGCTCTTCCTCGTGATCCGTCTTAACGTGAGTTAATCAAAATGTTGAAAATCGTCCACCTGCTAACGGGCGCAGCGGCCCTGCTGCTGTCCTTCATCCCCAGCCTGCGAGCTGAAGCGGTCCCTTACCTGCAACAACCCGATGCACTGTACCTGGCCTTTTTCGGCCTGCTGAACCTCACCCTTGCTCCTGTTATCCCTTACTGGAACAAAGGCCCTCGTCACCAACTGCAAAACCTGGTCAGCGTTCTGCTGGTACTGGCCGTCCTCCTGCAAATCCTGACATTGCTCGCGCCGATGCCCGTCATCGCCGGTCAACCTGCCGTCCTGTTCAGCCTGGTCGCAGCCATGGCCGCCGTGTTACTGCACCTGGGCGTCAGCTTCTACAAATCGTCACCAGCCGCCGCCTCGCCAAGCTATGACATGAGCAACCGCGATACCGGCACCGTCAAGTGGTTCAACACCTCCAAAGGCTTCGGCTTTATTTCCCGTGATTCCGGCGATGATATTTTCGTGCATTTCCGCGCTATTCGTGGCGAGGGTCACCGCGTTCTGGTCGAAGGCCAGCGCGTGGAATTCTCTGTGATGAACCGTGACAAAGGCCTGCAAGCCGAAGATGTGATCGCCGCACTGCCGCGTCGCTGATTCAAAGGCTAAAAAAAACCGCGAACAGCCAGACTGTTCGCGGTTTTTTATTGGCTGCTTCTTTATCAAAAAAGTCAGTAATGCGGCGGCGGTGCTTCTTCTTCGAAGGTTTCGAACTGCCCGGCCATTTCTTCCTGGCGCTTGAGCAGTGCTGCCATTTGCAGCTGCAGGCGTTCAACGGCTCGCTGCTGCGTCGCCAGCACATCACTCAATGACTGGATGGTGTCATCCTGAAACGCCAACTGACTCTCCAGATCGGTAACGCGATCTTCCAGGCTCATGATTCAACCCTCCAGAAACGTAAAGTCTTCGGCTAACACCAAACGCAGCCGCTCGCGAATCGCAGCGATCTGGCCTGCATCATAGGGTTTGGCCGGCACCTTGCCCCAGACCGGCGCAGGCCAGGCGGCGTCTTCGCGTTTGCGCACGATCACATGCATGTGCAACTGGCTGACGACATTACCCAGCGCCGCAATATTCAGCTTGTCAGCGTCGAACGCATCCTTGAGCGTTTCCGCCAGCGCGGTTGTCTCCTGCCAGAGCTGTTGCTGCTCGGCGACACCCAACTGAAATATCTCGCTGATATCGTCGCGACGAGGCACCAGGATGAACCAGGGGTAATTCGAGTCATTGGACAACAGCAACCGGCAGAGCGGGAAATCCCCGATCGGTAGCGTGTCTTGTTGAAGCCGTGGATCTAAAGCGAACACTGTGCGCACTCCCGCCTGGTTCTCATTTTTCAGCTTAGCGCCCCTCCCGAGGGACGGCGCGCCAAGCGACAGGACGGCAGCATACCTGCGAACGGGTCTCTCTTCACGACCAGACACGCGCCCCGCCATGAGACATTTTTTGCCAGAACGCACCATTACAGGACCAACGCTCCAGCCAAAACCGCCGAAATGACTGATTAACAACGATGTGTTCGATTCAGACAAATAACAACACTGGATGAATTCAGCACAGTGATTCAAATTTTTTGCACCAAAAGCGCACAGCTCGTCTACGCTGAGTCGGTCAGCATCCGCCATCTACTCACTTTTGGGGTGAACCGGTAACGTTTTTGGTTGTCACGGCACCGAGCCGGAGGCTGGAACACGATGCAAACCTGGCGTCAAGCCCGAACAAAACGTGCTTGAAACGCCCGGTTTTATGAGGTTTTTACACGTATAGACAAGCAGGCAGAAAAAAACAGCAACAAAATTCTGTTTTGTGCACGCTTGTTGCATTCACACCCACATCGCCTTGGATGTCTCTGCTGGAAGTGGGGGCCTCAAGGCAAATAAAAACAGCGGCAGGGTTGCCCGATGGAGATTCAGACGTTTCACCAAGGACTCTTTTTACCGATGTTCAAGCCCCGGAAAACAACGTTAAAGTTGCCGGTCCTCTTGCATTGAGGCTGTAAATTTGCGACATCTACCAAGCTGTTTGCGACAGGGTCGTAAAGAAGCTGAAAGGTTAGATACGCAAGTATCGCCAACATGGTCGGCGTGATATAAGTTTGCGCCGACACAAAAAGAAAGAGCCGCCCAGATAATAAAACAGGTGGGACGGCAGTACTCTTCTAAAACCAAAGGAGCAAATCACGATGCGCGTGATGAAGTGGAGCATGATCGCACTGGCAGTTGCAGCAGCAGCCAGTACTCAGTTGGCAGTAGCCGCACCTTTCGTAAGCGACCAGGCAGAAGCCAAAGGTTTTGTTGAAGACGCGAAGGCCGACATTCTGGTTCGTAACTACTACTACAACCGTAACAAGAAAGACGGCGCTACCGACGACAAAGACTGGACCCAGGGCATTCAGGGCAACTTCAGCTCTGGCTACACCCAAGGCCTGATCGGCGTTGGCGTTGAAGCTTGGGGCCAACTGGCCATCAAGCTGGACGGTTCCGACAAATACGCAGGTTCGGGCAACATGTCCGTGGACGGCGATGGCGAAGTCAACAACAGCCAAGGCAAAGCCGGCGCTGCTGCCAAGTTCCGCATCTCCAAGACCGAGCTGAAAATCGGCGACATGCAGCCAAGCACTGCTCCAGTGTTCGCTGTTGGTGGTTCCCGTATCCTTCACCAAACTGCTACCGGCATCCAACTGCAGAGCAGCGAAGTCAAAGACCTTGACCTCGAAGGCGGCCACTTCACTTCGGCAACCAGCCAGGACAGCAACGCCCGTGACGGCGACCTGTGGGCTACTTACGCTGGCGTGAAAGCCAACTCCATCGACTACTTCGGTGGCAAATACGGCATCAACGACAACCTGAGCTTCTCGCTCTACGGTGCCAAGCTCGAAGACGTCTGGAACCAGTACTACGCCAACGGTAACTACACCCTCCCACTGGGTGGCGATGAGTCGTTGAACTTCGACGCCAACTACTACAACACCAAGGACACCGGTAACGCTAAAGCAGGCGAAATCAGCAACAACGCCTACTCCCTGGCGGCTGCTTTCTCGTTCCTGAAAGCGCACACCCTGACCCTGGGCTTCCAGAAAGTGAACGGCGATACCCCGTTCGACTACGTCGGTGTGGGTAAAAACAACCGCGGTGGCGACTCGATCTTCCTCGCCAACTCCATCCAGTACTCTGACTTCAACGCCCCTGGCGAGAAGTCGGTACAAGCCCGTTACGACCTGAAAATGGCCGAATACGGCGTACCTGGTCTGAGCTTCATGACCCGTTACGTGAAAGGTTGGGACATCGACGGCACCAACACTCCAGCAGGCAGCGCTTACGCTGGTCTGTACGGTGCAGACGGCAAACACCACGAAGTCAACGTAGAAGCCAAATACGTTATTCAATCCGGTCCGGCTAAAGATCTGTCGTTCCGCATCCGTCAAGCATGGCACACCGCCAACGCAGACGAAGGCGAAGGCGATATCTCTGAGTTCCGCCTGATCACCGACTACCCACTCAACATTCTGTAATTGCAGAACGTTAGTTTGCGGTAATCAAAAAAAGGCCCATCTTCGGATGGGCCTTTTTCGTTGGCTATCAATTAAGCGTTAAAACGATCAAATCCGTGAGAAACATGCCTGACCAAAGAGTCAGACATGATCAAAAAACAATCACTGCACCGCAGATTCCTGAACCACGCGAATAACCCGCTGTGGAAACGGAATATCAATACCGGCATTTTTCAAGCGATCACGGGACTGTTCGTTGAACATGAACATCACCTCCCAGTAATCCGCCGTCTTTACCCAGACCCGAAGCGAAAGAGTGATCGAACTGTCACCCAAAGTAGACACCACTGCCTGAGGTGCCGGATCTGCCAACACACGCGGATCTTTGGCCAACTCCAGCAGTACTTCACGAGCCTTCTGCAAGTCCGCTTCGTAATCCACCCCTACGTCGAACACTACTTTGCGGGTGGGTTGACGGTTGGTATTGGTAATGATGCCGTTCGACAAGTTGCCGTTAGGCACGATGATGGTTTTGTTGTCACCGGTGCGCAGTACGGTGTGGAAGATCTGAATACTGTCGACAGTACCGGCAACCCCTTGGGCTTCAATCCAGTCACCGATTCGAAACGGGCGGAACAACAGAATCAACACACCGCCGGCGAAGTTGGCCAGACTGCCTTGCAAGGCCAGACCAATGGCCAGACCCGCCGCACCGATCGCCGCGACGAACGAGGTGGTTTCCACACCGATCATCGACGCTACGCTGACAATCAGCAAAACCTTGAGAATGATGTTCGCCAGGCTGCTGATAAAACCTTGCAGCGCCAGGTCGGCGTTACGCAGGGCCAGCAGGCCACCGAGCTTTTGCGTCACTTTGTTGATCAGCCACCAACCGATGGCCAGGGTGATCACTGCCAGCAACACGCGGCTGCCGTACTCCATGATCATTGGAATCCAGGCTTGGGATGCCTTGACCAGGTTGTCCACTTCAGTATTCAAATCCATCTAATTTCTCCTGATTTCCGGCTATCCGGCACGCGAAAAAAATAAACGGCAGAACGACCAAACCCAGGGGACTTAATCATTTCTGCCGTTGGTTGGGCCTCGGACGCCGAAAACGCCGAGAGGTTCCCAAGTTGAGGGTCAGTCGCGGAAGTTGTTGAACTGCAGCGGCATATCGAACGTTTTGGCGCGCAAGGCCGCGATGGCTTCCTGCAAATCGTCACGTTTCTTGCCGGTAATGCGCACTTGCTCGCCCTGAATAGCGGCCTGAACCTTGAGCTTGGCGTCTTTGACGTGAGCGACGATTTTCTTCGCCAGTTCCTTGTCGATACCTTCCTTGAGGACCGCTTCCTGCTTCATCAGCTTGCCCGATGCGTAGGCGTCCTTGACTTCAAGGCACTGCACGTCGATTTTGCGCTTGACCAGGGCCAGCTTGAGGATCTCGATCATCGCTTCGAGCTGGAAGTCGGCCTCGGCGGTCAGGTTGACGGTCAGGTCCTTTTCCTTGAACTCGAAGGTGCCCTTGCCCTTCAGGTCATAACGGCGATCGAGTTCCTTGACGGCGTTTTCGACCGCGTTGGTGACTTCGTGTTTGTCCAGTTCGGATACCACGTCGAACGACGGCATGTAATCTCTCCAATAAAAAGGCGCGCTCGATTGCAATGGCGCGCGCTTGGCTTGCGGTTAAAATCGGGCTCATTATAACGGGTCTTTTCCAACCGATACTGCGAGCCTCACATGCCTGCCTCAAACCGAGCAAAAAGCTGATGTCGACTACTTGGCATGTATTGGGCGCCGGCAGCCTCGGCACGTTGTGGGCCACACGTCTGGCGCGGGCCGATTTGCCGGTCAGGCTGATCGTTCGGGATGCGCAGCGCTTGCAGGCATATCAAGCCGCGGGCGGTTTGACGCTGGTCGAGCACGGCGTAGCCAATACCTATGATATCCCCGGCGAAACACCGGACAGCCGCGAACCGATCAGCCGCCTGTTGGTGGCCTGCAAGGCTTACGACGCCGAGAAAGCCGTCGCACAACTGGCGCCACGCCTGACACCCGACGCCGAGCTGATCCTGCTGCAGAACGGCCTCGGCAGTCAGGACGCCGTGGCGGCGCAGGTGCCGCAAGCCCGTTGCGTGAGTGCATCGAGTACCGAAGGCGCGTTTCGCGATGGCGACTGGCGTGTGGTGTTCGCGGGCCACGGTTACACCTGGCTGGGGGATGCAGGCCATCCGGTTGCGCCGATCTGGCTGGATGACCTGATGGCAGCCGGAATCCCCCATGAATGGAGCACCGACATCCTCACGCGGCTGTGGCGAAAACTGGCGCTTAACTGTGCGATCAACCCCCTGACAGTCCTTCATAACTGCCGTAATGGCGGATTGCAGGCGCATCAGTGCGAAGTCGCGACCCTCTGCGGCGAATTGACCGAGTTGCTGGAACGGTGTGGTCAGCCCGCTGCGGCAGAAAACCTGCAACAGGAAGTCGAGCGCGTCATCCAGGCCACGGCGGCCAACTACTCCTCGATGTACCAGGACGTCGCGAATCAGCGCCGCACCGAAATCACCTACCTGCTGGGCCATGTGTGCAAAGTGGCCGAGCGTCATCAACTGAACCTGCCCCACCTGCATCAATTACAGCAGCGGCTGATCGGCCATCTGCACAGCCTTGGATTGCCCAGCGACTGAGCAGCGGCTACGCTGGCCACGTGTTCCATTTAAGCGACGAACCTGATGCCATTGCGCCAGCGCCTTGAAAACCTTCCCGTCGGCCAGAAACTGCTGGCCGCCCTGCTGGTGCTGTTGATCACCATCCTGCTGGTTGCCAACCTGACCTTCATCAGCGCGGCGTATTACATCTCCCAGGAAAGCATGGCGCCCCAAGCCTTGCAGACCATTGGCCGACTGGTGTCGAACCCGAGCCTGGTGGCCGACGCCCTGAAGACGCCACAAAACGCCGAACGCCTGCTCAACGAACTCAACAGTTACTCGCCGCTGCGTGCAGCCGCCATTTATGACGGCAAGGGCGAACGGCTGGCCCAGTTGCAGCATGGCGACAAACTCAGCCTGCCGGGGCGCTATCATCACATAGAGGCTTGGCAAGCGACCGAGTTTCGCAGCAATCAACTGATCACCCTGCCCCGCCCCGGCACTGAGCCTGGTCATTTGTTGCTGGTGGCCAGCAGTGAGCTGCCAATGGCGTTCTACACCGGAACCCTGACTGCCAGCCTGGGCATTCTGATCTTCAGCGTGTTGTTGTGGCTGGTGATTGCCCGGCAAATCAAACGGCTGATTACCCGCCCCATCCATGAGCTCGAAGAGCTGTCCCGGCAGGTGACCCGCGAAGAGAACTACGCGCTGAGAGCCTCCCGTGGCAACCACGACGAAATCGGCAGCCTCGCCGAGGCGTTCAACACCATGCTCTCGCGGATCGAAGCCCGTGAGCAGCAACTCAAACGGGCGCGGGACGACTCCCAGGCCGCTTACGACCAGGCCCAGGGCCTGGCCGAAGAAACCCGCCACACCAATCGCAAGCTGGAACTCGAAGTCCAGGTGCGCAGCAAGATCGAGAAAAAGCTCACCGGTTTCCAGAACTACCTCAACAGCATCATCGACTCCATGCCGTCGGCGCTGATCGCCCTCGACGAACAGCTCTACGTGACCCAGTGGAATCAGGAGGCCAGTGCCCTGTCCGGCACGCGCCTGGACGAAGCGCTGAACCAGCCGATCTTCCTCGCCTTCGAACCGTTGAAGCCGTTTCTGCCGCAGCTCAAGCAAACCGTCGAGCAGCACACCGTGGCCAAGATCGAGCGGGTAACGTGGTTCAAGGACGATGAGCCCAAGCATTACGCCCTGACCTTTTACCCGCTGATGGGCGGCGCCGGGCGCGGCGTGGTGATCCGGATCGACGACATCACTCAGCGCCTGTCGCTGGAAGAAATGATGGTGCAGTCGGAGAAAATGCTCTCGGTCGGTGGCCTCGCCGCCGGCATGGCCCACGAAATCAATAACCCGTTGGGCGCGATCCTGCACAACGTGCAGAACATTCGCCGACGCCTGTCACCTGACCTGCCGAAGAACCTGGAGCAGGCCGAGCACATCGGCATCGAGCTGGAAACGGTCAACCGGTACCTGCAAGCGCGCGAAGTCCCGCAACTGCTCGACGGCATTCAGCAAGCCGGCGCCCGGGCGGCGAAGATTGTGACGCACATGCTCAGCTTCAGCCGTCGCAGCACCCGGCAAATGGCCCCGTGCGACCTGCCGGCGCTGATCGATCAAGCGGTGGAAATCGCCGGTAACGACTTCGACCTGGCGATTGGTTTCGACTTCAAGGGCCAGGCAATCATTCGCCAGTTCGATCCGGCCCTCGGCCCGGTGCCCGGCACGGCCAACGAATTGGAGCAGGTGCTGCTCAACCTGTTGAAAAACGCGGCTCAGGCCATTCACCAGCGTGAAGATGACCGCGAACCGGGACGGATCATTCTGCGCACCAAACTGAATCCGCCCTGGGCGGAAATCCAGGTGGAGGACAACGGCATCGGCATGAGCGAAAACGTGCGCAAACGCACGTTCGAGCCGTTCTTCACCACTAAGGAAATCGGCCAGGGCACGGGGTTGGGCCTGTCGGTTTCCTATTTCATCATCACCAACAATCACAAGGGCCAGATGGAAGTGCAATCGACGCCGGGCCAAGGCACCAGTTTCACCTTGCGCCTGCCCTTGGCGGGCACGCCAGTCATCTCTCAAGAACTCAATCAGCTATCGAGGTAACCCATGGGCTTTCGCTTGTCGAAAATTTACACCCGCACTGGCGACAAAGGCGAAACCGGGCTTGGCGATGGTCGCCGGGTGCCCAAGGATCACCCGCGGATCGAAGCCATTGGCGAAGTCGACTCGCTGAACAGCCAGGTCGGTGTGCTGTTGGCCGGGTTGGCCGCAGAACGCATCACATATCCGGGGTTGAACGAGGTGATCGAGGTGTTGGCGCCTTGCCAGCACCGCTTGTTCGACTTGGGTGGCGAGCTGGCGATGCCGGAGTATCAGGCGTTGGACGCGGCGGAGATCGAACGTCTGGAAGCGGCGATTGATCACTGGAATGAAGAGTTGGGACCGCTGGAGAATTTCATACTGCCCGGCGGTTCAGCATTGATCGCTCAGGCGCATGTGTGCAGATGCCTGGCGCGCACTGCGGAACGGCGGTGCCAGCAGTTGAATGCGATTGAACCGTTGGCCGGGGTTGGGTTGGCGTATATCAATCGGTTGTCGGATGTGTTGTTTGTGGTGGCGCGGGTGATTGCCAAGCGGCAGGGGGTTGCGGAGATTTTGTGGCAGGCGGCGGTGAAACCTCAGGTTTAACCGGCGCCTGCTCGCGATGGGGGTGGCAGCTACTCCAAAGAATCCGGCCAGAACGCCCGAATCCCCGCCACGCCCTGAGCCCCGGCTTCCCAGGCTTGTTGCCGCTCTGCCGGGCCAACACCGCCCAACAGGAACACTGGCTTGCTGAAGCCCGTCATCAACGCCGAAGCCTGATCCCAACCCAACGGCTGCGCATCCGGATGAGTCTGGGTCTTCTGCACCGGCGAGAGGGTCACAAAGTCCACGCCCATTTGCTCGGCCAACGCCAGTTCTTCAGCGTTATGACACGACGCCGCCAACCAGCGCGACGCCGGCAGTGGTCGCCCGGCCGCTGCGTATTTACGCAACTGGGCGGAGGTGATGTGCCAACCGGCGGACGGGAAATCACCAAGCCATTCGAACGGCCCCTTGATCATCAGTTGCGCTTTGCCCGCACACAGCCCGGCTGCGTCCACCGCCAGGTCGCGGTACTTTGGATCGTAGCCGTTGGGCGCCCGTAGCTGGATCAACTTGATCCCACCGGCGATGGCTTTCTGAATGCCGCGCAGCAAGGCCGGGGTTTCCAGATCTTCGGGGGTAATCAGATACTCCGCGGGCAAGCGTGCAGCCGCGACGATCGGCTGGTTGGCCGCCGGGAACTCGTAGTTCAGCAGGTCGCGTGGTGACACCCATTCCAACGGCTGACCTTCGGCGCCGTGGGGTTCGCCGGTAAAAGCCGAGACCTCCCAGACATCCAGTAACACGTGCTTGTCCGGGTAGTCGTGATGAACTTTGATCAGCGGTCGCGCGGCGCTGACCACAATGCCCAGCTCTTCCTGAAGCTCACGACTCAGTGCGGTTTCGACGGACTCGTCGCCCTCGACCTTGCCACCGGGAAACTCCCACAAACCGCCCTGGTGCTGAGTGTCGGCACGGCGTGCGATAAGGATCTTGCCGCTGTTATCACGGATAACGGCAGCGGCTACATGAACTCGTTTCACTGCCCGACCTCCTCCAGACCTGCCTTCTGCCAGGCCTTGAACGCCGGCCATTGGTAGATGGCTTCGACATAGGCTTCGTCCGCTGCCGGCAATTTCACCTGATAGGTGCGCAGGCGTACGGCAATCGGGGCGAAGAACGCATCGGCCAGGGTTGCGCCGCCGAACAGGAACGGACCAATGTCAGTCGCCACCGTTCGGCATTCCGCCCACAACGCCAGCATGCGCTGGATATCGGCCTGAACATCATCAGGCGTCGGCGACAGCGGCGCATTGCGGCTCAGGTCGAACGGCATGTTGCCGCGCATGGCAAAGAACCCCGCGTGCATCTGCGCACAAGCCGAACGCGCCTGGGCTCGGGCGGCGGTATCTTTTGGCCAGAGACTGGCATTGGGGAACTGCTCGGCCAGGTACTCGGCAATCGCCAGGGAATCGGCGATGGTGCCGTGTTCGGTTTTCAGCAGCGGGACTTTGCCGGTCGGCGAATGCTTGAGCAGGCGTTCGCGGGTGTCGGGTTGACCCAGTTTGATCAATTCTTCGGTGTAGGCCGCGCCGGTCAGCTCGAGGGCCAGTGCGCCGCGCAGGGACCAGGAGGAAAGCAGTTTGTCGCCGATGATCAGGTGGAGGCTCATGTTCGGGACCTTTTTTGATGAGGGGTACAGACCGGAATCTTCGGTGTCTGGCCGTCCGTCATCGCGGGCAAGCCTGCCCCCACAGTGAACGCGTTGAACACAACCTTTGTGTACGCCACTGAACCTGTGGGAGCGGGCTTGGCCGCGATGGGGGTGAATCGATCTTAAGTACGGTACTCGGCGTTGATCTTCACGTATTCGTGGGACAAGTCGGTGGTCCAGATGGTTTCGCTGCAATCGCCGCGACCCAGCTCGATACGGATGGTGATCTCTTCCTGCTGCATCACTGCAGCGCCCTGGGCTTCAGTGTAAGTCGCGGCACGCGCACCACGGCTGGCAATGCACACGTCGCCGAGGAACACGTCGATCTTGCTCACGTCCAGGTTCGGCACGCCGGCACGGCCAACGGCAGCCAGGATGCGGCCCCAGTTCGGGTCGGAAGCAAACAACGCCGTCTTGATCAGCGGCGAGTGCGCCACGGTGTAGCCGACGTCCAGGCATTCCTGGTGATTGCCGCCGCCGTTGACTTCAACGGTGACAAACTTGGTCGCGCCTTCGCCGTCGCGAACGATGGCCTGGGCCACGTCCATGCACACTTCGAAAACAGCCTGCTTCAACTTGGCGAACAACTCGCCTTCGGCACGGGTGATTTCCGGCAGTGCAGCCTGACCGGTGGCGATCAACATGCAGCAGTCGTTGGTCGACGTGTCGCCGTCGATGGTGATGCGGTTGAACGACTTGTTGGCACCGTCCAACAACAGGTTTTGCAGCACATCGCGGGAGACTTTGGCGTCGGTGGCGATGTAGCCGAGCATGGTCGCCATGTTCGGACGGATCATGCCCGCGCCTTTGCTGATGCCGGTGACGGTGATGGTCACGCCGTCATGCTGGAACTGGCGGCTCGCCCCCTTGGGCAGGGTGTCGGTGGTCATGATGCCGGTGGCGGCCGCTTCCCAGTTGTGGATCGACAGGTCGTCAAGGGCTGCTTGCAGCGCGCCTTCGATTTTCTCGACCGGCAGCGGCTCGCCAATCACACCGGTGGAGTAAGGCAGCACCAGGCTGGCATCGACGCCCGTCAGCTCAGCCAGTTTGGCGCAAGTGCGCTCGGCGGCGGCCAGGCCAGGTTCGCCAGTGCCGGCGTTGGCATTGCCGGTGTTGGTCAACAGGTAACGCACCGGGCCTTGCACGCGTTGCTTGGCCAGGATCACCGGGGCGGCGCAAAAGGCGTTCAGGGTGAAAACGCCAGCGACGGTGGAACCTTCGGCGCAGCGCATGACCACAACATCCTTGCGCCCCGGGCGCTTGATGCCGGCCGAGGCGATACCGAGTTCAAAACCGGCAACCGGGTGCAACGTTGGCAAAGGACCAAGACCAACAGCCATGAATGCGCTCCTCAAAAAATGTAGTCATCACCGTCATGCGATGAACGGCGGTATTAAATGGCAAAACGCCGCGACGGCTGATGCCGGTCGCGGCGCGGGTATTTCAGCGTTTGAAACGGGTTTTACTGAATCTGCCCGTGGCAATGCTTGAATTTCTTGCCCGAACCGCAGTAGCACAGTTCGTTGCGGCCCAGCTTCTGCTCGTTACGAACCGGTGCTGCGGCGAGGGCGACATCAATATCTTCCCCCAGCGGTTCCACTTGCTCGAGACCCGGTGCTTCTTCGTGATGGAACTGCAAGCGTGCGGCCAGTGCTTCGGCTTCCTGACGCAGGCGTTGCTCTTCGGCTTCCGGATCTTCGCGGCGAACCTGAACGTGCGACAGCACACGGATCGAGTCGCGCTTGATCGAATCCAGCAGCTCGGAGAACAGCGTGAACGACTCGCGCTTGTACTCTTGCTTCGGGTTCTTCTGGGCATAGCCACGCAAGTGGATGCCATGACGCAGGTGGTCCATGGTCGACAGGTGGTCTTTCCACAGGTCGTCGAGCACGCGCAGTACGATTTGTTTCTCGAAGCTGCGCAGCGCTTCGGCACCCGCCTGGTCTTCTTTCTCGTTGTACGCCGCGATCAGCTCTTGCATCAGCTTCTCGCGCAGGGTTTCTTCGTACAGGTGATCGTCTTCGTCGAGCCATTGCTGGATCGGCAGCGCCACACCGAAGTCGCTCTGCAACGCAGCCTCCAGACCGGCCACGTCCCACTGCTCAGGCAGCGATTGCGGTGGAATGTGCGCGCTGACGGTAGAGTTGAGCACGTCCTGACGGAAATCAGCGATGGTTTCGCCAATGTTGTCGGCGGCCAGCAACGTGTTACGCATGTGATAAATCACTTTACGCTGTTCGTTGTTGACGTCGTCGAACTCGAGCAGTTGCTTACGAATATCGAAGTTACGGCCTTCAACCTTGCGCTGAGCCTTTTCGATGGCGTTGGTCACCATACGGTGCTCGATCGCCTCGCCTGGCTGCATGCCCAGGGCCTTCATGAAGTTCTTCACTCGGTCAGAGGCGAAGATGCGCATCAGACTGTCTTCCAGCGACAGGTAGAAGCGGCTGGAACCGGCGTCGCCCTGACGACCGGCACGACCACGCAACTGGTTGTCGATACGGCGCGATTCGTGACGCTCGGAAGCAATGACCTGCAAGCCGCCCGATTCGAGCACTTGCTGGTGACGCTTCTGCCAGTCGGCCTTGATCTGGGCAATCTGCTCCGGAGTAGGATCTTCCAGGGACGCCACTTCCACTTCCCAGTTACCGCCCAACAGGATGTCGGTACCACGACCGGCCATGTTGGTGGCGATGGTCAGTGCGCCTGGGCGACCGGCCTGGGCAATGATCTCGGCTTCCTTTTCGTGGAACTTGGCGTTCAGAACCTTGTGTTCGATGCCTTGTTCCACCAGCAGGCGGGACATGTGTTCGGAGGTTTCGATGGTCGCGGTACCCACCAGCACCGGACGGCCCGCCGCCATGCTTTCCTTGATGTCCGCCACGATGGCCGTGTATTTCTCGTCGGCCGTCAGGAACACCAGGTCGTTGTAGTCCTTACGGGCCAACGGCTTGTTCGGCGGAATGACCATGACCTGCAGGCCATAGATCTGATGGAACTCGAACGCCTCGGTGTCAGCCGTACCGGTCATGCCGGACAGCTTGTTGTACAGGCGGAAGTAGTTCTGGAACGTGGTCGATGCCAAGGTCTGGCTTTCGGCCTGGATGTTCAGGTTTTCCTTGGCTTCGATGGCCTGGTGCAGGCCTTCGGACAAACGACGGCCCGGCATGGTACGACCGGTGTGTTCGTCGACCAGGACAACCTGACCGTCCTGCACGATGTACTCGACGTTGCGGTGGAACAGTTTGTGCGCGCGCAGACCGGCATAAACGTGGGTCAGCAGGCCCAGGTTGTGGGCCGAGTACAGGCTCTCGCCTTCAGCCAGCAGGCCGAGGGAGGTCAGCGATTCTTCTACGAATTGATGGCCCGCTTCGTTGAGTTCAACCTGACGGGTCTTCTCATCGACGGTGTAGTGGCCGGCCTTGGTGACTTCGCCTTCAACTTCTTCGACGTGCAATTCCAGGCGCGGGATCAGTTTGTTGATCTCGATGTACAGCTTGGAGCTGTCCTCGGCCTGACCGGAAATGATCAGTGGAGTACGGGCTTCGTCGATGAGGATGGAGTCGACTTCGTCGATCACGGCAAAATTGAGTTCGCGCTGGAATTTTTCTTCCATGCTGAACGCCATGTTGTCGCGCAGGTAATCGAAACCGAATTCGTTGTTGGTGCCGTAGGTAATGTCAGCGGCGTAAGCCAGACGTTTCTCTTCCGGTGGCTGGAACGGCGTGACCACGCCGACCGTCAGGCCGAGGAATTCGTAAAGCGGACGCATCCAGTTGGCGTCACGACGGGCCAGGTAGTCGTTCACTGTCACAACGTGCACGCCCTTGCCGGACAGCGCGTTGAGGTAAACGCCCAGTGTTGCCACCAGGGTCTTGCCTTCACCGGTACGCATTTCCGCGATCATGCCTTCATGCAAGGTCATGCCGCCGATCAGCTGGACATCGAAGTGGCGCATACCCATGACACGCTTGCCGGCTTCGCGGGCGACCGCAAAGGCTTCTGGCAACAGCTTGTCGAGGGATTCCCCTTTGGCGATGCGGGCCTTGAACTCGTCTGTCTTGGCACGCAATTGATCGTCCGAAAGGGCCACCATTTGCTCTTCGAAGGCATTGACGAATTGCACCGTCTTGAGCATGCGTTTGACTTCACGCTCGTTCTTGCTTCCAAAAAGTTTCTTTAACAAAGGCGCAAACATATCGGCAGGATCTTCCACACTAAAGGGATGGAGGGCGGCCCCGTGAGTCGCCCGTGCAGCCCTCATGGCCGCATGCGAACGAGCATTCTACCCGGAAACGATGGTGAGGAAAGTGGCGTTATTCCACGATGCATGCACTGCGCTGTAACGGGGCTCACTTAAAATAAGGGCTTTTTGCTGAACTTCAAGCCGTTCACGGCAGAAGTTACTTGTTGATTTAATGGGTAAAGCGCGCGCAAAGCAATGGGTCAGGTGCAGGAGGTGCTTTCTGCTACCATAGCGGCTCTGTTACTTCAGGTGTCTGATCATGGCATTTCGCCCTCTTACGGCCAGAGCACCCGCCGTTCTGCTTCGCGAAGCCAAGCCGCTGAAAGCTATTTTTGGCCACGCTCAACGCCTGGGTCATTTACAACGCCTGCTCGAAAGCCAGCTGCAGCCCGCCGCTCGCGAACACTGCCATGTTGCTTCGTGGCGCGAAGGCAGTTTGTTGCTGATCGTCACCGACGGACACTGGGCAACGCGCCTGCGCTATCAGCAAAAGCGTCTGCAACGCCAGTTACAGATGTTTGACGAGTTTGCCAGCCTGACCCGGATTCTGTTCAAGGTGCAGCCACCGACCGTGCAACAAGGCGCGGCGGGGCACACCATCAGTTTGTCGTCCGATGCGGGCGCGACCATTCAGGCCACGGCCGACGGGATCAGCGATCCAAATCTGCGGGCTGCGCTGGAACGCCTTGCGGCGCACGCAAAACCAAAGACCTGACACGCCGATTTTTGTAGGCGCTGGGCTTGCCTGCGATGGGCGCGCCGCAGTGCAACAGATACACCGCGTTATCGTTCATCGCGGGCAAGCCATGCTCCTACAAGGTTCAGCGGCTTTTTTTGCCGCCGAGCAACGACCCCATCAACCCGCGTACCAATTGTCGGCCCAACTGATTAGCCGCCTGTCGCATCGCCGACTTCAGGGCCTGCCCGGCCGCCGTGCCGAGAAACTCCCCGGCCTGTTCGGTGAAACTTGGCTCTTGGGGCGCAGGTTTGGACGGCGCGGCCTCGGGATCAGGCGCCAACCCCTTGCGCCCCATCAGCACTTCATAGGCCGATTCCCGATCTATCGGCTTGTCGTAGCGTCCCTGCAACGGCGAACCGGCGATCAGTGCCGCACGCTCGGCCTCGCTCAACGGCCCGATCCGCGATTGTGGTGGCGCGATCAACACACGCTGAACCATCTCCGGCGTGCCTTTATCGGCCAGCGTCCCGACCAGCGCCTCGCCGATCCCCAGCTCGGTCAACACCGACAAGGCATCGAACGCCGGGTTCGGCCGGAAGCCCTCGGCCACGGCGCGCAGGGACTTCTGTTCCTTGGCGGTGAACGCACGCAAACCGTGCTGGATGCGCAGCCCCAACTGAGCCAGCACGTCATCCGGCAGGTCACCCGGCGATTGGGTGACGAAATACACGCCCACGCCTTTCGAGCGAATCAGCCGCACCACTTGTTCCAGTCGATCCTGCAGCGCCTTGGGCGTCCCGGCGAACAGCAAATGAGCTTCGTCGAAAAACAACGCCAGCAGCGGTTTGTCCGCATCACCGCGCTCCGGTAATTGCTCGAACAGCTCGGCGAGCAGCCACAGCAGGAATGTCGCGTACACCTTCGGGGCTTCGTGAACCAGACGACTGGCATCCAGCAAATGAATGCGCCCGCGACCGTCAGCAGTTGGTTGCAGAATGTCTTCGAGTTGCAGCGCCGGTTCGCCGAACAGCGCTTCGGCGCCTTGTTGCTCCAGCGTGGCCAGCCGCCGCAACAGCGCCTGACTGGAACCGGTGGTCATCAACGCGGCGTCATCGCCGAGCAATTCGGGGTTATCACGCAGGTGATTGAGCAGCGCCTTGAGGTCCTTGAGGTCGAGCAGCAACAGCCCTTCGCGGTCCGCCACCTTGAACGCCGCGTACAGCGCCGACTGCTGGCTGTCGGTCAGTTCCAGCAGACTGCCGAGCAACAACGGGCCCATTTCACTCAAGGTGGTGCGCAATGGATGACCGGACTGGCCATGAATATCCCACAGCGTCACGGGATACGCCTGGGGCTTGTGGTTCAGCCACGGCATCCCGGCGATGCGCTCGGCGATCTTGCCTTGGGGGGTGCCAGCGGCGCCGAGGCCACACAGATCGCCTTTGATATCGGCGGCAAACACCGCCACGCCTGCGTCGCTGAAGGCTTCGGCCATGCGCTGCAAGGTGACGGTTTTACCGGTCCCGGTAGCGCCGGCGACCAGGCCGTGACGATTTGCCAGACGCATGGCCTGGGCGATGGACTGGCCGGCAAGGTCGGCACCGAGAACGAGTTGCGATGAGTCAGGCATTTGGTCACCTAATGGTTAATCTTTGATCCGGCGCGGCCGATACAAAAAACGAGACTTCACAGAAATCAGCGCCGGTATTCCCTAAGGACAGGACAGAACTATCAGCTGCTTTTCACCCTGCCCGTTTTGCGTGCCTTTATAAAAGCACGCCCTGAACAATAAGACCTTAGCGGAACCCCAAGCCATGAACAAAAACCTGCGCTTCAGCCATAAAATTTTGCTTGCCGCCGCCCTCATTGTTATTGCTGCCTTCGCCTCGTTCACCCTGTACAACGACTATTTACAGCGCAACGCCATCCGCGAAGACCTGGACAATTACCTCAATGAGATGGGCGACGTCACCGCCAACAACATCCAGACCTGGTTGGCCGGTCGTATCCTGCTGATCGATAACCTCGCTCAAAACATCGCCATCAACCCAGAACAGTCCAATGTCGCCAGCCTGCTTGAGCAGAAAGCCCTGACGTCGACCTTCATGGCGTCCTACCTGGGCGATGCCACCGGCAGCTTTACCATTCGCCCCGACGCCAAGATGCCGGCCGGCTTCGATCCACGGGTTCGCCCTTGGTATAAAGGTGCCGAAAGCAGCAGCACCGCGACCCTGACCGAACCGTACATCGACGCGGCCACTGGCCAGACCATCATCTCCATCGCCACCGCCTCGAAGAAGGCCGGGCAAAGCGTCGGCGTGGTGGGCGGCGACCTGAGCCTGCAAACCCTGATCGACACCCTCAGCGCCCGTGATTTTGACGGCATGGGGTATGCCTTCCTGGTCAGCGCCGACGGTAAAATCCTGGTGCACCCGGACAAAGCCCTGGTCATGAAGTCCCTGGGCGAGGCGTACCCGAAAAATACCCCGCGCATCAGCAGCGACTTCAGTGAGGTCGACGTCGACGGCAAGACCCGTATCGTCACCTTCACCGCGATCAAAGGCCTGCCATCGGTCAACTGGTACATCGGCCTGTCGGTGGACAAGGACAAAGCCTTCTCGATGCTCAGTTCGTTCCGTGCATCCGCCGTGGTCGCGACCATTATTGCCGTGGCGATCATCATCGCGCTGCTGGGCATGCTGATTCGCATCCTGATCCAGCCGCTGCACGTCATGACCCGCGCCATGGAAGACATCGCCGACGGTGAAGGCGACCTGACCAAACGCCTGACCATCCAGAACAACGACGAATTCGGCATCCTCGGCACCGCGTTCAACCGTTTTGTGGAACGTATTCACACCTCGATTCGCGAAGTGTCCTCGGCCACCGGGCAAGTCAACGAAGTGGCACTGCGCGTGGTGGCCGCCTCGAACTCGTCGATGTTCAACTCCGATCAGCAGGCCTCGCGCACCAGCAGCGTCGCCGCCGCGATCAATCAGCTCGGGGCCGCCGCCCAGGAAATCGCCCGCAACGCTGCGCAAGCGTCGAGTCAGGCCAGCGATGCCCGCAGCCTGGCCGAAGATGGCCAGCAAGTAGTGGACCGCAGCATCAAAGCGATGAATCAGCTGTCGAGCATGCTCAGCGCCTCGAGCACCAACATCGAATCGCTGAACAGCAAAACCGTGAACATCGGCCAGATCCTCGAAGTGATCACCAGCATTTCCCAGCAAACCAACCTGCTGGCACTCAACGCGGCCATCGAAGCCGCCCGTGCCGGTGAAGCCGGCCGCGGTTTCGCGGTGGTAGCAGATGAAGTGCGCAACCTGGCGCACCGCACGCAGGAATCGGCGCAACAGGTACAGACCATGATCGAGGAGCTGCAAGTCGGCGCCCGCGAATCCGTCAGCACCATGAGCGACAGCCAGCGCCACAGTCAGGACAGCGTTGAAATCGCCAACCTGGCGGGCGAGCGGTTGAACAGTGTGACGTTGCGCATCGGCGAAATCGACGGGATGAACCAGTCGGTGGCCACCGCGACGGAAGAGCAGACAGCGGTGGTGGAGTCGATCAACGTCGACATTACCGAGATCAATACGCTGAACCAGGAAGGCGTGGAGAACCTGCAATCGACGTTGCGCGCGTGCTCGGATCTTGAGCAGCAGGCTTCGCGGCTTAAGCAGTTGGTCGGCAGTTTCCGTATCTAGTGTCAGTTAGGGCCCCATCGCGAGCAGGCTCACTCCTATAAGGTTTTGCACTGAACCTGTGGGAGTGAGCCTGCTCGCGATAGCGGTCTATCAAACGCCACAAAAGCCCCGCTAACACCCCACCACAAAACCCCAGCCGAACATCTATCCTTCATAAAGGTCAATCAAGGGAGAACAACAGACCGGAGGGCTGCTCATCGTGCATATCGCGGACATCACCATGTTCTACGCCCCGGCCAGCGGTGGCGTGCGCACGTATCTGGATGCCAAGCACCGTCGCCTGGTGATCAAGCCAGGCATCCGCCACAGTCTGTTGATTCCAGGCGCACACCTGAGTGAAACGGATGGCGTCTACACAGTTCCCGCCCCCGCCCTGCCCTTTGGCAAGGGTTATCGTTTTCCCCTCCGCCTCGCTCCCTGGCGAAATGTCCTACAGGATTTACAGCCCGATCTGATCGAAGTGGGCGACCCGTACCTCACCGCCTGGGCCGCACTCGACGCGCGGCGCCAACTGGATGTTCCGGTTATCGGTTTTTATCACTCGGACTTGCCGCTGCTGGTCAGCAACCGGATGGGGAATTGGGTTACCACCAATGTCGAGGCCTATGTCAGCAAGCTCTATGGCAACTTCGACCGGGTGCTGGCGCCGAGCCGGGTCATGGCCGACAAATTGAGCGGGCTGGGCGTGAAAAACGTCTATGTCCAACCTCTGGGCGTGGATTTGCACACCTTCAATCCCGATGCCCGGGACCCTGGCCTGCGCGCCGAACTGGGCATTGATGAAAATACGCATCTGCTGATTTTCGCCGGGCGCGGTTCCAAGGAAAAAAACCTGCCGGTGCTGCTCAAGTGCATGGCACGTCTGGGGCCGCGTTTTCACCTGCTGCTGGTGGGTTCGTCGATGCCGGCCACGGTGCCGGACAACGTCACGGTGGTCGATGGGTTCTGCCCGGCCGCACACTTGGCGCGCTTGATGGCCAGCGCCGATGCCTTGTTGCATGCCGGCGACCAGGAAACGTTCGGGCTGGTGATACTCGAAGCCATGGCCAGCGGTATTCCGGTGGTCGCCGTGGCGGCCGGTGCCTTTCCGGAAATTGTGACCGAGCACTGCGGTTTGCTTTGCACGCCGAACAATTCAACAGCCATGGCCGACGCCGTTCGCGAGTTGTTCAGCCAGGGCAGCGTGGCGCTGGGGAAATCAGCGCGCAGTCATGTCGAGCGCCAATACAGCTGGGACATGGTGGTCAACAGCCTGCTGGGGCACTATCACGCCGTTCTCGGCAGCCAATGGCCGCTGGTGGCTCATGGTTAACCCGATGAGTCCACCCAGCGTCTTACTGGTACTGCATGACGTTGCGCCGCCCACCTTGGCCGACTATCAACCGTTCGTTGAAGCCGTCGACGCCTTGGGCGAGGTGCCGATGACCTGGCTGGTGGTGCCGGATTTTCACAAACACAACGGCCTTGAAGCTCATCCGGAATTTCGACGTGTGCTCACCCATCGTGTTGCACGAGGTGACGAACTGGCCTTGCACGGCTACTTTCATTGCGATGAGGGCCCTCCGCCCGACACCCCGCGAGACTGGTTCATGCGTCGGATCTACACCCATGAAGGCGAGTTTTACACCCTGTCGCAACGCGCCGCGCTCGACCGGTTGCGCGCCGGCATTGAGGTCTTTGATCGTTACAACTGGCCGCTGGAAGGTTTTGTCGCCCCGGCCTGGCTGATGAGCGAAGGAACGCGCGAGGCCTTGCGGCAACTGCCACTGCGCTACACCAGCGATTCGCAGCATCTATATCAACTGCCGGATTTCACACCGATGGATGCACCCGGCCTGGTCTGGAGTGCGCGCAGTGCCTGGCGCCGGGGCCTGTCGAAACTGCTCAGCGATCAGCGCGAACAACAATGGCGCGAGGCGCCGGTCATTCGGCTGGGCCTGCACCCGGTGGACATGCGCCATGAGTTCTCCCGGCATTACTGGTTGCAAACCCTCAAGCGTTTGCTCGATGGCGGGCGCGTACCGATGACCAAATCGCAATGGCTGGCGCGGCAACGCGCCCCGCTCGGCCGCGCCGCATGAGCCGGGGCATTCTGCTGTTCGTCGCCCTGCTGGCGGCGGTGCTGATCCCGCTGCTGCTGGGCGGCAACCAAACCTGGGCGCGGCTGCAAAGTTTTCCAGTGAGTTGGCTGCTGATCATGTTCGGCATGATTCTGCTGTGCTGGGGGGTGAACACCCTGCGCCTGCGCCTGTTGCTGGGCGATCAGCGCGACAAGGTCAGCCCGCTCAAAAGCCTCGGCGTCGTCATGGCCGCCGAGTTTGCCTATTGCGCCACACCCGGCGGCAGCGGCGGACCGCTGGCGATCATGGCGTTGCTGGCACGCCATGGTGTGCGTCCGGCCAGGGGCAGCGCGGTGTTCGCCATGGATCAACTCAGTGATCTGCTGTTTTTTCTCTGTGCGCTGAGCGGGATTCTGATTTATGCGCTGTTCCAGCACCTCAGCCAGCGCATGGAGTGGCTACTGACCGTCAGCGTGATTTCGATGGTCGGTGGGTTGATCTGCTGCGTGATGGTTGCGCGCTACCATCGACTGCTGATTCGCCTGAGCGGGCGGTTACTGGCTCGCCTGAATGTAAAAAGCACAACGCGCCTGCGCTGGGCACGAAAACTCCTGCACTTCCTCGCCGCATTCACGGACACATTGAAGTTGCCCTTGCAGACATTGATCACGGTGTTTGCGCTGACCTGCGTGCATTGGGTGTTGCGCTACAGCGTGTTGTACCTGGCATTGCGCGGGCTGGGAGCGGATGTGCAGTGGGCCTGGTCTTTCTTGATCCAGATGCTCTCACTGAGTGCAGGGCAATTCAGCTTGCTACCGGGCGGTGCCGGGGCGGCGGAGTTGACGTCGGCCGCCTTGCTGGCGCCGATGGTGGGGAAATCAACCGCCGCAGCGGCGATTCTGATCTGGCGGGCGGTGACTTATTACTTCTACCTGATCGCGGGTGGCCCCGTGTTTTTATTGATGCTGGGGCGGCCGCTATTGAGGAAGTTGATGAAGTTCAAGCAGGCTTGATCTTGTCTTCAGGGGCTTGCTGTAACTGTTCCCACAACTCGGCAGCACCGGGGAACTCCGTACCGTCTTCCGGGCTCATGTCATCAGGGTCATAACGACTCAGACAACCTTCGCCCAAAGTAGCGGGCGCCTTGGAAGTGGCTTTGTCCAGTGGATCGACCATGGTCAATGTCCTCAGTGCAGAAACGGCGAAGGGCCTGAAGCGATTGAACGCCCAGGCCCTTCGAATTTCAACTGTAATGCACTGTTATCAGAACACGACTGTCTTGTTGCCGTGTACCAACACCCGGTCTTCCAGGTGATAACGCAGACCGCGTGCCAACACCATTTTCTCGACGTCACGGCCGAAACGCACCATGTCTTCAATGCTGTCACTGTGGCTGACACGCACCACGTCCTGCTCGATGATCGGGCCGGCATCCAGCTCTTCGGTCACGTAGTGGCAGGTTGCGCCGATCAACTTCACACCGCGCAGGGAGGCCTGATGATACGGCTTGGCGCCAACGAATGAAGGCAGGAAGCTGTGGTGAATGTTAATGACCTTGTGCGCGTATTCGCTGCACAACGCCGGCGGCAGAATTTGCATGTATCGGGCAAGTACCACCACTTCAGCATCGTGCTGTTTGACCAGACGCGAGACTTCGGCGAACGCCGGCTCTTTGTCCTGTGGATTGACCGGCACATGGTAATAAGGAATGCCGTGCCACTCGACCATGCTGCGCAAATCGTCGTGGTTGGAAATCACGCAGGAGATTTCGCAGTCCAGTTCATCACTGTGCCAGCGGTGCAGCAAGTCAGCCAGGCAGTGGGATTCGCGGCTGGCCATCAATACCACGCGTTTTTTCTGCGCGGTATCGGTGATGCGCCAATTCATCGAGAACTCTTCAGCTATCGGTGCAAAGGCTTCGCGGAAGGCTTCGATACCGAAAGGCAGCGAATCGGCACGAATTTCGTGACGCATGAAGAACCAGCCACTGAGGTTGTCCGAGTGATGGCTCGCTTCGGTGATCCAGCCGTTATGTGACGCCAGAAAGTTACTGACTTTAGCAACGATGCCGACGCGGTCCGGGCAAGCAATCACCAGCCGAAAAGTGCGCATGAGGGGGAAACTCCAGAACTTCGCAAAGGCCGCCATTCTAGCGATTACGCAACAAAACTGCAGTATTGATGACGTCTTGCCTGGCACACGGTCTGTGGAGCCGGCCAGGAAAGCACCCGTTCCCCGCGCGGTGGTGATCTTTTAGTCGATATCAAGAGTCCATTTGTGAAGATCTGTGATGACTGCATCACACTATTTAATCAGCTCTTCAATCTGCGCCCTATTCCTGACAACTAATTTAATTAAAACGCCGGTTAAATGTTTACTTGATGAAACACCCTGACTATTATTGCGGCACTGTCCCCCTGCCATCCAGTCTCCAACATAAGGTAGTCCTCATGTCCTTGATCAACGAATATCGTGCCACCGAAGAAGCTATCAAAGAGCTGCAAGCCCGTTTGAAGAACCTGTCCCAAGACGACAAACTGCAAACCGAGCTGGAATTCGAAGGCAAACTGCGCACCCTGATGGGCGAATACTCCAAGTCCCTGCGTGACATCATCGCGCTGTTGGATCCAGAGTCCAAATCCAAAGCGCCACGCGGCGGTGCAGTAAAAACTACTGGCACCAAGCGTGCTCGCAAAGTTAAACAATACAAAAACCCGCACAATGGCGAAGTCATCGAAACCAAAGGTGGCAACCACAAAACTCTGAAAGAGTGGAAAGCCAAGTGGGGCGGCGACGTGGTTGAAGGCTGGGCTACCCTGCTGGGCTAAGCCATAGCGCTTGTCACAGATAAAAGCGTGACAAAAAATAACGCCAGCGAAAGCTGGCGTTTTTTTATGCCTGCCATTGAGGCATGTCTATTTTCGTTTTCAAAGATTCAAACGTTTGCGTAATGCTTCGACATAATTTTGCCATTCATTGAGCACCTCTCGCTGAAACGATGTAGCAGTTTCATGCAATTGGGCCGCGGCTTCTGTAAAACTATTCAGCGTATTGGGTGCGCCACATTCGGGCACTGTCAGACGTTGCTGACAGAATAATTGCCAACGCGCTTGCTCCTCGGAATTCAACGTATCGGGGAAGTTGCGTGCGCGATATCGAAACAATAATTCCGGCAAGCGTTCGTCATCGAAAGGCCACTGCTCTTGTGATAATTGGGCAGGGTCCGCGGTTCGGACTTGCTCGCATAGACGCCGGTCCCGATCACCGATAAAACCATCGTATAACTGTTGCTCGGGGTCCTGGCTCGACGTGAAATCTTCGCGGGCATAAATCGCCTGCACTTTATCTCGCCACACTAGTTGTGCGTCGATTAGCCGCAGCGACCGTTCCTGATAAAGCGCCATGTCCAGCCCCAGACGTCGCTGATCGTCAGGTCGAAGTACCGACAACGGTGCGACCACCGGGCACTTGTTGATGTGAATGAGTTTAAGCGGCACCGGCAGTTCGCCTTCGAACAGCTCATCGCGACGGGTATACAGGCGCTGACGCAAGGTCTCGGCATCCAGATCCAGCAGGCCCTGAGGATCCAGATGCAGGTCACAGACAATCAAGGCGTTCTTGTTGCGTGGGTGCCAGGCCAGGGGCAGCACCACGCCGACGTAACTGCGCGCGGCCGAGAACCGCCCGGAAATATGCACCATCGGCTGCAACAGGCGGATCTGGTCCATCACCTTTTGCTTACTGCGCAACTTGAACAGCCAGTCATACAACTTCGGCTGTTTTTCACGAATCAGCCGCGCCAGCGCAATGGTGGCGCGAACGTCCGACAGCGCCTCGTGGGCATTGCCATGATCAATATTGTTGGCGGCGGTCAGACGTTCGAGCTTGAGCGTTACTCGCCCTTCTTCATCCGTCGGCCAGACGAGCCCGTCGGGCCGCAAGGCATACGCTGCACGCACCACATCGATCAGGTCCCAGCGGCTGTTGCCGCCCTGCCACTCGCGGGCATAGGGGTCGAAAAAATTTCGATACAGGCTGTAACGGGTCATCTCGTCGTCGAAACGCAGCGTGTTGTAACCCGCACCGCACGTGCCCGGCGCTGCCAACTGGGCATGCACACGGGTCATGAAGTCCGCTTCGCTCAAGCCCTGTTCGGCGAGTCGAGCGGGCGTGATTCCGGTGATGGCGCACGCCGCCGGATGCGGCAGGATGTCCTCACTGGGCTGGCAGTAAAGGTTGACCGGCTCGTCTATTTCATTGAGATCGAAGTCGGTGCGAATCCCCGCCACTTGCAGCGGACGATCGCAACGGGGGTTGATGCCAGTGGTTTCATAGTCGTACCAGAAGATCGAGGTCACGGGCTGTTCCTGAACTGAAGATCGGCAAAGTCTAGGCGTTCACATCCCGCCCCGGCCAGTAATCTGTCATTCAATCACCTCTGGCCACTCACCGTGCAATACATAGTTATGTCGTTTTCCCCCGAGAGGCTGCTAGCATCGGGTAGACATTGAATCCCGAACAGGCCACATAAGGTTGCCCATGCTCGAGACCACAGCACTGCCAAGGAAAGCGACGCTGTCCCCGCCACTGGATACGCGGTATCAAGTCGAAACGCCCGAAGGCATCGACTTGCCACTGCGCCCGGCCGGGTTGATGGTCCGTGCGCTGGCGTTCGCCATTGATTTAGGGATACGCGGGCTGATCCTCGGCCTGTTGTTTATCGTCTTGGCGTTTCTCGGAAAGCTGGGCGCCGGGCTGGGCTCGATCCTGCTGTTCGGGGTGAGCTGGTGGTACATGGTGCTGTTCGAAGTGCTCAATCAGGGCCGCTCGCCGGGCAAACAGTGGATGGGCTTGCGCGTGGTGCAGGACGACGGCACGCCGATCGGCTGGTCCGCTTCGCTGCTGCGCAACCTGTTGCGATTTGTCGACCTGCTGCCATTCGGCTATTTCCTCGGGGCCATCAGCTGCCTGCAACACCCGACCTTCAAACGCCTCGGCGACCTGGCCGCCGGCACGCTGGTGATCTACCGCGAACAACCGCTCACCCGACCGCAACTGCCCGAAGCCACCCCCCTGCGTCCGGCCTTCACCCTGACCCTGCCCGAACAACGCGCCATCCTCGCTTTCGCCGAACGCCAGGGTGAACTCTCCAAGGCGCGTACACATGAACTGGCGTCGATCCTGGCTCAACCGTTGCAGGTCTCTGCGCCACACGCGGTGGTCGCACTCAATGGCATCGCCCGCGGCTTGTTGGGGCCCGCATGAAGCAAAGCCATTTCGAAACCCACCACAGGGCCGAGTGGGAACAGTTTTCCCTGACACTGGATCGACTGGAGCGCGGCAAGGACGTCTCCCGAATCGCCGGTTTCCCCAAGGACTATCGGCAGCTTTGCCAACACCTGGCGCTGGCTCGGGAACGCGGCTACAGCAGTTTCCTGATCGATTCCTTGCAGCAACTCGTGCTGCGTGGGCATCAACAGCTGTATCGGCACCGCAGTCAACTGGGCGCCAACCTACTGGGCTTTATCCTGGCCGACTTCCCGCGCCTGGTGCGTGAACAGTGGCGGTTCGTACTGGCCGCCGGCCTGATGTTTTTTGGCAGTCTGATCAGCTTCGCGCTGCTGGTGTATCTGTTCCCGGACCTGGTCTACAACCTGATCCCGGCCGAGCAGGTCAGCGAGATGCAAAGCATGTACGACCCCGTCGCCGGCCATTTGGGACGCACGGCGGAACGCGCCGCCAGTGAAGACTGGGTGATGTTCGGTTACTACATCATGCACAACATCGGCATCGCCTTTCAGACCTTTGCCAGCGGTTTGTTCTTCGGTCTGGGGAGCGCGTTTTTCCTGCTGTTCAACGGCTTGATCATCGGCGCAGTGGCCGGGCACCTGACGCACGTCGGCTACGGGCAAACCTTCTGGTCGTTCGTGATCGGCCACGGTGCTTTTGAACTGACGGCCATTGCCCTGGCCGGTGCCGCCGGCCTGAAACTGGGCTGGGCATTGATCGCGCCGGGACGCCTGCCCCGCGCCGAAGCGCTGCGACTGGCGGCACGCAAGAGCGTACTGCTGATCTGCGGCGTGATGGTGTTTCTGTTGATTGCGGCGTTTATCGAAGCGTACTGGTCGTCGATGACAGCACCGGAGCCCATGACCAAATACCTGGTCGGCGCCGCGCTCTGGGCGTTGGTCGCGACTTATTTGCTGTTTGCCGGACGAACTCGCCATGCGCCTGAGTGACGCCACCGTCGTGATCCGTCCGCGCACCACCTGGGAAGCCATGGACCTGGGCGTGCTGATGAGCCAGCGCCATCGTCGCCTGCTGATGACCAGTTGGGCCATCGTCACCTTGCCGATCTTCGCCCTGCTCAGTGCAATCTTCTGGGATTCGCCGTCCCTTGCCGTGTTCCTCTTCTGGTGGCTCAAACCGGCGTTCGATCGCTTGCCGTTGTACATCCTGTCCAAAAGCCTGTTCGGTGAAACGCCGACACTCAAACAGGCGCTGCGCGAATGGCCGCGCCTGCTCAAGCCGCAACTGCTGGCCAGCCTGACCTGGCGCCGCCTGAGCCTGAGCCGTAGTTTTGTCATGCCGGTGGTGCAACTCGAAGGCCTCCACGGTCACGCGCGCGAACAGCGCTTGCAGGTACTGCTGCAGCGCAATGCCGGTGCCGCGCAATGGCTGACCATTATCGGCGTGCACCTGGAGAGCGCGCTGTGGATTGGCCTGATGGTGCTGTTCTACCTGCTCCTGCCGCAGCAGATCGAACTCGACTGGAGCTGGCAGACCTTGATCACCGCCGCCGTGCAGGACTGGCGATGGCTGGAACACCTTATCAATGCTTTTTACGTGCTGGTGCTGATGGTCTGGGAGCCGATCTATGTGGCCTGCGGCTTCAGTCTTTACCTGAACCGCCGCACGGTGCTGGAAGCGTGGGACATCGAACTGGTGTTCCGCCGTTTGCGCCAACGCCTCAGCACAACCGCCCTTACCCTGTTGCTGGCGGCAATCCTGTGGATACCGGGCACACAACACGTCTGGGCCGCTGAGCCCATCATCACACCGGACAGCCCACGCCTGCTCAATCAACCGCTGACCAGCCAGGCGTCAAAAGACAGCATCAAAGCCCTCCTCGAACAGCCACCGTTCAAAAACAAGGAAACGGTGACCCGCTATCGGTTTGGCGAAGAAAAACCCGATACCAAAACCACGGACGACAGCAAGACACCCGAATGGCTGAAGGCG
Organism: Pseudomonas sp. SIMBA_041; assembly: GCF_046535095.1. Classification (NCBI taxonomy): domain Bacteria; kingdom Pseudomonadati; phylum Pseudomonadota; class Gammaproteobacteria; order Pseudomonadales; family Pseudomonadaceae; genus Pseudomonas; species Pseudomonas sp. SIMBA_041. The sequence goes on from NZ_JAWRXJ010000007.1 coordinate 77,819, forward strand.
TTGCTTGCACTGCTCGACAGCCAGCGGTTCGGCGTCCTCGCCACCTTGATTGAAGTGCTGCTGTGGGGCGCGGTGATGGCTGGCGTCGGCCTGCTGATCTGGCGTTACCGTGACTGGTTGCAGGCGTTCGTGAGTCGTCGCCCCTCATTGAAAAGAAAAATCGCCCGTCCAATACCGCAGCAGGCTTTTGGCCTGGACCTCAACCGTGAAACCCTGCCCGACGACATTGCCGCCAGCGCCGAAAGCCTCTGGCAAACCGATCCGCGCGCAGCCCTTGGTCTGCTCTATCGCGCCCTGCTCAGCCACTTGCTGCACGACCACCACATCGCGCTGAAAACCGCCGATACCGAAGGCGAAGTCCTCCAACGCATCGAACAACTGCAACAACCGGCGTTGCTGGCCTTTAGTAAAACCCTGACTCGTCATTGGCAAAACATGGCTTACGGTCATCGTCTTCCACCCGCGCATTCACAACAGGAACTGTGTGACGGCTGGCGAACGTTGTTCGGCCCGGGAGCCGCCCATTGAGCCGGCGTTCAGGGTTGTTTGTCGGCATGGTCATCGCCCTGCTGGTCGGCGCACTGGGTATTTACCTGTACCTGAAAGCCACGCCCTTTCAGGAGGAAATCGATCACGGCCCATCGCCTGAAGCGCAGGCCAATCCTTACCTCGCCGCTGAACACTTTTTGCGCAAGCAGGGCCTGACCGTCAGCCATGCCAACGGAATTGACGTGTTACCCACCCTCGATCCCCGTCAGCACAGCCTGCTATTGCTGGGTGACCGCTACAACATGACCCCACGCCAGATTGATCAGGTGATGAACTGGACTCGGGCCGGTGGCCGCTTGTTGTTTGTCGCCCAGTCGTTGTGGGATGAAAAGACCGGCCAGAGCAACGATCTGCTGCTCGACCGGGTGCAGTTGCACCAGACCTTGAGCAAAGACCTCAAGGAGCCACCGCCCGACATCCTCGACGATCCCTATCCCAAACTGACCAAGCTGTATCTGGAAGATGAAGAAGCACCGGCCTACGCCAGCTTCGACACGGCATTCCACCTCGAAGACCCGAAGAACCTCGCGCAATCCTGGGCCAACAGCGGCAAGGCCACGCACATGATGCAGCTCAACCACGGGCTCGGTTCGATCATCGTGGTCACCGACGCCGACCTGTGGAAAACCCCCGCCATCGACCAGTACGACAACGCCTGGCTGCTCTGGTATCTGACGGCGGACACACGCGTGACGTTGTTGTTCAACACCGATCACGACAGCCTGTTGACCTTGCTGTGGCGTTATTTCCCACAGGCATTGGTGGCCTTGATTGCGCTGATCGCCCTCGGGTTCTGGCACGTTGGCGTACGCCAGGGGCCGCTGCTGGAGCCTGCCACGAAAGGCCGTCGCCAACTCCAGGAGCACCTGCGCGCCAGCGCCGATTTCATGTTGCGTCGCCAGGGTCAGCAGCACCTGCTGCAAGCGTTGCAACAAGACATCCTGCGCCGTGTGCGGCGCCGTCATCCCGGTTTCGAACAACTCGGCGTCGCCGAGCAATGGCTGGTGCTCGCACGCCTGACCGGCCAACCCACACGCGCTATCAGCCAGGCCATGAGCCCGCGACCGAAACAGCGGCTGTCCAGCGCTGACTTCAGCCGTCAGGTCGCCCACCTGCAAACCTTGAGGAACACGCTATGAGTGAACAGATCGAGCCCGGCTCGCCGACTCACGTCGCCCAGCAACGCCAGCGTGCCAGTCAACTGGCCCAGGCGGTGCGCGGCGAATTGCAGAAAGCCGTGATTGGCCAGGACACCGTGATCGACGACGTGCTGACAGCGCTGATCGCCGGCGGTCATGTGCTGCTCGAAGGCGTGCCGGGGCTGGGCAAGACCTTGCTGGTGCGCGCCCTCGCCAAGTGCTTCGGCGGCGAGTTTGCACGCATCCAGTTCACCCCCGACCTGATGCCCAGCGACGTCACCGGGCACGCGGTCTACGACTTGAACACCGAGCAGTTCAAATTGCGTAAAGGCCCGTTGTTCACCAACCTGCTGCTGGCCGACGAGATCAACCGCGCCCCGGCGAAAACCCAGGCCGCGCTGCTCGAAGCCATGCAGGAACGCCAGGTCACCCTGGAAGGCCGCGCCCTGCCCATCGTGCAACCGTTCATGGTGCTCGCCACGCAAAACCCCATCGAACAGGAAGGCACCTATCCCCTGCCCGAAGCCGAGCTTGATCGCTTCATGCTCAAGGTGCGCATGGATTACCCCGACGTCGAGCAAGAGCTGAACATGGTCCGCCAGGTCAGCCGCTCGACCCGCGCCGACATGCTCGATGTGCAACCGCTGCGCACCCTGATGCAAGCCAAAGACGTGTCGGCCTTGCAGCGCATTGCCAGCGACTTGCCGCTGGACGACCAGGTGCTCGACTACGCCGTCCGCCTGGCCCGCGCGACCCGGACCTGGCCCGGCCTGATCCTCGGCGCCGGTCCTCGGGCGTCCATTGCACTGGTGCGCTGCGCCCGGGCCCGTGCCTTGCTGCGTGGCGGTGAATTTGTGATTCCGGACGACATCAAGGGCTGTGCGCTGGCGGTATTGCGTCATCGCGTACGCATCGCGCCGGAGCTGGATATCGAAGGGCTGGACGTCGATCAGGTGCTCGGGCAATTGCTCGACCAAGTACCGGCGCCGCGCCTGTGAAACCCTCGCGCCTGCTGCTGATCTGGCTCGCAATCCTGCTGGCCATCGGCATCGTGCTGGGCGCGTCGCGGGCGCTGGACATCACCGTCCCATCGCCCCTTCTGTCGATCAACTGGGGACTGCTGCTGGCCCTGTTCGCGCTGGCCGTGCTCGACGCCTTGCGCCTCAAACGCCTGCCCTCGCCGCGCCTGCGCCGACACATGCCCGGCAGCCTGGCGTTGGGTCGGTGGAGTGAAGTGCGACTGGATGTTGAGCATGCGTTCACCCAACCGCTGAACGTGCAGCTTTTCGACCATGTGCCGTCGGGACTGAGTGTTGAAAACCTGCCGCTGACCGTCGAATTGCAACCCGGCCTACAGAGCCAGATGGGCTATCGACTGCGCCCGCTCAAACGCGGCCACTTCAGCTTCGAACACTGCGAAATCAGCCTGCCCAGCCCGCTCGGATTATGGTCCGACAAACGCCTGCTGAACGCAGTCGACTCCACCCGCGTCTACCCCGACTTCGCTCGCCTCTATGGCGGCGAACTGTTGGCGGTGGACAACTGGATCAGCCAGCTCGGTGTACGCCAAAAACAACGTCGGGGGCTGGGCCTCGAATTTCATCAACTGAGAGAGTTCCGTGAAGGCGACAGCCTGCGCCAGATCGACTGGAAAGCCACCGCCCGCCAACGCACACCCATCGCCCGCGAATATCAGGACGAGCGCGACCAGCAGATCATCCTCATGCTCGACTGCGGCCGGCACATGCGCAGCCAGGACGGCGAACTCGCGCATTTCGATCACGCACTCAATGCCTGCCTCTTGCTCAGCTACATCGCCCTGCGCCAGGGCGATGCGGTGGGTCTGAGTACGTTCGCCAGCGATCGCGCGCATTACCTGGCCCCGGTCAAAGGCACTGGCCAATTGAACGTCTTGCTCAACAGCGTCTACGACCTCGACAGCACCCAACGCCCCGCCGATTACCAGGCGGCCGTCACGCAACTACTGGCCCGCCAAAAACGCCGGGCACTGGTGGTGCTGGTCACCAACCTGCGCGATGAAGATGATGAAGAGTTGTTGACCGCGGTCAAACGCCTGAGCAAGCAACATCGGGTGCTGGTGGCGAGTTTGCGTGAAGACTTGCTCGACCATTTGCGGCACGCGCCGGTGCAAACCTTGCCGGAGGCGCTGACGTATTGCGGGACGGTGGATTACCTTAATGCACGGGCAGAACTCCATGAGCGGTTGAGCGCTCATGGAGTGCCAGTGCTTGATGCCCAACCAATGGAGTTGGGGGCAGAATTGGTGACTCGCTATTTAGGTTGGAAAAAATCCGGAACAATTTAATGGCGAGCCGCAATTGATTGGTCTGGTCTTGAGATGCAAATAAATACTGTAAACGAGCACTAATCACTTCCGCTCATCCTAAAAATCGAAAAAAACCTGACTAACAGCCTCATATCTCAATCACAAGGAATTGTTCATGGACGAGAAAACTATATTCGCTTCAGTGCTAACGAAAATCTATGAGAACCAACTGGCGCTGGGAGCGGCAGTAGAAGAGCTATCAAATTGGGTGGAGCAACATGGGGCTATCGAAGTAGCGGGTAACATCCAAGGTGCGCTGGAAGCACTCGATCGAAACCAAGAATTTATAACGTTGGCACTTCTCTCTATCTCTACAGATTTTAATGAACCACGGAATCCAAAAAAGCCCGGATCCTAACGCCTAGCTAACCTTCAATTTCCTGCCGTCTTTCCTCAGCTATTCCCCTAGCTCTTTATCGCCTAATAGCTAGGGGAAGATGCTCCGCCACGCGACGTCATACATTCATGACAGGCAACCCACTTTTTGCACCCGCCACATGGTGGAGCATAGCCGTGCAAACGACTACATAATGAAGCGCCACTGCCTACAGATCTCATCGACCCTGTCTGATTGTGGCAAGCCCCGTCCCAACATAAGGTTCTCCTACCGACCGCCGCCCATTTCGTCTCGTACAGAAGTGGTGTAGCCCAACAAGGAGTGAACCAATGCCCCCCAGATCCGTGTTACCCAGAATGAATCTTCCTTCCCCCTACAGTTTCCTCGATTCGAGAAAACTCCACGAAGCTGCCAAAAAAGCTCTAGATCACTATCTCAAACGGAAAAACACTGAATCGTGCTTTGCCGACGAATGCGCTAATGAGGAAAGACACATGAAAATGTTCACCGTTGTCCCGGACGCCAATCCCGAAGCCTTGACCATCGAGACCTACGAAACGTTTTCGACGGTCAGCATTCTGCTGCTCGACCTGGCTGAAAGCCTGGACAACACGCCGCGGCATCTGGCGATGGCGATTTATCGGATGAGCGAGTTGGGGTTGATGCTGGTGGAGCGGTCGCTGGATAACGAGAAGGCGATCAAGGTGACCGCCGCTTAACTACCCGTCGATTGTGCTGACGTCTTCGCGGGCAAGCCCGCTCCCACAGGGATCGGCGGCGAACACACAGTTTTGTGAACGACGCCAGACACTGTGGGAGCGGGCTTGCCCGCGATGGCGATGGTGAAAACGCCAATGAACTTCAGGCAGACGCCGGCATCGGCTGAAAACTGAAGTACTGCGTCAGCGCCTCCACCAATTGCCCATACTCCGGCGGTGCCCGTTGCAGGCTGAACCCGGCGTCGTAATGGTGGGGGGTTGCGTCTTCATGGCACCACAGGCAACACGCCGAAAGGTCGATGACCTGCTGGCAACCGTCGGTGGCGGGGATTTTCAGACGCAGGTCAAAGTCGACACCCACCATCATGGGCAACTGACTGATGAGCATCAGCCCGTCTGCAGACACGTTGCCGAGAAAGCCGATGGGTTTGTCGGTGACGCTGTTGAACACTCTCAAGAAATACGGCAGCTGATGCCGCTCGATCCGGCGGTCGGTAAACATGCGCAAATGGCCCAGCAAGGCCCTTAAGCAGGGCCGCACTAATGCTTCGGAACGGGCTCTTCCATTTCGTCCATGGAAGTGAACACGCTCTCCCCGTTCCCGGTGCGACAGTCCGTGCAACCGCTGACGCTTACTCCTGCCGATCACAGGTATGACCTCGGCTTTAAAGGCAAGGCTCTAAAACCGATCTCCTGGACTATAGCTCACCCCCGCCGAGCGGCCAGGGAAAACGGCAATCAGTACGTCGCCGGGCGTGGGCTCGCAGCGTTGCGCAGTGGGTAATGGCCCGTACTCTGCAGGGTTTCCAGACGAGCGCGGGCGCGGTAGGCGTATTCGCTTTGCGGGTAGGTGGCAATGATGTACTGGTAAGTCTGCGCCGCATCGACGAACAGCATCTGCCGTTCCAGGCACTGGCCGCGCATCATCGACACTTCTGGCCACACATAAGGCCGCGCACGGCTGGAGCGCTCGACTTTCGACAGTTCGAGCATGACCTGCTCGCAATTGCCACGATCGTAGGCGCTGTACGCGAGGTTTAAATGATGGTTCATCGACCAACGGGCACAACCCGTCACACTGAGGGCAAGGACGGCAATGAGCGCAAATCGCATGGGGGGATCTCCTGTCTTGAGCGCTGTATCGGCCTGCTGGCGAAAATCTTCAGGAATGTTCATTTCAATAAACAAACGAAAAAGTAGTGCATACGAACAATGACTACACCCACGGAGCATAGTAGCCTCACTCAGCGCTTGAACTCAGGAGTCTTTGAATGTCCGTCCGTCGTACCAAAATCGTCGCTACCCTTGGCCCGGCCAGTAACTCGCCGGAAGTTCTCGAACAGCTGATTCTGGCTGGCCTGGACGTCGCCCGCCTGAACTTCTCCCACGGCACCCCCGACGAGCACAAGGCTCGCGCGAAGCTGGTGCGTGACCTCGCTGCCAAGCACGGCCGCTTCGTTGCCCTGCTGGGTGACCTGCAAGGCCCGAAAATCCGTATCGCCAAATTCGCCAACAAGAAGATCGAGCTGAAGATCGGTGATCAATTCACCTTCTCCACCAGCCATCCTCTGACCGAAGGCAACCAGCAAGTGGTCGGCATCGACTACCCGGACCTGGTCAAAGACTGCGGCGTGGGCGACGAGCTACTGCTCGACGACGGTCGCGTGGTAATGCGCGTTGATACCGCCACCGCCACCGAGCTGAACTGCACCGTGCTGATCGGCGGTCCGCTGTCCGACCATAAAGGCATCAACCGTCGCGGCGGTGGCTTGACCGCTCCGGCCCTGACCGAGAAAGACAAGGCCGACATCAAACTCGCTGCCGAGATGGAAGTCGACTACCTCGCCGTGTCCTTCCCGCGTGACGCCGCCGACATGGAATACGCCCGTCAACTGCGCGACGAGGCCGGCGGTACTGCCTGGCTGGTGGCGAAGATCGAACGCGCCGAAGCCGTGGCTGACGACGAAACCCTCGACGCGCTGATCCAGGCGTCCGATGCGGTCATGGTTGCCCGTGGTGATTTGGGTGTGGAAATCGGCGACGCTGAGCTGGTGGGCATTCAGAAGAAAATCATTCTGCACGCACGCCGCCACAACAAGGCTGTGATCGTGGCGACCCAGATGATGGAGTCGATGATCCAGAACCCGATGCCGACCCGCGCCGAAGTGTCCGACGTGGCCAACGCCGTGCTCGACTACACCGACGCCGTGATGCTTTCGGCCGAAAGTGCTGCCGGTCTGTACCCGCTGGAAGCTGTTCAGGCGATGGCGCGCATCTGCGTCGGCGCTGAAAAGCACCCGACCAGCAAGACTTCCAGCCACCGTATCGGCAAAGTGTTCGAAAGCTGCGACCAGAGCATCGCGCTGGCGGCCATGTACACCGCCAACCACTTCCCGGGCGTGAAAGCGATCATCGCCCTGACCGAAAGTGGCTACACGCCGTTGATCATGTCGCGCATCCGCTCTTCGGTGCCGATCTACGCGTTCTCCCCACACCGCGAAACCCAGGCCCGCGCGGCCATGTTCCGTGGTGTCTACACCGTACCGTTCGACCCGGCATCGCTGCCGCCTGAGCAAGTCAGCCAGGCCGCGATCGACGAGTTGCTCAAGCGCGGCGTTGTGGAGAAAGGCGACTGGGTCATCCTGACCAAAGGCGACAGCTACCACACCATCGGCGGCACCAACGGGATGAAAATCCTGCACGTTGGCGACCCGATGGTCTGAGTGACCGGCCGCTGAAAAACAAAAGCCCCGCCATGTGAATGGCGGGGCTTTTTGCATTCTGGTCAAACAGCTGGGTTGTCTGGGCGGGCCTCATCGCGGGCAAGCCCGGTTCCCACTGGTTTTGAGTCGAACTCCAGTTTGTGATCACTACCCACCACTGTGGGAGCCGGGCTCGCCCGCGATGAGGCCGGCCCAGTCACCGAAGATTCAATGCCGCTTGATAAACCCGGTCAACGCCGCCAACGCTTCTGGCGACCGCAGCCGCTGGGTGAATAACGCGCCCTCTTCTTCTATCACCTTGCGCAGCAATTCCCGGTCCGGCGCTTTCATCAATTGCTTGCTGATGCGCACCGCTTCCGGTGGCAACGATTCAAAGCGCAACGCCATCTCCCGCGCCTTGGCCAACGCCGCTTCGCCACTGCCCAACGCCTCGGTGGCAATTCCCCACTCGGCCGCTTGTACACCGCTGAACCCTTCACCCAGCAGCAACAACTCCGCCGCTTTGGCATGCCCAATCAAACGCGGCAGGAGCAGGCTGGAGCCGAATTCCGGACACAACCCGAGATTGACGAACGGCATCCTCAGGCGAGCATCCCGACTGACATACACCAGATCGCAATGCAGCAGCATCGTCGTGCCAATCCCCACCGCCGCACCCGCCACCGCAGCGATTACCGGTTTACGGCATTCCAGCAAATTGAGCATGAAATGAAACACCGGGCTGTCGAGGTTGCCCGGCGGTTGCTGGATGAAGTCGGCGATGTCGTTGCCGGCGGTGAAGCACTCGGCGCTGCCGGCGATCAGCACGGCGTTGATTTCAGGGTCGGTGTCGGCCTGCTTCAGCGCTTCGGCCAAGTGGCTGTACATGGCGCGCGTCAGGGCGTTTTTCTTTTCGGGGCGATTCAGGCGCAGCGTCAGCACACCGCGTTCGCGTTCAATCTGGATGGCATCGGTCATGGTGGGTCTCGCGTCTGAAAAAATCAGCGCTCAACCACGAGGCAGGAACACATCGGCCAGCAGTTGATTGCGCGGCAAACCCGCGAGGTACAGGCGCCGGGAAAAGGCGTCGACACTGTCGGGGGCTCCGCAGACTAAGGCCAGGGTTTGCCGGGAGACAAGCCGCAGTTGCGCCAATGCCTGCGGCAACTCGGCCGGGGTCCAGTGTTCGACGCTGAGGTTTTCACGGCCCTCGGCGATGGCTTGCAGGGGTTTGGCCAGGTAATGCTCATTGGCATCATGGGCAAGGTGAATGACGCGGATAGCGCCCTGATGATCCTGACGCAAGGCTTCGCGCAAGACTCCGAACAAAGGGCCAAGACCGGTGCCGGCGGCCAATAGCCACAGCGGTCGAGTGTGCCAGTCCGGATCGTAATGCAAGGCCCCACCGCGCAGTTCGCCGAGGCGAATCGGGTCACCGATTTTCAGCTGACGGGCCGCATCGCTGAATGCCCCCGGCTGACGGCAATCCAGGTGAAATTCCAGAAAGCGGTCTTCTTCCGGCAGGCTGGCCAATGAATAAGGCCGCGCCACGTTGCCGGCCCACAACACCAGATGTTGCCCAGCGCTATAGCGCAGCGGACGCTCGGGGGTCAGGCGCAAACGCAACACACTGGCGCTCAACCAATCCACGGCGGCCACCTCGGCCGGGCGACCGTCCTGTTGCGGGTCGAAGGTGTGCACGTGCAGGTCTTCGACTACCTGGCATTGGCATGCCAGGCGCCAGCCTTGTTGGCGCTGCTCGGCGCTCAAGGCATCCGGGCGGCTGTCGCCCGGCAAGCCTTGCACACATTGCACCAGGCAGGCATGGCAACTGCCGGCGCGGCAACTGTAGGGCACCGGCACGCCGTTTTGATTCAAGGCGTCGAGCAGGTTGCTGCCCGGCGCCACCGTAAAGTGGCGCTCGCCGACGCGTAACTCAGGCATCGACGTTCTCCCAGGCCGCCGCGCACCGGTTGCGCCCGTCACGCTTGGCGCGGTAAAGCGCCTGGTCCGCGCGCTGCAAGGCATCGTCGAGATCGTCGCCCAGTTCCAGCAATGTCATGCCCGCCGACAAGCTGAGATGGGCGACATCGAGGCCGATCAACTCGACATCGGTGAAGGCGATACGCAACCGTTCACAGCACGCGGTCAAGCGTTCGGCATCGCAATCGGGCACCAGCACCACAAATTCTTCGCCGCCATAACGCGCCAACACGTCGCCGTCGCGCAGGCATGCGGTCGCGACACCGGCAAAGGCTTGCAAGACCTGATCGCCCGCCGCATGGCCGTGCACATCGTTGATGCGTTTGAAGTGGTCAAGGTCGATCAAGGCAAGGCCATGCATCACGCCGGCGTCCATGGCATTGAGTTCGCGGGAGGCCAGGCGCAGAAAATGGCGGCGGTTGAACAGCCCGGTGAGTTCGTCGGTGGCGACCAGGTCTTCGAGCTGGCGCATCATCCCCCGCAAGGTGTCCTGGTGCGCTTGCAACGCGAAGCGCCGTTGCCGCATGCGTTGACGCGACGCCTGGACATAGCGGGCGTAAAGCACCAGCCAGATCAACACGATAAACAGCACAGACACTTGCAACCCGGCCAGCGCCGGGTCGGGCAATTGAAAGCGGTAGCCCTCCCACAGCGTGATCGCGCTGAAACTGAAAAACACCAACAGCGCACACCGCACCAACGCTCGACGCGACAGATGGAACAGCCCGAACAGCAGAATCAGCACATAGAACACCAGGAACGCGCCGCGTGCTTCATCCAGATTGGCGATCAGCCAGGTTTGCCAGCCCAGCCCCATCAGCACTTGCACTTCGGTCAGGCTGGGGTCGGAAAAACGCAGGTTGCAGCCGCTGTAAAACACCGCGAACAACGCCGCCTGGCTGATGATCACCATGGCCGTGCCGACAGCAACACTGGTTGCGGGTTCGTTGTAGTGGCCGGTGAAAAATGCCAGCCACAGCAACATCAAAGCCAGGGCGTAAGTGCCGGCAGCGAGGGCAAAGCGTTTGAGTAAAAGCCGTTGGATGGCGTTATGGGTCAATCGTTGACTCACCATGCGAAAAGAGGCTGTTTGAGTGTCCTACTCTACAGGCCGTCTGCCACTTTAGTGGCGAGCCGGACAAATGACCATTCAATTTTCGGGGCAAAAAACTGGCGTCAAAAGCATGGCCCGTTTTCCCTAAAATTCAACCCTTGCCCCGATCCCTGTAGCCGCTGGCGAAGCCTGCGGCTACAGGGATCGGGGCATTATGCGACCAACGATTGACTGCCGGCGCGTGTACCCGCCCGCGAGGCGCGGTATACTGCCGCGCCTTTTTAGCGTCGCGCCAGCAGCCCCGGCGTGCCCTGACTCTTCGAGCCAGCTTCAAGTTGCAAGCTCCAGGCAGCAAGCTCAAAGCAGTACACACTGCTCTTGCTTGCCGCTTGTAGCTCAAAGGAAGCTAGCTCGAAGAGCTATTGAATGTTCCCGTCTTTTAGAGGAGCGCGACTCATGACCGTGATCAAGCAAGACGACCTGATTCAGAGCGTTGCCGACGCCCTGCAGTTCATTTCCTATTACCACCCCGTTGACTTCATCCAGGCGATGCACGAAGCCTACCTGCGTGAAGAATCGCCGGCCGCCCGCGACTCCATCGCACAAATCCTGATCAACTCGCGCATGTGTGCCACCGGCCACCGCCCGATCTGCCAGGACACCGGCATCGTCACCGTGTTCGTTCGTGTGGGCATGGACGTACGTTGGGATGGCGCCACCATGGGCCTGGACGACATGATCAACGAAGGCGTGCGCCGGGCTTACAACCTGCCGGAAAACGTTCTGCGTGCCTCGATCCTCGCCGACCCGGCGGGCGCTCGTAAAAACACCAAGGACAACACCCCGGCCGTTATCCACTACTCCATCGTTCCGGGTAACACCGTGGAAGTGGACGTGGCAGCCAAGGGCGGCGGTTCCGAGAACAAGTCGAAAATGGCCATGCTCAACCCATCCGACTCGATCGTCGACTGGGTATTGAAGACCGTTCCGACCATGGGCGCCGGCTGGTGCCCACCGGGCATGCTCGGCATCGGCATCGGCGGCACCGCCGAGAAAGCCGCGGTGATGGCCAAGGAAGTGTTGATGGAATCCATCGACATTCACGAGCTGAAAGCGCGTGGTCCGCAGAACCGTATCGAAGAGATGCGTCTGGAGCTGTTCGAGAAGGTCAACCAACTGGGCATCGGCGCCCAGGGCCTGGGTGGCCTGACCACCGTGCTCGACGTGAAGATCATGGATTACCCGACCCACGCCGCTTCCCTGCCGGTGTGCATGATCCCGAACTGCGCCGCCACCCGTCACGCGCACTTCGTGCTCGACGGTTCCGGCCCGGCCTCGCTGGAAGCGCCACCGCTGGACGCCTACCCGGAAATCGTCTGGGAAGCCGGCCCGTCGGCTCGTCGCGTCAACCTCGACACCCTGACCCCGGAAGAAGTGCAGAGCTGGAAGCCGGGCGAAACCGTCCTGCTCAACGGCAAGATGCTCACCGGTCGCGACGCCGCGCACAAGCGCATGGTCGAGATGTTGAACAAGGGTGAAACCTTGCCGGTGGACCTCAAGGGTCGCTTCATCTACTACGTCGGCCCGGTTGATCCGGTGCGCGAAGAAGTGGTGGGCCCTGCCGGTCCGACCACCGCCACGCGGATGGACAAGTTCACCCGTCAGATCCTTGAGCAAACCGGTCTGTTGGGCATGATCGGCAAATCCGAGCGCGGCCCTACCGCTATCGAAGCGATCAAGGACCACAAAGCCGTTTACCTGATGGCAGTCGGCGGCGCGGCTTACCTGGTGGCGCAAGCCATCAAGAAATCCCGCGTTGTTGCCTTCGCCGAACTGGGGATGGAAGCCATCTACGAGTTCGACGTGAAAGACATGCCGGTGACGGTTGCGGTTGATAGCAAAGGCGAGTCGGTACACATCACCGGTCCTGCGATCTGGCAGAAGAAGATCAGTGAAAGTCTGGCAGTAGAAGTGCAGTAAGCGCTTCAAGCTGCTGATAAGGCCGGGGCCTCTTACAGAGGCCCCGGCCTTTTTTTCGGCCAAGTTTTAATGTCATATTGTGTTTAGCAAATCGGTCGAAAAATCGGCATAGCCTCAAAACACTTGAATGAACGAAGCAGCATGAAAGGTGCTACCCAGGCGTGGCTCATGATTTCAGGCTCTCCGTGCTATCGTGCGCGCCCGTATTGCTAACTGTTTCCGACACCATGTTTGCTCGTTCGCGCACATTACGCCTGACGCTATACACCTTGCTGATCGTTGCCGGTGCCGTACTGGCCGCCGGATTTGCCCTGCGCCACACCGAACGCCAGGCCTTAGTTGAAGACGCCGCGCGCGCCAATCAGCAATTGGCGCTGTACGCCAATTCCCTGCACACCCTGATCGACCGCTACCGCGCCCTGCCTGCCGTGCTCGCGCTAGACCCGGAGTTGCGCGCCGCCCTCAACGGCACGGTATCGCCAGAGCAACAGGACGCACTGAATCGCAAGCTGGAAAAAATCAACGGCGCCGCCCAGTCCTCGACCCTCGAACTGCTCGACCGCACCGGCCTCGCCGTGGCCGCCAGCAATTGGCGTTTGCCCAGCAGTTACGTCGGCCACAATTATGGCTTTCGCCCCTACTTCAGCGAGACCCGCACCCAAGGCACCGGGCGCTTTTACGCGGTGGGCGTGACCAGTGGCATTCCGGGGTATTTCCTGTCCAGCGCAGTCACCGGCGACAACGGCGAGTTTCTCGGTGCCATGGTGGTGAAGCTCGAGTTTCCGGAACTGGAACGCGAATGGCGCCAGGGCAGCGACACGCTGCTGGTCAGTGACGCACGCGGGATCATCTTCATCGCCAACCAGCCGGGCTGGCGTTATCGCTTGTTGAAACCGCTGGACGACAACGATCACGCCGCGCTCAAGGCGACCCGCCAGTACGACAAGCAACCGCTGACACCGCTTGAGTTTCAATCCCTGCGCCGCTTCGACGACAACAGCGATCTGGCACGGGTGGTCGGCCCTGACGGGACGGCGGATTACCTGTGGGAATCGCTGCCACTGGCCACCGAAGGCTGGACGCTGCACCTGTTGCGTCGCCCGCAAGTCGCGTTCGAAGACAGTCGCAATGCCGCGCTGGCCGCTGCCGGGTTATGGCTGGCGTTGGTGTTTCTGTTGCTGTTCCTCAATCAACGCTGGCGCCTGGCGAAAATGCGCCAGCGCAGCCGCGAAGAGCTTGAGCAACTGGTGGAAGAACGCACCCGCGACCTGCGCACCGCTCAGGACGGGCTGGTGCAATCGGCCAAACTGGCGGCGCTCGGCCAGATGTCTGCCGCCCTCGCCCATGAAATCAATCAGCCACTGACCGCCCAGCGCATGCAGCTTGCTACTCTGAGGTTGCTGCTCGATCACGGCCGGGTCGACGACGCCTACAAGGCGCTGAAACCGGTGGACGACATGCTCACACGCATGGCCGCCCTCACCGGCCACCTGAAAACCTTCGCTCGCAAAAGCCCCAGCGGCCTGCGCGAACGACTGGACCTGGCGGCGGTGGTCGACCAATCGTTGCAGTTACTCGATGCGCGACTGCGCGATGAACAAGTCAGCACGGTGCTGCACCTGACGCGCCCGGCGTGGGTGCGGGGTGATGCGATTCGTCTGGAACAGGTGCTGATCAACCTGCTGCGCAATGCCCTCGACGCCATGCACGACAAGCCCTGCAAACGCCTGGAAATCCGCCTCGAAGCCGACGAACAATTGTGGCGCCTGACGGTCAGCGACAATGGTGGCGGCATCGCCGAAGAACACCTGCCGAACGTGTTCGATCCATTCTTCACCACCAAACCGGTGGGCGATGGCCTGGGGCTTGGGCTGGCGGTATCGTTTGCCATCGTTCACGAAGCGGGCGGACGCCTGAGTGCCAATAATCACGGCAACGGCGCGGTGTTCACCCTGACCTTGCCCATCGATCTGGAGGCGCCTGCCGCATGCTGAATTCAGTGATGGTGGTCGACGACGAAAGCAGCATTCGCAGCGCCGTCGAACAATGGCTGAGCCTGTCGGGTTTCGAGGTGCAGTTGTTCAGTCGCGCCGATGAATGCCTGGCGCAATTGCCCGCGCATTTTCCCGGGGTGATCCTCAGCGATGTGCGCATGCCCGGCATGACCGGGTTGGAGTTGTTGGCCGAAGTCCAGCGTCGTGATGCGGACTTGCCGGTGATTCTGTTGACCGGCCACGGCGATGTGCCGATGGCGGTCGAAGCGATGCGCGATGGCGCGTATGACTTTCTCGAGAAGCCCTTCAGCCCGGAAACCCTGCTGAGCAGTTTGCGCAGGGCGTTGGACAAGCGTCGGCTGGTTCTGGAGAACCGTGCCCTGCACGAACAGGCCGACAACCGCGCCAAACTCGACGCCACCCTGCTTGGCGTGTCCCGTGGTTTGCAGACGCTGCGTCGGCAAGTGCTGGACCTGGCGGCGTTACCCGTCAATGTGTTGATCCGCGGTGAAACCGGCAGCGGCAAAGAGCTGGTCGCGCGTTGCCTGCATGACTTCGGGCCGCGAGCCGACAAGCCGTTTGTGGCGCTCAACTGCGCGGCGATACCGGAGCAGTTGTTCGAAGCTGAATTGTTTGGCCACGAGAGTGGCGCGTTCACTGGTGCTACGGGTAAACGTATTGGCAAGCTTGAATACGCCGATGGCGGCACGCTGTTTCTCGACGAAATCGAAAGCATGCCGCTGGCCCAGCAGGTGAAGTTGCTGCGGGTGTTGCAGGAGCAGAAGCTTGAGCGCTTGGGGTCGAATCAGAGTATTCGCGTGGATTTGCGGATCATTGCCGCGACCAAGCCGGACCTGCTGGATGAGGCACGGGCCGGGCGTTTTCGTGAGGATTTGGCGTATCGATTGAATGTCGCCGAGTTGCGGCTGCCGCCGTTGCGTGATCGGCGCGAAGACATTCCGTTGTTGTTCGAGTCGTTTGCACAGCAGGCTGCCGAGCGTTTGGGCCGGACCTTTCCACCGTTGACCGGACCGCAGTTGAGTCATCTGCTGAGCCACGACTGGCCGGGCAATGTGCGCGAACTGGCGAACGTTGCCGAACGGCAAGTGCTGGGGCTGGGCGAGCCGGAACCGGCGGGGATTGATCCGGGGCAGTCGCTGGCGGCGCAGCAGGAAGCGTTCGAAGCGCATTGCCTGCGCGCGGCGTTGACCCGGCATAAGGGCGATGTGAAAGCAGTGCTTGAAGAGCTGCAACTGCCGCGCCGGACCTTTAATGAAAAGATGCAGCGGCATGGACTGACGCGCGAGATGTTCCTGACTGACAGCTGATATTTGTGGGGCCTGGACTGGCCCCATCGCGAGCAGGCTCACTCCTACATTTGAATCGTGTACACCGTCCCCCTGTAGGAGTAAGCCTGCTCGCGATGAGGCCGGCCCATGCAAAGCAATTCCATACCCGCTAAGCAAAAATCCGCTCATACCCCATCCAACATAAGCGGATTTCCGCTCACCCAATCCGCAAAACCCCTCTAAACCGCCCCTCTCCCCCTTGGCACACCTCCTGCTATAGCCCCCACAGGCTGCGTTTCAACGCGCTCCACAAAAACAATTAAACGAAGGATCCTTCAATGGATAACTCCAACGCCCTGCCCCTTGGGTCGGCTGCCGTGCCGGCTAAAGAAAGAACCACTGCCAGTCGCATCAAATCGATTTTCAGCGGCTCCGTCGGCAACATGGTCGAGTGGTACGACTGGTACGTCTACGCCGCCTTCTCCCTGTACTTCGCCAAGGCCTTTTTCCCGAAAGGCGACACCACCGCCCAACTGCTGAACACCGCCGCGATCTTCGCTGTGGGCTTCCTGATGCGCCCGATCGGTGGCTGGCTGATGGGCCTCTACGCCGACAAGGCCGGGCGCAAGAAAGCGCTGATGGCTTCGGTGTACCTGATGTGTTTCGGCTCGCTGCTGATCGCCCTGAGCCCGGGTTATGAAACCATTGGCATCGGCGCACCGATCCTGCTGATTTTCGCCCGTCTGCTGCAAGGCCTGTCGGTCGGTGGCGAGTACGGCACCTCGGCGACGTACCTCAGCGAAATGGCGACCAAGGATCGTCGCGGTTTCTACTCCAGCTTCCAGTACGTGACCCTGATCTCCGGCCAGCTCATCGCCCTGGCGGTGCTGATCGTGCTGCAACAGACCTTGACCACCGAGCAACTGTACGACTGGGGCTGGCGCATCCCGTTCGCCATCGGCGCACTGTGTGCCGTGGTCGCGCTGTACCTGCGTCGTGGCATGGAAGAAACCGAGTCGTTCACCAAGAAAGAGAAGGCCAAGGAAAGCGCGATGCGCACCTTGATGCGCCATCCCAAGGAACTGATGACCGTGGTCGGCCTGACCATGGGCGGTACCCTGGCGTTCTACACCTACACCACCTACATGCAGAAATACCTGGTGAACACGGTCGGCATGAGCATCTCCGACTCGACCACGATTTCGGCGGCGACGCTGTTCCTGTTCATGTGCCTGCAACCGATCATCGGCGGGCTGTCGGATAAAGTCGGTCGTCGGCCGATCCTGATTGCCTTCGGTATTCTGGGGACGCTGTTCACCGTGCCGATCCTGACCACCCTGCACACCGTTCAGACCTGGTGGGGCGCGTTCTTCCTGATCATGGCGGCGCTGATCATCGTCAGCGGCTACACCTCGATCAACGCAGTGGTGAAGGCCGAACTGTTTCCGACTGAAATCCGTGCACTGGGGGTTGGCTTGCCTTACGCCCTGACCGTGTCGATCTTCGGCGGTACGGCTGAATACATCGCGCTGTGGTTCAAGAGCATCGGCATGGAAACCGGGTATTACTGGTATGTCACGGCGTGTATTGCGGTGTCGTTGCTGGTGTATGTGACCATGAAAGATACCCGCAAGCATTCGCGGATCGAGACTGACTGACCGCTGGATTGAGGGTGGCTGTACTGGCCTCTTCGCGAGCAGGCTCACTCCTACACTGACCGGGTTCTTTTCATGAGAATGCGGTCAAATGTAGGAGTGAGCCTGCTCGCGATGGGGACGCCTTGGTCTCAAGTCAACTCAGCAGCCGTCCGCTTCCCATATTTATTCTGAGCAAACGAAGCCCCCGCAATCATCACCACCAGAATCCCCGCCAACACCCAGGCCCGAATCGTCGGTCAGGTAATCACCCAGCGCCGTGCCCAAGGTGTTGGAAAACAGAATCGCCATCCAATAGAACATCTCGCCGCGAAAGGTCTGGACCTTGGTGACGTTCAGCGAATCACCGCTCAAGCGCCACGCCGCAAAAATCCCGATCAGGATCGCAATCAGGATCATCGAGCCGGTGGCGTAGCCCAAGCCGAGGGTGCGGTCCATGAAGTCCGACATCGTGGTGCCGGCCGTACTGGTCGCCAACACGTTCGCCGCCGATGGCTATGACAAAACCGGCTCGGCGTCCTACGAGCACGGCGCCAGTGCCTCCATCGAACGCACGCATTCTGACAGCTTCGACAAAACCGGCACCGCCGAAGCGATCGGCTGATCACAAGAGCCCCCCCTGTAGGAGAGAGCCTGCTCGCGATGGCGGTGTGTCAGTCACATAAATGCTGAATGACACACCGCCATCGCGAGCAGGCTCACTCCTACATTGGAATCTCATTGCTGGAAATTATCGGCTCGGCCTTGCACCATGGTGGTCTCCCGAGAGCTCCTGGAATGAACCCCATGCCCGACGACATCCACTATTACGAACCCGCCAACGGCCATGGCCTGCCCCACGACCCGTTCAACGCCATCGTCGGCCCGCGCCCAATCGGCTGGATTTCCTCGCAGGATGCCAATGGCCGCTTGAACCTGGCGCCGTACAGTTTCTTCAACGCGTTCAACTACATTCCGCCGATCATTGGTTTTTCCAGTGTCGGGCGCAAAGACAGCCTGAATAACATCGAACAGACCGGCGAATTCGCCTGGAACCTCGCCACTCGCCCATTGGCCGAGCAGATGAACCAGAGCTGTGCGATGGTCGGGCCAGAAGTGAATGAGTTCGAGTTGTCCGGATTGACGCCCGCCGCCTCGACAATCATTCAGGTGCCACGGGTCGCCGAAAGCCCGGTGTCCTTTGAGTGCAAGGTCACGCAGATCATCCAGTTGCAGCGCGCGGACGGGAATGTGGTGCCGAGCTGGCTGATTCTCGGCGAAGTGGTCGCCGTGCATATCGCCAAATGGCTGTTGAAGGATGGGGTCTACGACACCGCCGCGGCAGAACCGATTCTGCGCGGCGGCGGGCCGGCGGATTATTTTCAGCTGGGGCCAGAGGCGTTGTTCAAGATGTATCGCCCGGGGGCGAACAGGTAACTCACCACAGCAGGTCGGTGTCTTCCTTGACGTCCTTGAGGCGGGTCAGCTCTTTGGCGGCGGCTTCATCGGCTTCATGAGCGGTCTTGAAGGTCTGGTCTTCGAGGACTTTGTGAAAGCGCGGTGCGCCTGCGCCATCCAGGGCTTTGACGGCGATGGCGGCGTGGTATCCACCCTCACCCGGTACTACTGCGGAAACGGCTTCGAAGTGTTCAAAGGCTTTACGTGCCATGTCGCGGATCCTGGCTGGTAGATAATGCGGTCATTAAACCCTCAACCCGCCATTTTGTGTACCCACGACTGGGTCTGACCCAAGGCCTGGGCCGCCGACACTTCCTTGAAGGTGTGGAAATCCAGGCTGTTGACCACCAGGTCCTGCACCAATTCGGCAAACACGTCCATCGCCGGGGTGCTGAAGTACGCGGTCATGGCCTGCTGGTTGATCCAGAAACCGGACACCAGCCACAACTCGGTATCGCATTGCGACTGTTGCAGGGTAAAGCTCAGGCAACCCGGTGCAGTGCGCGTCGGCTCGATCAGGGCGCTCAGGCGCGCACCGAGTTCCACCGAACGCCCGGCGTGGGCACGGACAAAAGCCATATGACTGACGGGGATCTGCGTAGACATGTTCAACCCTCCCAGGTACTCGAGTGGCAGCCGTGGGACGGGCTGCGACAGGATCAAAGGTTAATCGCGCACCCGCCAGCGCGGTTAGTCGATTCCTGCCGGCTTGTTGCACAATCCTGCGCACGTCGTAAAAAACCTCTACCCGCCAGCAAAAGGTTTTCAGGCCAATGAAACAGGGCTTTCAAGCAAGTTTTGCAGGGACTGCCCACTGCCAGAGGCACCGCTAATTCACCCCGTGCAGAATCAGGCAAGGTTGAGGCAGGATGTGTCTACCGCTTCGTCTTGCACAAACATAAGCTGAGCCCATTATCCACGCCCCACCGAGGATGCCTTGCATGTCGTCGCTCGATCATTTTCAAGCCCCGCTGGATGCCGAGATGGAGAAACAGCGCGCGGAACTGGCCGCGATCATCCGTCGCTATACAACCGATGATGGCAATTATGAGACCGCCGTCGGCTCGTTGTTCATGGCCAAACACAGCAAGTCCCACGACTTTGCACCGGTGCTGGCGCAACCGGCGTTGTGCATCATGGCGCAGGGGCGCAAAGAGGTGCGGCTGGCGGACGAATACTTCAATTACGACCCGCTGCACTACCTGGTGGTCTCGGTCTCGATGCCCCTGAGCGGCAGGATCGTCAATGTCACCTCGGAAGAACCGATTCTCTCGGTGCGGCTGGACATCGACCCAGCGGAAATCAGCGCGCTGATTGCCGATGCCGGACCTTTAGGTGTGCCGACCCGCCCCACCGGTCGTGGCCTGTATGTCGAGCGGGTCGACAGCGCCATGCTCGATGCCGTACTGCGTCTGGCACGTTTGCTCGACACCCCGAAAGACATCGCCATGCTCGCGCCGTTGATTCGTCGGGAGATTCTTTATCGGTTGTTGCGCAGCCCGCAGGGGCATCGGCTGTATGAGATCGCGATCGCCAATAGCCAGAGCCATCGCATCAGCCAGGCGATCCAGTGGCTGAACGGCAACTATGAGCAGCCGCTGCGCATTGATGATTTGGCGAAAGAGGTGAACCTGAGCGTGTCGACGTTGCATCACCGGTTCAAGGCGATGACGGCGATGAGTCCGTTGCAGTATCAGAAGCAGTTGCGGTTGCAGGAAGCGCGGCGGTTGATGCTGGCGGAAGGGTTGGAGGCTTCGGCGGCGGGGTATCGGGTGGGGTATGAAAGCCCTTCGCAGTTCAGCCGTGAATACAGTCGGTTGTTTGGGGCGCCGCCGTTGCGGGATTTGGCGCGGTTGCGGTTGAGTGTCTGATCCAGAGTTTTCTGGTGTGGCGGATGGCCCCATCGCGGGCAAGCCCGCTCCCACAGGGAATTATTGGCAGTCACAAAATGGCGTGAACACCGACGATCACTGTGGGAGCGGGCTTGCCCGCGAAGAGGCCAGCAAGGCTGGCATCAATCCTGAATCAGGCACCGAGTACGCGGCAAGCCTCAGCCGGCAACGTCACCGACACCGGGTTGCCAATGCTCAACCCGAACCCCTGGCACGGTGTGCTCAGCGCGGTAAACGACACCCCGGAACACTCCACGGTGGTTTCAATCGTCGCGCCGATATCACGCACGAACGTCACCGTACCCAGCAAACGATTCCCCGCCGTCGCCTGCGGGTGCGACAGTTGCAGGTCTTCCGGGCGAATCAGCATCTTCACTTTCTCGCCGACCACAATGCTGCTGCAGATCGGCACGTCCAGTGCATCGCCCCCCGGCAGACCGACCTTGCCATTGCCCAACGCCGTGGCCGGGAAGATGTTGCCGGAACCGATAAAGTCCGCGACAAATTCGTTGGCCGGGTGGCGGTAGATTTCAATCGGCGTGCCGACTTGCTGCACGCGGTGCTCGCCCAGGACCACGACGATATCGGCCATGGTCATGGCTTCACGCTGATCGTGGGTCACCATGATCGTGGTGATGTTCAGGCGTTGTTGCAGCTGACGGATTTCCACCTGCATCGACTCGCGCAGCTTGGCGTCCAGCGCCGACAGCGGCTCATCCAGCAGGAGGATTTTTGGTCGCGAAGCAATCGCCCGGGCAATCGCCACGCGCTGACGCTGACCGCCGGAGAGTTTGGCCACCGGGCGATCAATCATTTCCTGCAGCTGAATCAGCTCCAGCAACTCCACCACACGCGCCTGCTGATCAGCCTTGCTGACGCCACGCAGTTTCAGCGGATAGGCGATGTTCTCGCCCACGGTCATGTGCGGGAACAAGGCCAGGGATTGAAACACCATGCCGAAATTACGTAGATGCGCCGGGGTGTGGCCGATGTCTTCACCGTCCAGGCGAATCTCGCCGCCGGTGAGGGTTTCGAGGCCGGCGATCATGCGCAGCAGCGTGGTTTTACCGCAGCCCGACGGGCCGAGAAAACACACCAGCTTGCCCTCGGGCAAATGCAGGTTTACATCCTTTACCGCGCAGGCCGAGCCGTAGTGTTTCTCGACGTTTTCCAGAATCAGACCAGACATGTGAATCACCTCAAGAAATCAGAACGAAACGCCACCTTCACCAACCAGCTTCTCCAGCGCCCAGATCAGGACGAAGTCGATCAGCACGATCAGCACGGCAAACGAGAAAACGGTAGGGTCGAGCGAAGACACGGTGCGGCTGTACATCCAGATCGGCACGGTCATGACGTCGATGGTGTAGAGGAAATAGGTCACGGTGAATTCGTTGAACGAGACGATGAACGCCAGCAGCATCCCCGCCAGGATCCCCGACTTCATCAACGGCACCACCACATCGACAATCGCTCGGGTCGGCGAAGCACCGAGCATTTGCGCGGCCTCCTCGACTTCGCTGCCGATGGACAGCATCGCCGCAGTGCAGTTTTTCACCACGAACGGCAACGCCAGAATCACGTGGGCAATCACCAGCCGCGAGGTGGTCATCTGGAACGGCAGGCTGTCGAACACCAGCAGCAACGCCAGGCCCAACACCACCATTGGAAACACCAGCGGCAACGACATCAGTTGCAGCGCCACGGCCTTGCCGCGGAACTCGCAACGGGTCAGCGCGTAAGACGCCGGCACGGCGATGATCGTGGCGAAAACCATGGTCAGGCACGCAACCATCAGGCTGGTGGTCATGGCTTTGCCCAGGCTCAGCACGTCACTGGCGTCCGGCGAGACGAAGGTGTGCCAGGCCGCTTTGTACCATTGCAGGCTGTAGCTGCTCGGCGGGAAGTCGAGGTTCGACGAGCCGCTGAACGACATCACGATCATGGTCAGGATCGGCAACACCGCCAGCAGCAGGATGAAGCCGGAGAGGATGCCGGCAAACTTGCCGGTTTCGCCCGGCAGCAGCCCGTAACGTTTCTTGGTCAGGGTACTCATTGCGAAGCCTCCAGCATGCGCCGACGGCGGCCAGTGATGTATTCGGACAAGGTCATGATCGCGAGCGTGGTGACGATCAGCACCACACCGGCGGCGGACGCGGCGGGCCAGTTCATCAGCGGGGCGATCTGGTCATGGACCATCACCGCCAGCATCGGCACGCGTCGACCACCGAGCAGCAACGGCACCACGAAACTGCTGGCGTTGTAGGCGAACACCAACGTCGCGCCGGTGATGATCCCCGGCATGCTCATCGGCAACACCACCTGGCGGAACACCTGGAAGCGACTGGCGCCCAGGGTCGCAGCGGCTTCTTCGTAAGTACGGGCGACGCCGCGCATGGCGCTGGCGATTGGCAACACAGCGAGCGGGAACGCGGTTTGCACCAGGCCCATCAGCACGCCGTTCTGGTTGTAGAGCAGCATGATCGGACGCTTGATCAGACCGAGGCCCATCAACGCCTGATTGAGCATGCCGCCCGGACCGAGGATCACCAGCCAGCCGTAGCTTTGCAGCAGCAGGTTGACCAGCAATGGCAATAGCACCGCGGCGAGGAACACCCGGCGCACGAACGGTGAGGTCAGGCGCGACATGGTGTAGGCCACCGGGATCGCCAGGACCACAGCGATCGCTGCGCTGATCAGTGCCAGACGCAGGGTCAGCAGCAAGGATTTGAGGTAATACGGTTCCAGCAATTGGGCGTAACTGGCCAGGCTGAACCCGGTCCATTCCGCGCCTTTGGTGCCCACGCTCATGCGCAGGACCAGCAGGCTGGCGGCGATCAGCACACCCAGAAACAGCATCGACGGCGACAGGAAAAACCAGGCGCGGGTCGTTGGCGAAACACCCCGACGGGCACGCTCGGGGGCGATGCTTACCGGATGAGTCAAAGGTTGGTGTTCCATAGCAAGGGTCTCGTCAATGGAAAGCAGCTGACCAACACACCTTTCAAAACCACCACGAACCCTGTGGGAGCGGGCTTGCCCGCGATAGCGATCTGTCAGTCACATCAATATCGACAGGGAGGCCGTCATCGCGGGCAAGCCCGCTCCCACAGTGTTTTGCAGTGTTCTAAAAACGTGTGTTTGTCACTCAATCAGGAAGAAAAGATTTCCGTGTAGCGACGAATCCATTGGTCATGCACGGTGGCCAGGAAGGCGTTGTCGTGCATGATCGCCTTCTCGGCAATCTGCTCTGGCGTGAGGATGTACGGGCTCTTGCGCGCTTCGGCGGAGATGATCGCCTTGGCGTTGACCGGGCCGTTGTAGATGTCTTCAGCCATCTTGCCCTGCACCAGCGGGTCCAGAGAGTGGTTGATGAAGGCGTACGCCATGTCGGTGTCGCCCGGACGGTTCTTCGGCATCACCGATTGCATCAAGTCGGTGTAGAAACCTTCCTTCATGCCAAAGGTTGCGCTCAGGCCGTAGGCCGGGTCGCGGATCTGTTTCGGGAAGAATGCCGGTGCGTACAGGCCGCCCATGTCCAGCGAACCGGTGCGGAACAGCTCGGCGATCTGGTTCGGGTTTTCACCCAGGGTGACCACGCGATCTTTCAGCTCGGCGAGTTTCTTGAAGCCCGGCTCAATGTTGTGCTCGTCACCACCGGCCAGTTTGGCGGCGATGATGATCAGGTCCATGGCCTCGGTCCAGTTCGGCGGCGGCAGGAAGATGTTTGGCGCAGCGTCGGCATCCCACAGGGAGGCGTAGCTGGTTGGCGCTTCTTTCTGGGTGCGGGTGCTGTAGACCAGGCTGTTGCACCAGAGCAGGTAACCGATGCCGTGGCCATTGGCGCCGGTGCGGTATTTTTCCGGGACATCGACCAGGTTCGGGATGCGGTTGAGGTCGGGTTTTTCCAGCAGGTTGGCGGCGGCCAGACCTTCGGCGCCGACGCCGGCGAGGGTGATGATGTCGTACTGCGGACGATCACCGCCGGCCTTGAGTTTGGCGACCATTTCCGAGGTGCTGCCGGTGCGGTCAGCGATGACTTTGCAGCCGTACTTGTCTTCGAAGGTCGCGGCGATGTTGCGCAGGGCTGCCAGGCCAGTGTCATCGGACCAGGTCAGCAAACGCAGGGTCTTGCCCGCAAAGCGTGTGTCGCTGGCATTGGCCTTCATGAACGGCATGCTCATGGCGGCCGCTGCCACCGAGGCTACGCCTACGGTCTTGATGAATTGACGTCTGTTCAGATCATGTTCGCCCATTACGGACTCCCTTTGTTTTTGTAGGTATAAGGCAGGTCGAAACTGTTGCATCCGCGCGACCGGATCTGCATTAGCCCCCGTATTTTCGGGGGTTTGGCTGAACCGGCAAGTTCATCCTGAGGTCGTGTAAAACACCTGACTATCGATAAAAACTCATCGAAGCCATGACGCCAGCGCATGCCTCCTTTCGAGGCATGCGCTGACCTTTTTCGTGCCGTCAGACCGCCCGAATCACGTGTTTGATTTCCTGGAACGCCTGCAAGCCCCACGGCCCCAACTCGCGGCCGATGCTGCTCTGCTTGTAGCCGCCCCAGGCGGTTTGCGGAAAGATCACCTGCGGCGCGTTGATCCACACAAGGCCCGCCTGCAAAGCGTTGGCGACCCTATCAGCGGCCTCGACATTACTCGTGACCACGCTGGCCACCAGACCGAACTGGCTGTCGTTGGCCAGGGCAATCGCCTCGGCTTCGGAGGCAAAACTGCGTACGCAGATCACCGGGCCGAAAATCTCTTCACACCACAGCGCACTGTCGAGGGGCACTTCAGTGAAAATGGTCGGCTGCAAAAAATAACCGCGCGGCAGGTCGGCCGGACGATTGCCACCACAGATCAGCTTGGCGCCGGCGCTCAAACCACGATCGATGTGGCCGAGCACACGCTGGTATTGCGCCTGATTGACCAGAGCACCCATCTCCACCGCCGGGTCGAACGGGTCGGCCACGCGAATGGCTTCGGCGCGCGCCTTCAGGCGCAGCAGGAATTCATCGGCCAGTTCATCGGCGACCAGCACACGGCTGGTGGCGGAACACATTTGCCCGGCGTTGAAGAAACCACCGCCACAGGCCACTTCCACCGCCAGGTCGAGGTCGGCATCGGCCAGCACCAGCAACGACGATTTGCCACCCAGTTCCAGGCTCACGCCTTTGACGGTTTCCGCCGCACGCTGCATGACTTGCACGCCCACCGCGTTGCTGCCGGTGAAAGAAATCTTGGCGATGCGCGGATCAACCGACAGTGGCGCGCCAACGGCCAGACCGGTGCCGCACACCAGGTTGAAAACGCCGGCCGGCAACCCGGCTTTAGCGATGATCGACGCCAGTTCCAGCTCCGGCAGCGGTGTCACTTCCGAAGGCTTGAGCACTACGCAGCAACCGGCGGCCAGGGCCGGGGCGAGTTTCCACGCGGTGGTGACCATCGGGAAATTCCACGGCACGATCAGGCCGACCACACCGGCCGGCTCGCGGCGCAGACGCGCGCTGAAATCGTCGCTCGGCAATTCAACGGCGCTGTCTTGTTTAGCGTCGAGGCCTTCGGCCAGACCGGCGTAATACTCAAACGTCGCGATCACGTCGTCGACGTCGATGGCCGCTTCGAACAATGGCTTGCCGTTGTTGCTCGACTGCAAATGCATCAACTGTTCGCGACCGGCCTGCACGCCTGCGGCGATATTGCGCAGGATCGCGCCGCGCTCGGCTCCGGTGGTTTTCGACCAGGCGGCGAAGGCGTGGGTGGCCGCGCTCACCGCCTGATCGACAGACTGTGCATCGCCGCCATTGACCGTGGTCAACAAGGCTTCGGTCGCCGGGTTGATCACACGCAAGTGTTCGTGGCCGGCCGACCATTGGCCATTGATGAACAGACCGTCGAGCGTGGTTGGAAAACTCATTTCGACACCGCCTTCATCCACTGGGTCTGATCGATTTCAATCAGGGTCGGGCCTTGGCGATCCGCCGCGGCACGCAGTGCTGTGCGCAGTTGCTCGACACCGCTGATGGCTTCCGCCGCGCAGCCCAAGGCCTTGGCCACACCGATGAAGTCCGGGGTGTAGATGTCCACGCCGACCGGCTCGATGGCGCGGTTGACCATGTATTTCTTGATCTCTTCGTAGCCCTGGTTATTCCACAGCAGCACGATCACCGGGGTGCGCGCTTCAACGGCACTGGCCAGTTCCGGCAGGGTGAATTGCAGGCCGCCGTCGCCGATCAGGCACACCACCGGAGGACGCGAACCGCCTTCGACGCTGCCGCCGAGCCAGGCGCCAATCGCCGCCGGGAGGGCGTAACCCAAGGTGCCGTAACCGGTGGACGAGTTGAACCAGCGACGCGGGCGCTCGGGGTTGAAGGTCAGGTTGCCGGTGTACACAGGCTGGGTCGAATCGCCGACGAATACCGCGTCTGGCAGCTCGTGCAGGACGGTTTCGAGAAAGCGTGTTTGCGCCAGGGTCGGGGCATCCCAGCTCTCGGCGAGTGCCTCACGCAAACGGGAGGCACGCACGTGACCCCAATCATTGGCGCGCTCGGCCAGGGACTTGTGGGACAGCGCGCTCAGCAATGCCTGAGCAGCGTTGCGCGAGTCGGACACCAGCGCCACGTGCGGCGGATAGTTGCGCACGGTCTGGTCCGGGTCGATGTCCACGCGCAGCAACTGGCCAGGAATCTCGAAACCACCGGCGAAGGTGACGTCGTAGTCGGTCTCGGCCAGTTCGGTGCCGATGGCCAGGACCACGTCGGCTTCGGCCACCAGTGCGCGAGTCGCGACCAGGCTCTGGGTCGAACCGATCAGCAACGGGTGACTGGATTCGAGCATGCCTTTGGCGTTGATGGTCAGGGCCACCGGCGCGTCCAGCAGTTCGGCCAGTTCAGTCAGTTCGGCAGCCGCATCGATGGCACCGCCACCGGCGAGAATCAGCGGGCGCTTGGCGCCGGCCAGCAATTCGGTCATGCGCGAGACGGCGGTCGGCGATGCACCGGCGCGGTCAATGTTCACCGGTACGCTGGTCAGCAGGTCATCGGCTTCTTCAACCAGCACGTCCAACGGAATTTCGATGTGCACCGGACGCGGACGGCCAGCCTGGAACAGCGCAAAGGCACGGGCCAGCACGCCCGGCAACTCGGACGCCGACATCAGGGTGTGGGAGAACGCCGCCACACCGGCGACCAACGCGCCCTGGTTCGGCAGTTCATGCAGCTTGCCGCGACCGCCGCCCAACTGGCTGCGCGATTGCACGCTGGAGATCACCAGCATCGGGATCGAATCGGCGTACGCCTGGCCCATCGCGGTGGTGATGTTGGTCATGCCAGGGCCGGTGATGATGAAGCACACACCCGGTTTGCCGCTGGTGCGGGCATAACCGTCGGCCATGAAACCGGCGCCCTGTTCGTGACGCGGAGTGACGTGGTTGATGCTCGAACGGGCCAGCCCGCGATACAGCTCCACGGTATGAACCCCGGGAATGCCGAACACCTGCTCAACCCCGTAATCTTCGAGTAACTTGACCAATACTTCGCCGCACGTCGCCATTGTGTTTTGCCCTTCTTGTTCGTTTGAGACGCCGGGCCTGCGCAGTGTTTATGATGAGTGGGCAGGTCCAGGGATGGCCTCATTGGAACGGGCGACACGTAGCCGCAACAATGGATAAAAAGTCATACTAGCCATGTCCTCACGTCATACCTTGGATCCCAATGAAACGACTGCCTCCCCTGCCGGCGCTGCACACTTTTCTGATTACCGCGCAGTGCTGCAACTTCACCCGGGCCGCCGA
This sequence comes from Pseudomonas sp. SIMBA_041, assembly GCF_046535095.1. NCBI lineage: Bacteria > Pseudomonadati > Pseudomonadota > Gammaproteobacteria > Pseudomonadales > Pseudomonadaceae > Pseudomonas > Pseudomonas sp. SIMBA_041. Next base: position 106,693 of record NZ_JAWRXJ010000007.1, read on the forward strand.
ACAGCTGCACATCACCCAAGGCGCGGTAAGCCGGCAGATCGCCGGGCTCGAAGATCACCTCGGTTATGAACTGTTCATCCGCCAGGCTCGCGGCCTCGATCTGACGGCCGAAGGACGGGAATGGCTGCCACGGGTGCAGCAGATTTTCGGCCTGATCGATGAGGCCGTTGAACAGATCGGCGAGAAGCGCGAAACCCTGCAACTCAAGGCGCCGACCTGCGTGATGCGCTGGCTGTTGCCGCGTCTTTTGCAGTGGCAACGGGAGCGGCCGGACGTGCCGGTGGAACTGACCACCACGGTCAAGCACGGCGTGGATTTTCATCGTGAGCAGTTCGATGCGGCGGTGATGTACGGCGTGCCATCGGACAGCACGTTGGCCTCGCAACGCCTGTTTGAAGAAATATTGACGCCGGTCTGTTCCAAACCGCTGCTTGAAGGCCCGGTGCCGTTGCAGACCCCGGAAGACCTTCAGCGGCACATGCTGCTGCACCCCACCCGTGATGAGCGTGACTGGAAAGCCTGGCTGGCCACGGCCAATGTGCGACTGAACAATGTCAGCAAGGGTCAGCACTTCGAAACCCTGGACCTGGCGATGTCGATGGCCTCACAGGGGACGGGGGTAGCGATTGGCGACTGGTCGTTGATTGGCGATGACTTGAGCGCCGGGCGACTGGTGATGCCGTTTGAGTTGAAGGTGAAAACGGGGTTGGCGTATTACCTGGTTTTGCCGCACAAGCCCGCACCTTCGCCGAAGTTGCAGGAATTGTTGGTGTGGTTGGTGGAGCAGGCTCAAGCGCGGTGAAAGCCTAAAATCTTGCTGCAATCCCCTTGTAGGAGTGAGCCTGCTCGCGATGGCGTTGGGTCAGTCGACATCACTGTTGAATGATCAACCGCTATCGCGAGCAGGCTCACTCCTACAGGGGATCGGTGATCTCAGTAGCCTACTGTGAACCGCTGGCGGTAGTGCTTCGGCACTTCCACTTCATCGATCATCGCAATCGCATAGTCGGCAAACGTGATCCAGCTGCGCCCTTCACGGCTCACCAGCAAATCATCCTGGCCGATCCGGAACACCCCCGTGCGTTCCCCTTCGACAAACTCCGCCGACGGTGACAAGAAGGTCCAGTCCAGGTCCTTTTCCTGTCGCAGGTTCTCAAGGAACAACGCCCCGGCACCCGCCTCGGCTTTGTACGCATCGGGAAAGCCCTCGCTGTCGATCACGCGAGTTCCGCCCGGCAACAACAACGAACCGGCACCGCCCACCACCAGCAGACGTTTCACCCCGGCCTTTTTCACCGGCCCGATCACCGCCGCGGCGGGCAGCGTCGAGAAATGCGCGGCGCTGATGACCACGTCATGACCCGCCACAGCGGCTTGCAACGCTGCGCCATCAAGGGCATCGACATGCTTGCTGACCACACCGGCACGCTGACCGATCTTCGACGTGTCGCGGGCAATGGCGGTGACGCTATGACCACGACGCAGGGCTTCTTCCAGCAATTGGCTGCCGGCACGGCCAGTGGCCCCGATGATTGCGATTTTGCTCATGACGTTCTCCAGTTGGCTTGGATGTAGATGTTGATCGTTCCCACTCTGCGTGGGAACGATCATTCACAGGTGTCCGGTCATTCGCCCCACTTCATCTCGCCCTTGGCGACTTTGGCGCTCAGCTCCAGCGAGCTTTCTTCGCCCAGCGTCGGGAAGCGTTTTTTCATCGCGGCGATCAGTGCGGCGGAATCCTTGGCCTTGGCGGTTTCTTCGTCGAACGCCTTGATGTATTCAGCCGTGAACCGCACGGCCGCCAGGGAGCGGGCGCTGTCACCGAGGTAATGACCCGGCACGATGGTGTTCGGTTTCAAGGTTTCGATGGCGTGCAGCGTCGTCAACCAATCGGCGTGGGACTGCGGGGTTTGCGTGTCGGCCATCCAGACATGGATGTTTTCTGCCACAACCACCCCACCGACAACCGCTTTGATCGATGGAATCCAGACGAAGGTGCGGTCCGGCTGCTTGCTGTCCAGCCCCACCACCTGCAATTTCTGCCCTTCCAGTATCAGGCTGTCGCCCTTGAGCACGCCGGGCACGATGGTTTTCGCCGGTACGTCAGCGCCCATTTTCGGGCCCCAGAACGCCAGTTTGCCGTCGACGGTGTGCTTGATGTGGTCCACGGTTGGCTGCGAAGCCAGCACTTTGGCGTTGGGGAACGCGGCGGTCAGGGTGTCGAGGCCGAAGTAATAATCCGGGTCGCCATGGCTGATGTAGATGGTGGTCAGTTGCTTGCCGCTGGCGCGGATTTTCTCGACCACCTGCTCGGCTTGGGATTTGCCGAACTGCGCATCCACCAGAATCGCTTCTTTCTCACCGCTGACCAGCACCGACGTCACCGGGAAGATCGCCTTGTCGCCGGGGTTGTAGACATCCAGGGTCAGGGTCGAGGCCGCCGCTGCATGGGCCGCGAAGCCGAGAGCGGCGGTGGCCAGCAAAATACGCTTGAGGGTGGTGAAACCGATCATCTGTTGCTCCGTAATCCGAATGCCATGCTTGGCGATGGGAGGGAGCTTAGTTGCATGACTCAGTACAAAAAATGCGATGCTTGAACATAGTTTGTTTCTGAAAGCGGGCAAATCATGGATCGTCTTCAAGCAATGCGCGTATTCGTCACGGTGGTCGACCTCGGCAGCCAGTCGGCCGCCGCCGATCATCTGGACCTGTCACGGCCGGTGGTTTCACGTTATCTGGCGGAACTGGAGGACTGGGTCGGTGCCCGGTTGATGCACCGCACCACCCGCAAATTGAGCCTGACCGCCGCCGGCGCCGAGATGCTGCCCCGCTGTCGGCAGATGCTCGACTTGTCCACCGACATGCAAGCCGCCGTGAGCGAGCCGGACGATGCACCGCGTGGGTTGCTGCGCATCAGTGTCAGCACTTCGTTTGGCCAGGCGCAACTGGCGGACGCCATGGCGGCCTACGTCAAACGTTACCCTGGCGTCAGCATCGACCTGCAGATGCTCGACCGCACCGTGAACCTGGTGGATGAGCGCATCGATCTGGCGATCCGCACCAGCAACGACCTGGACCCGAACCTGATCGCCCGACGGCTGACGGTCTGCCGCTCGGTGATCTGCGCCTCCCCGGGCTACCTGCGCGAACATCCAGCGCCGCAGCGGGTCGAGGACCTGAGCCAGCACAATTGCCTGACCCATTCCTACTTCGGCAAAAGCCTTTGGCATTTCGAGGAGGACGGCGAGCCGGTCTCGGTGACGGTGCAAGGCAACATCAGCGCCAACGAAGCCAGCACTTTGCTGCGCGTAACCATCGCCGGCGCCGGGGTGGCGATGCTGCCGAGTTATCAGGCCGGTGTGCATATTCACAGCGGCGAACTGATCCGCCTGTTGCCCGAGGCCGAGCCCCGGCAGATGAATATTTATGCGGTGTATGCGTCACGCAAACACATGCCAGCGGCGTTGCGCAGCCTGCTGGATTTCCTGGTGCTCAGATTTCCCGAAGAACCAGCGTGGGATATCGGCCTGTAACTCGCCGCAACCTTTGAGCTCGCTCCCACAGTAGGCACATCAGTGTTCTGAATATCGGGGTACGTACGATGCAGCTTTAGTGGCAACTCACCCGCGCTGACCTATGCTCAAAGTAATACCCAAGGGTATTTCGTTCAGAGGTCCACGCCATGAACATCAAAACAAGAAGGTACCTCACCATTTTCATCACCTGCGCGGTGACGCTGGCGCTGTATGGCACCGCAGCCTGGCGGGTCGAGCAGGCACGGCAACTGCCCCGTGAATTTGCGAGCTGCAACTTCGAACGCTGCATCCCCCACAACGCGACCCTCAATGCCCTGCGGTGACCCAGGGGATCAGGCCTCGTTGTCCTGATCGGCCTTCAAGCGGTCGCGGAACGCCTTGGGCGAAATACCCACGCGACGCCGGAACAGGCGTGTGAAGTTTGTAGGATCGGAAAACCCCAACACATCGGACATTTCATAAATGGTCATGCTGGTGTAGGTCAGCAACCGCTTGGCCTCCAGCAATTGCCGTTCGTGCATAATCTGCAACGCCGGTTGCCCCGCCAGTTCACGGCACGTGCCGTTGAGGTGGGACACGGAAATCCCCAGCCGATGCGCGAGGTCTTCGACCTTGACGTGCTGACGGTAAGTCTCTTCCACCAGCTGGATAAACCCGTTGAGGTATTCCCGGGCGCGCTGCGGACGCTGGCTGGCGTTGCGGCGGGTGATCACCTGCCGGCTGACCCAGACCATGATCACGCTGACCAGTGAATGCATGAGCATTTCACGCGCCGGTTGGTGACCGGTGTATTCGTCTTGCAGCGCTGAAAACAGGCTGTTGAGGTAGTCACCGTCCTTGCCCGCCGGGTAGCTTTCAGCCTGGGCCAGCGCATTCACCGAGTTGCCCAGTTGCGCTTGCAGATGGGCGATCAGCGGCGCGGCGAGGGTCAAGACAAACCCTTCGACGTCTTCGGAAAATCGATAACCGTGCACCGACAACGGCGGCAGGATCAGCACGGTCGGCTCAGTCAGTTGCGTGCGTTTACCTTCGATCTCAAGCTCTGCCTGACCTTTGAAGATGAAGAGTAACTGACACAAATCGGCGTGACGGTGGGGTTTGATTTCCCATTGGTGTTCGCGGCTGCGTTTGGAAATGGTTTCGCAGTGCAGCAAGTCGGGGGTCGGCCAGTCCAGGCTTTCACCGTAGAGCTTGAACACTGGAATCGAAGGCAGGTCAGGCTTGTTCATCACTTCAATCCAGGCCTCGGGGGGTTACGGGCGATAATCGCACCGATTGGCAGAAAGAACAGGTATCGGCTCAGTTTTCACCTTCAATTGACAGACTCGCAAGGGAAAAATGCAAGCACTCGATCCATAAAAATAATTCACCGGCCTTGGTCGCGTGGAGCTTGCGAGTCCTGACAACAATGAAAACGCTGAAAACCCAAATCGCCATCATTGGCGCCGGTCCTGCCGGTTTACTGCTCGGTCAATTGCTGCACAACGCCGGTATCGACACCCTCATTCTTGAACGCCAGAGCCCAGATTATGTGCTCGGGCGAATCCGTGCCGGGGTCCTTGAACAAGGCATGGTAGAGCTGTTGCGTCAGGCTGGTGTGGGTGGGCGGATGGATGCCGAAGGCCTGGTGCACACCGGCTTCGAACTGGCACTCGATGGCCGTCAGGTACACATCGATTTGCAGGCATTGACCGGCGGCAAAACCGTGATGGTGTATGGCCAGACCGAGGTCACCCGTGACCTGATGGCCGCTCGTCGGGAGGCCGGCGCGCAGACGATTTATGACGCCGTCAACGTCATGCCACACGGGATGAAAAGCGCAGAACCTTTCGTCACCTTTGATAAGGATGGCGAGACGTATCGCCTCGATTGCGACTACATCGCCGGGTGCGACGGTTTCCACGGTGTGGCGCGCCAATCGATCCCCGACGACTGCCTCAAGGTGTTCGAGCGGGTCTATCCGTTTGGCTGGCTCGGCATCCTCGCCGACACGCCGCCGGTGCACGAAGAACTGGTGTACGCCCGCCACGAGCGCGGTTTTGCTTTATGCAGCATGCGCTCGGCGACCCGCACCCGGTATTACCTTCAGGTACCGGCCGAGGACCAGGTGCAGGACTGGTCGGATCAGCGTTTCTGGGACGAGTTGAAATTGCGCCTGCCGCCAGCGTTGGCAGCGTCGTTGGTCACCGGCCCGTCCATCGAAAAAAGCATCGCGCCGTTGCGCAGTTTTGTCGTTGAACCGATGCAATTCGGGCGCATGTTCCTGGTCGGCGACGCGGCGCACATCGTCCCGCCCACCGGCGCCAAGGGCCTGAACCTGGCCGCCAGTGACGTCAGCACGTTGTTCAATATTCTGTTGAAGGTCTATCGGGAAGGACGCGTGGATTTGCTGGAGAAATACTCCGAAATCTGCCTGCGCCGCGTGTGGAAAGCCGAGCGGTTTTCCTGGTGGATGACGTCTATGCTGCATCGCTTTGACGACCATGACGCGTTCAGCCAGCGCATCAGCGAGTCGGAACTGGACTACTTTGTCGGCTCCGAAGCCGGTCGAAAAACCATTGCAGAAAATTACGTCGGGCTTGCGTACGAGGCTATCGAATAGCTTGCTACCGACTTACACTGCGAGCATTCCCGCTCGCCTTGCCACTTGCGGGTCCATCTCTGCCCGCAGGTTTCACCGTGACCAATCTCAACCAGCCTGACACGCCCAAACCGGCCATTCGCAGCGTGCTGATCGCCCTGATGCTGGCGATCTTTCTCGGCGCGCTGGACCAGACCATCGTCGCTGTCTCGATGCCGGCGATTTCCGCCCAGTTCAAGGACGTCAGCCTGCTGGCCTGGGTGATTTCCGGGTACATGGTGGCGATGACGGTGGCGGTGCCGATCTACGGCAAGCTCGGCGATTTGTATGGTCGGCGCAAGTTGATGCTGTTCGGCATGGGCCTGTTCACCCTCGCCTCGTTGTTCTGCGGCATGGCCCAGAGCATGGAGCAATTGGTGCTGGCGCGGATCATTCAGGGCATCGGTGCCGGCGGGATGATTTCGGTCAGTCAGGCGATCATCGGCGACATCGTCCCGCCCCGGGAGCGCGGTCGTTATCAGGGTTACTTCAGCAGCATGTACGCCGTGGCCAGCGTGGCCGGCCCGGTGCTGGGCGGTTACATGACCGAGTATTTGTCGTGGCGCTGGGTATTCTTGATCAATCTGCCCCTGGGACTGGGTGCCTGGGTGGTGGCCCATCGAACGCTGGTCGGGCTGCCGGTGCCGCAGCGCAAACCTGTGATCGACTACCTCGGCACGTTGCTGATGATCATCGGCTTGACCGCGTTGTTGCTGGGCATCACGCAGGTCGGTCAGGGTCATTCGTGGCGCAGCGCGCAAGTGCTGGGACTGTTTGCCGGCGCGGTGGTGATTCTTGGGATGTTCGTCTGGCATGAGCGCCGGGCACGGGAGCCGTTGTTGCCGATGCATCTGTTCGCCAACCGCAACGCGATTTTTTGCTGGTGCACGATTTTCTTCACCAGTTTCCAGGCGATCTCGCTGATCGTGCTGATGCCGCTGCGCTTCCAGAGCGTCACCGGCGCCGGTGCCGACAGCGCCGCACTGCACCTGTTGCCGCTGGCGATGGGTTTGCCGATTGGCGCCTATTTTGCCGGACGCCGGACCTCGGTGACCGGGCGCTACAAACCAATGATCCTGAGCGGCGCGGCGCTGATGCCGATGGCGATTCTGGGCATGGCGTTCAGCCCGCCTCAGGCGTTTGTGCTCAGCAGTTTGTTCATGTTGTTGTGCGGGATCGCCAGCGGCATGCAATTCCCGACGTCTTTGGTCGGCACACAGAACTCGGTGGACCAGCGCGACATCGGTGTCGCCACCAGCACCACCAATCTGTTCCGCTCCCTGGGCGGCGCGGTGGGGGTGGCGTTGATGTCGGCGCTGCTGCTGGCGTTGTTGCAGGATTCAAGCTTCGCGCACATTGCCGGTTCGTCGCTGATCGTCGAGGGCAGTTCCGGGAATGTCTTGCTCGACGGTTTGAACGCCGCGCCGGGCGATGCGCAAAACGCCTTGCGTGCGGAGTTGTTGCTGACGTTCAGGTATTTGTTGATGGTGAGTGCGGCGGTGTCGTTGCTGGGACTGGCGGCGGCGATTGCGATGCCGAATATGTTGCTGCGGGGGCGGGAAGACAAGGTCCGGTAGACACACCGAGTCGTCTGCCAATCGCGAGCAGGCTCACTCCTACAGGGGATCTCCGGTGCTCACAATATTTGTGTACGGGCGGAGATCCAGTAGGAGTGAGCCTGCTCGCGATAGCTATCTGTCAGTCACAGTGATTCAAGGGCTGTAATACCCGACTGCCACCAGAAAATGCCCGACCTTCTTCAGGTAGGCATGCTTGTCCTCAACCTTGTTGGTCACCGGGTTTTTCCAGCGGTATTCGTATTCGCCGTAATCCTGCTTGGCCATCAACGCCAGGATCGGCTCGCCCACCGGTTTGCCCTCCGGGTCCTTGATCTTGCCGAAGTCGGTGTTGATCAGCCGCAGGTTGGTGCCGTGGGCCACGTAGCGTTGGGTGTCCAGGTCGACGACGAACACGTACAGGTCATCCTGCAGGTAACCGCCCTTGAGGGAATTGATCGCGGTCAGTGTGCCCTTCTCGTCCTTGGCCAGATCGGTCGCGGCTTTGTTCAACAGCGCCATCGCCTGTTCCGCTGACGCCCGTGGCAGGTAGTAACCGACCGCCAGAATCCGCTGACCGACGCGCTGATAGAACACATGTTTGCGCTCGACCTTGCCGTCAGACCAGTTCTGCCAGCGGTATTCCGCCTGCTGGATGCCATTGCCCTCCGGCACTTTCAAGGCGTCCTTGAAGGCTTTCTGCAAGTCCGGCCCGAGGGTCTCGGTGACATCCCGCCCGATCAATGCCGCCGACGGCCCGCCACTGGCGAGCATCACGCCCTTGGTATCGACCACGAACACATAGCGATCCTTGTCGACAAACTCGCCCTGACGGCTGAACGCCGCAAAGGCCTTGTCGCCATTGTCGTGGTAGTAAGCCAGGGCTTTTTCCAGCAAGGCTTTGGCGGCCTGGCTGTCATCCTTTTCCGCCGTGGCGGCGTGAACCTGCCCCAGGCACAGCAATAGCATCCCGCCCAATAAGGCCAGTTTGTGCAAAACCCCCATAGCGCATCCCTCGTTCTTGTCGGTGTTTCAAGAGCGTAGACGGCAATGGGAGATACACCCGGTCCTGAAGCAGCGGTCGAGCCTTGGCGAGGCTGCGTCTGCGGTCTACCTGAAAGACCGCTGGGTAGATTTTACGACTGCTTCGCAGCCGGACGCCGCCTCGCTGGAGCTCGACAGCGGCTACAGGGGCCCGGGGGTTACTGGCGGGCGCGCAGTTGCTGCTGCAGGTTCTGGATCTGCGCCTGAAGGGTGTTGATGTTGCGGGTGACCTGGGCGCGGAATGCGTCGAACTCGGCGGTATTGGTGGAGCCTTGCGCTGCGGCCGGGCGGTTGTCCTGCTCGCTTTTGAGCACGATCATGTCTTGTTCCAGGCGCTCGATCGCGGCGCTTGGGTTGCCTTGTTTTTTCAGCGCGACGATATCGGCGCCGAGGCTTTTAAGCTGTGCGTCGAATTTGCTGCTGTCGTCCGGGGCGCTTTTCAGGGCGGTCAACTCAGTGCTCAAGGCTTTTAGCTGCGCCTGCAACTGAGTATTGGCCGTCTGATGCTCGGTGCTCTGGGCGGCAAGCTGCGCCAGACGTTTATCCAGGTCGCTGGTTTGTGCGGTCATTTGCGCCAGGCGCTTGTCCAGATCGGTGGTCTGACCGACAACACCCTGCTGCTGTTTGCTCTGATCCAGCAGTTTGGTTTCCAGATCCTTGATTTGCAGTTTCAGCGCTTCGCTGTCGCTGGTGACGTTGGTCTGGCTGGCGACGACCTTGCCGGAAATATCCTGCAAGCGTCCCGCCGCTTCCTCACTGATGCGCGCGAAACTTTCCTGGGTTGCGACCAGTTGTTGTTCCATCAACGAAATCTGCTGAAAACTCCACCAGGCCAGGCCCGCAAACGCAAAAAACAACGCGCCGACCAATGCCCACAGCGGGCCGGTGCTGGCGCTTTTGACCTTCACCACCGGCACTGGACGGGAATGCACGCTGGTACGGACGGTGGGCGGAAAATCATCATCGTCGAGGCTGTCGGCACGCAGGCTCGGGACATCATCGAAATCGTCGTTGGCATCGTTACGCATGGACATTGAGTCAACCTTTGTGGAACGCGGTGATGGCTTTATGCGGCGAGTATAAACCCCACTGCCGCACCGATTGACTCTCTATACCCCACTCGGTTCAGTACGGGCAGGCAGGTCCTGGCACGTCAGCGGATGTCCTGGGCCTTCCACCAACTGCAAAATTCATCGAGGGCGGCCCAGACACTGACTTTCGGATCGTAGTCCAGATAATGCCGGGCGCGGCTGATGTCCAAGGTGAAATTTTTGTTCATGACCTGCATGCCCAGTCGCGACAAGGTCGGCTCGGGGCGCCCCGGCCACAGCTTGCACACCCCTTCGTTGAGTGCCGCGACGGTGTAGCCCAGACCGTAGGAACGGTAGCGCGTCACTTGTGGGACTTGCATGTTGCGCATGACGTAATTGACCACGTCCCACAACGGAATCGGCGTTCCGTTACTGATGTTGTAGGCCTTGCCCAAGGCCGAGCCACTGGCGAGCAAACTGCTGAGCAACGCTTCGTTGAGGTTTTGCACGCTGGTGAAGTCGACCTTGTTCAGGCCGTTGCCGATGATCGCCAAGCGTCCTTTGCGCTGCATTTTCAGCAGGCGCGGGAAGATGCTCATGTCACCCGCACCCGTGACGAAGCGCGGGCGCAGGGCCAGGGTTTCGAGGCCGAACTCCTGGGCGCCAAAGACTTTTTGCTCGGCGAGGAATTTGGTGGCCGCATAGGGATGCTTGAAGCGCTTGGGCACTTGTTCTTCGGTCAAACCCAGATGATCACGGCCATCGAAGTAGATCGACGGCGACGACAAGTGCACCAAGCGCCGAACCCGCTGTTTCAGGCAGGCTTCAACCACGTTTTCGGTGACCTGAACGTTGCCTTGATGAAAGTCCTGATAACGCCCCCACAGCCCCACCGCCCCCGCGCAATGGACCACGGCTTCGACGTCTGAACACAGGTCGCGCGCCAGTTCCGGGTCGCTCAAGTCGCCCTGAATGAACTCGGCGCCACGGCGCACCAGGTGTTCGACGCTTTCGGCCCGGCGACCGTTGACCCGCACGTCCAGGCCCTGCTCAAGGGCGAAACGCGCAAAGCGTCCGCCGATGAAGCCGCTTGCGCCGGTGACCAGAATTTTCATGTAGTGCTCCACAAATGCAGCGGTGAGCTTCAAGCCACAAGCTGCAAGTTAAAAACGATCCGCAAGCGCTTCACTTGCCGCTTGCAGCTTGACGCTTACGGCTGTGTCCAAGGCACCAGCCATTGCTTCGACGAACGCACCAATTGATCGGTCAACAACCCCAGAAGCTGACCGCCATTGCGCCAATGATGCCAGTACAGCGGCACGTCGATGGGCTTATCTGGCAAAAGCTCCCGCAAAACACCGCGTTCCAGTTGCTCACGCACCTGCAATTCCGGCACCAGCCCCCAGCCGAGACCGGCCTCGGTCAAGCGAATGAAGCCTTCAGACGAGGGACATAAATGGTGTTCAAAACCGCCGTCGACCCCAAGGGAGGCGAGGTAGCGATGCTGCAGGAAATCGTCCGGGCCAAACACCAAGGCCGGGGTTTTCGCCAGTTGATCGGCGCGCACACCTTCCGGAAAATGGCGCGCGATGAACGCCGGACTGGCCAACGCCCGATAACGCATCGCCCCCAGCAAAACGCTGCGGGCCCCGGCCACCGGGCGTTCACTGGCGCAGACACAGGCCGCCACTTCGCCGGCGCGCATGCGTTTGAGGCCGACGGTCTGGTCTTCGACCACCAGGTCCAGCAACAAATGTTGTTCGGCACAGAAATCGCCCACCGCTTGCGCCCACCACGTGGCGAGGCTGTCGGCATTCAAGGCGATGCGCAGACGCTCCGGCAGCCCTTCTTCATCCAGCGCTGGCACCAGGGTTTGCAAGTCGCGCTCCAGCAAACGCACTTGCTGCACATGGTTGAGCAGGCGCCGTCCAATTTCCGTCGGCGCCGGCGGTGTGACCCGCACCAGCACCGGCTGGCCGACCCGCGCCTCCAGCAGTTTGATCCGCTGGGAGATCGCCGATTGCGACAAGCCCAGCACCTGCGCGGCCCGTTCGAAACCGGCCTGCTCGACCACGGCGGCCAGGGCAGAGAGTAATTTATAGTCGAACATCAGTTTTCCTAATGAGCGATCAGCATGATTGGTTTTTCTTATACAGGTTAGCAGCGGAGAATGCCCAGCAAGATCTCTTCAACAAGGAACACCGACATGGCTGGCGAAACTTCATTGGCAACCCTGCTGCGCAGCATGAGCCCGCAACTCAACGCCGGCGAATACGTGTTCTGTACCTTGCGAGACGGCAAGCTGCCAGTGGGCCTTGAGATCGTCGGCAGCTTTCGCGAGCAGGAAGGTCTGACCGTGATCCTGGAACGTTCCCACGCCCAACAGGCCGGTTTCAGTTTCGACTACGTCGCGGCCTGGATCACCTTGAATGTGCATTCGGCGCTGGAAGCGGTCGGCCTGACCGCCGCCTTCGCCACCGCATTGGGCAAGGCCGGCATCAGCTGCAACGTGATCGCCGGCTATTACCACGATCACCTGTTTGTCGGTCAGGCCGACGCCGAACGCGCACTCCACGTGCTGCGGGACCTGGCGGCCAACGCGGAGTAAACCTTATGTGGCAAAGCTATGTGAACGGCCTGTTGGTGGCCGCCGGGCTGATCATGGCGATCGGCACGCAGAATGCGTTTGTGCTGGCGCAAAGTCTTCGTCGCGAACATCACTTGCCAGTGGCGGCACTGTGCGTCGCTTGCGATGCCTTGCTCGTGGCCGCCGGGGTGTTTGGCCTCGCCACGGTACTGGCGCATAACCCGACCCTGCTGGCGGTTGCCCGTTGGGGCGGCGCGGTGTTTCTGATTTGGTACGGCAGCCAGGCACTGCGCAGGGCTTTCTCGAAACAGAGCCTGCAAAAGGGTGAAAACCAGACCGTGCGTTCACTGCGCGCGGTGATGCTCAGCGCCCTGGCCGTGACATTGCTCAACCCGCACGTTTATCTGGACACGGTGTTGCTGATCGGCTCCCTCGGTGCCCAACAAACCGAACCCGGCGCTTATGTGGTGGGCGCGGCCAGTGCTTCGTTGCTGTGGTTCTTCACCCTGGCGCTGGGCGCGGCATGGTTGGCGCCCTGGCTCGCGCGGCCAAGCACCTGGCGGATTCTTGATCTGCTGGTGGCGGTGATGATGTTTGCGGTGGCGTTTCAATTAATCGTCACCCCCTGAATATTCCAAAAGGCTCTGGAACCTCTATCCCACACAGTTGTTGCGTGGTTATGCCGCACCCCCGGTGCTATGATCCGATCCGATGCGCCGCAAAGAGTACAAACTCCCCGGCGCTTGTCTGGCCGCCCGTGATCGGCCTTGCGCTCACCGCAACTGACCTGATTAGGAGAATCATCATGGCTTTCGAATTGCCGCCGCTGCCTTACGCACACGATGCCCTGCAGCCGCACATTTCCAAGGAAACTCTGGAATACCACCACGACAAGCACCACAACACCTACGTCGTGAACCTGAACAACCTGGTGCCAGGCACCGAGTTCGAAGGCAAGACCCTGGAAGAAATCGTTAAATCTTCCTCGGGCGGCATCTTCAACAACGCCGCTCAGGTCTGGAACCACACTTTCTACTGGAACTGCCTGGCGCCAAACGCCGGCGGTCAACCTACCGGCGCACTGGCTGAAGCCATCAACGCTTCGTTCGGTTCGTTCGACAAGTTCAAGGAAGAATTCAGCAAGACTTCCATCGGCACCTTCGGTTCCGGTTGGGGCTGGCTGGTGAAAAAGGCTGACGGTTCCCTGGCCCTGGCCAGCACCATCGGCGCCGGCAACCCGCTGACCAACGGCGACACCCCGCTGCTGACCTGCGACGTCTGGGAACACGCCTACTACATCGACTACCGCAACGTTCGTCCGAAATACGTCGAAGCGTTCTGGAACCTGGTCAACTGGAAATTCGTGGCTGAGCAGTTTGAAGGCAAAACCTTCACCGCTTAAGATCGATGCCAGACAAAAAACCCGGCTTTTATGCCGGGTTTTTTATTGCCTGGAGAAATGTGTCGACTATTCGGGCGCCTTCGCGAGCAGGCTCGCGAAGAACGATAACGCGGTCTACGCCGGATCGACTTTATCCAAGGCCCGGTTCACCGCCAACTCCGCCAGCATGATGATCTGCTGAATCGCCAACACCGTATTACGCTGCGGGCCGATCAGGTTCGCGGCGAAATCGCTGGTCATGACGCTGGCAGAGGCCAGTGACTCGCAGGCCTGGGCCAGGAGGCTTTCGGTGTCCATGTTGGGAGCGATCATGTACATCGTGCTGGGGCGGCGGGGTTTTTCGGTGTATTGGGACTGGGGGATCGAGGTAATAGTCGAGTGCGCGTTTGATGGCTTCGCGGTCTCGCAGGAGAGCTTCGGATTGGGTTTCTTCGGCGTCTGGGTCGGTGGTGTTCAAGGGTGGATCGGGAATCAATTTGTCCATTGTATTTCTCCAGCGTTGGGGCCCCCACTTGCCGCTTCTCACACGGCGAAGAGGTGGCAGCTATGTGCGAGGTGAGAAGACCGGTTATGGACACCCGGCCGGACCGAAGTCCGCCCGCACACAGCCGCCATAACGCAATTACTGGCAGCGAGTAAGCTGGCGGCGATTATGCGTGTACAGACACTGGATGACCATAAGTTGCCGGGCTCTCACACCCGGTCGCTGAGTTTTCAGCGACAGCCAGAGGTTAGAGACAGGGCTTCCTACCCAGCAACCTGAAAAATGCGTGGGAAATCTCTGCGTTTTTTACACATCGTTCAACACAAAAAATGGAACGCGGAGCGTCCCCGGCGGCATTCCCACGCGGGAGCGTGGGAACGATCATTCGGTGTACAGCCGCCGCTTCTCACCACTCATCAGGCCGAACGTTAGCTCGCCTGCCGCTTTTGATTCACCCGCCCCCTCGGGAGGCTGAGTGGAGGTGTGCATCCGGGGAGTGGCGCGTAGCGCCGTTCGACGCAGTCGAACACGCTGCATGTAGGTCGTAGCGGCCGAGCCTTAGCGAGGGGCCGGACGCTCGGGGCGAGACCTTTTGGTTCCTTTTGGGTCGTTCCGCGTTTGCCAAAAGGGACTCGCTGTAAGAGCGAAACCATTAGCGGCCGTTACCGCAGAAATGGATATGTACACCACCCCCTTGCCCCAACGCCATAGCCGGCTACCATCAACCGAGAAGGAAAAATTATCCCAATCCCCTCAAGTTGAAGGACCCAACTACCGACACAGTACTAATAGGACAAACACCCCGGACAACAGCAAATCGGCCACGCCCACAGACAAAATCCCCTGTGAATAAATGTCCCTTTGACTGCCAACACGGGATTGCCAATACTCATGGCAACTTGATGCTACCCGCACGGAACAAGGAATAACCCTTTGAAGCTGGAACTCAAGAACAGCTTGTCGGTGAAGTTGCTCCGGGTCGTGCTCCTGTCGGCATTGATCGTCGGCGTGGTCTTGAGCTGTGCGCAAATCGTTTTCGACGCCTACAAGACACGCCAGGCCGTAGCCAACGATGCCGAACGCATCCTCGACATGTTCCGCGACCCCTCTACCCAGGCCGTCTACAGCCTGGACCGGGAAATGGGCATGCAAGTGATCGAAGGCCTGTTCCAGGACGACGCCGTGCGCCAGGCCTCCATCGGCCATCCCAACGAAGCCATGCTCGCGCAAAAAACCCGCGAATTGCAGCATTCCCACAGCCGCTGGCTGACCGACCTGATCCTCGGCAAGGAACGCACTTTCACCACCCAACTGGTCGGTCGCGGCCCATATAGCGAGTATTACGGCGACCTGAGCATCACCCTCGACACCGCCACCTACGGCCAAGGGTTCATCATCAGCTCGGTGATCATCTTCATTTCCGGCGTGTTGCGCGCCATGGCCATGGGCCTGGTGCTGTACCTGGTCTATCACTGGCTGCTGACCAAACCGCTGTCGCGAATTATCGAGCACCTGACCGAAATCAACCCGGATCGCCCCAGCGAACACAAGATTCCGCAACTCAAGGGCCACGAAAAGAACGAACTGGGCATCTGGATCAACACCGCCAACCAGTTGCTCGAATCCATCGAACGCAACACCCACCTGCGCCACGAAGCAGAAAACAGCCTGTTGCGCATGGCCCAGTACGACTTCCTCACCGGCCTGCCCAACCGCCAGCAATTGCAGCAACAACTGGACAAGATCCTGGTCGACGCCGGCAAATTGCAGCGTCGGGTCGCGGTATTGGTGGTGGGCCTGGACGATTTCAAAGGCATCAACGAACAGTTCAGCTACCAGACCGGCGACCAATTGCTGCTGGCGTTGGCTGACCGGCTGCGCGCTCACAGCGGTCGCCTCGGCGCCCTCGCCCGTTTGGGTGGCGACCAGTTCGCCCTGGTCCAGGCCGATATCGAACAACCCTATGAAGCCGCCGAATTGGCGCAAAGCATCCTCGATGATCTGGAAGCGGCGTTTGCCCTCGACCATCAGGAAATCCGCCTGCGCGCGACCATCGGCATCACTCTGTTCCCCGAGGACGGTGACAGCACCGAGAAGCTGCTGCAAAAAGCCGAGCAGACCATGACCCTGGCCAAGACCCGCTCGCGCAACCGCTATCAGTTCTACATCGCCAGCGTCGACACCGAGATGCGCCGCCGTCGCGAACTGGAAAAAGACCTGCGCGATGCGCTGGCCCGCGATCAGTTCTACCTCGTCTACCAACCACAAATCAGCTACCGCGACCACCGGGTGGTGGGCGTCGAGGCGTTGATTCGCTGGCAGCATCCCGAGCATGGCTTGGTGCCGCCGGACCTTTTCATCCCCTTGGCCGAGCAGAACGGCACCATCATTGCCATCGGCGAATGGGTGCTGGATCAGGCCTGCAAACAATTGCGCGACTGGCACGATCAGGGCTTCCCCGACCTGCGCATGGCGGTGAACCTGTCTACCGTGCAACTGCACCACGCCGAGTTGCCACGCGTGGTGAACAACCTGCTGCAAATGTACCGCTTGCCACCGCGCAGCCTGGAACTGGAAGTGACCGAAACCGGCCTGATGGAAGACATCAGCACCGCCGCCCAGCACCTGCTGAGCCTGCGTCGCTCCGGCGCATTGATCGCCATTGATGACTTCGGCACCGGCTATTCATCACTGAGCTATCTGAAAAGCCTGCCGCTGGACAAGATCAAGATCGACAAGAGCTTCGTGCAGGACCTGCTCGATGACGACGACGATGCCACCATCGTTCGCGCGATCATCCAGCTGGGCAAGAGCTTGGGCATGCAGGTCATTGCCGAAGGCGTGGAGACCGCCGAGCAAGAAGCCTACATCATCTCCGAAGGCTGCCACGAAGGTCAGGGCTATCACTACAGCAAGCCACTGCCGGCCCGTGAATTGAGCGCCTACCTGAAACAGGCCCAGCGCAGCAACGCGGCTATTTTGTAGGCCTGCGAAAGATGCAGCCTCGTTTCACTCGACAGCTCCCACAGGCACACGTGGTCCTGTAGCAGCTGTCGAGTGAAACGAGGCTGCGTTTATTTTTGATCCCCGCCCCCGTGCGAATAAGAAATATTTCCACCTGCACTCTTTACACATAATGCGAAAGATTTGCATTATGTCGCAGTTTTGCGCGCGTGAAGCGCCCTTCCACCCCTCTCGAAGCAGGATGTTCGCCATGATTCGTATGCCTCTGGCTACCGCCAGTCTGTTGGCCATCGCTATTTCCCTCGCCGGTTGTGGCGAAGGCAAGGACAAGACCGCCGCCGCGCCAGCGCCGACTCCGGCCGCCAGCACCGTTGCTGCGCCAGCTGCTGCCAGCAAAGTCGATGAAGCTGCCGCCAAAGCCGTTGTCGCGCATTACGCCGACATCGTCTTCGCCGTTTACAGCGATGCCGAATCCACCGCGAAAACCCTGCAAACCGCCGTCGACGCTTTCCTCGCCAAGCCGGACGCCGACACCCTCAAAGCCGCCAAGGCTGCCTGGGTCGCGGCCCGCGTTCCTTACTTGCAGAGCGAAGTGTTCCGCTTCGGCAACACCATCATCGACGATTGGGAAGGTCAGGTTAACGCCTGGCCACTGGACGAAGGCCTGATCGACTACGTCGACAAATCCTACGAACACGCACTGGGTAACCCGGGCGCCACCGCCAACATCATCGCCAACACTGAAGTCCAGGTCGGCGAAGACAAGGTTGACGTGAAAGACATTACCCCGGAAAAACTCGCCAGCCTGAACGAGCTGGGCGGTTCCGAGGCCAACGTTGCGACGGGCTACCACGCCATCGAATTCCTGCTGTGGGGCCAGGACCTGAACGGCACCGGCCCAGGCGCGGGCAACCGCCCGGCTTCCGACTACCTGGAAGGCAAAGGCGCGACTGGCGGTCACAACGATCGTCGCCGCGCTTACCTGAAGTCCGTGACCCAACTGCTGGTCAGCGACCTGGAAGAAATGGTCGGTAACTGGAAGCCGAACGTGGCTGACAACTACCGCGCCACCCTGGAAGCCGAACCGGTGGATACCGGCCTGCGCAAAATGCTGTTCGGCATGGGCAGCCTGTCCCTTGGTGAGCTGGCGGGCGAGCGCATGAAGGTGTCCCTGGAAGCCAACTCTCCAGAAGACGAACAGGATTGCTTCAGCGACAACACCCACAATTCGCACTTCTACGATGCCAAAGGCATTCGTAACGTGTACCTGGGCGAATACACCCGCGTCGACGGCACCAAAATGACCGGCGCCAGCCTGTCGTCCCTGGTGGCCAAGGCCGACCCGGCTGCCGACACCGCGCTGAAAGCTGATCTGGCCGCTACCGAAGCCAAGATCCAGGTCATGGTTGACCACGCCAACAAGGGTGAGCATTACGACCAGTTGATCGCCGCCGGCAACACAGCGGGCAATCAGATCGTCCGTGACGCCATCGCTTCGCTGGTCAAGCAGACCGGTTCGATCGAAGCCGCCGCTGGCAAACTGGGTATCAGCGACCTGAACCCGGACAACGCTGATCACGAGTTCTGATCAACGCTGGCCAAACAAGAAGGCGACCTTAGGGTCGCCCTTTTTACGCCTGTTTTTTGGGTGATGCTGATGGCCTCATCGCGGGCAAGCCACGCTCCCGCAGGTTCGGTGCAAAACCCTGTGGGAGCGTGGCTTGCCCGCGATGGCCGCGACTCGGTCTCAAGTCAAACCTTGCCCCACATCAAGTAAACGATAATTCCTCTTATTCAAACTCCCGTGCCCTGTTAGACTTTGCGCCCTTGTTTTGCTCGTCTCGCAGGATGTCTGATGCCCCCGCTGCTGCTTCGCTTGTCCGCACTGTTAATGGCCCTGGGCCTGAGTGCCTGCGATGACGCCCCGCGTTTTACCAAGGCCGAACCCGGTGAAGCCCGGTCCGGTGGCAGCGCGACCGTGCGCAAGACCGATCAGAACTCGTTTTCCCTGCCGTCCGCCAACCTGCCGCCATCACGGCGTGTGGACTTCAGCGTCGGCAACAGTTTCTTCCGCAGTCCGTGGGTCATCGCGCCGTCGACCACCACTGCTCGCGACGGCCTCGGCCCCCTGTTCAACACCAACGCCTGCCAGGGCTGCCA
Source organism: Pseudomonas sp. SIMBA_041 (assembly GCF_046535095.1). NCBI lineage: Bacteria > Pseudomonadati > Pseudomonadota > Gammaproteobacteria > Pseudomonadales > Pseudomonadaceae > Pseudomonas > Pseudomonas sp. SIMBA_041. The sequence continues at coordinate 126,077 of NZ_JAWRXJ010000007.1, forward strand.
CATCAAGGACGGGCGCGGCCATCCGCCACCGCCCGACGCGCCAAATGCGGTGTCGATGCTGGTGCGCCTGTCGATCCCCAACGCACCGGCCTATGCCAAGGTTATCGAGCAGCTCGGCGTGGTGCCGGAGCCGGTCTATGGCGGTCAGTTCCAGGACATGGCCGTGCCCGGTGTTGCACCGGAAGGCAAGGTGCGCGTCGATTACACGCCCGTTGCGGTGCGATTCAAGGACGGCACCGAAGTCGAACTGCGCAAACCGAGCCTGAACATCACACAATTGGGTTACGGCCCGATGCACCCCGACACGCGGTTCTCGGCGCGCGTCGCCCCGCCGATGATTGGCCTGGGTTTGCTTGAAGCAATCCCCGACGAGGCGATCCTGGCCAATGCCGAAGCGCAGGCGAAGGACAAAAACGGCATCGCCGGACGCCCGAACCGGGTCTGGGATGACGCCCAGCAGAAAACCGTCCTCGGCCGATTTGGCTGGAAAGCCGGGCAACCGAATCTCAATCAACAGAATGTGCATGCGTTTTCCGGCGACATGGGCCTCACTACCAGCCTGAGACCGTTTGACGACTGCACCGACGCGCAAACCGCCTGCAAACGGGCACCCAATGGCACCGGCCCTGACGGCGAGCCAGAAGTCAGCGACAACATCCTGCGCCTGGTGTTGTTCTACAGCCGAAACCTTGCCGTACCGGCCCGCCGCGATGTCAGCGCGCCCGAAGTGCTGGCCGGCAAAAACCTGTTTTTCCAGGCCGGATGCCAATCCTGCCACACGCCGAAATACACCACCGCCGCCAACGCCGCCGAACCGGAACTGGCCAATCAAGTGATTCGCCCGTACAGCGATCTGCTGCTGCATGACATGGGCGACGGCCTCGCCGACAACCGCACCGAATTCCAGGCCAGTGGCCGCGACTGGCGCACCCCGCCATTGTGGGGCATCGGCCTGACGCAAGCGGTCAGTGGCCACACCCAGTTTTTGCATGATGGCCGCGCGCGCAATTTGCTCGAAGCCGTGCTCTGGCATGGCGGCGAAGCGACGGCTGCGCAGCAACAGGTTTTGTCTTTCAATGCCGAGCAGCGCGCTGCGTTGCTGGCATTTTTGAACTCACTTTAAACACTTATAAAACATCGGGAGCCCGACATGTTCCGCCCCAAATTGTTGTTCACCAGCCTTGCCGCACTCGCACTGGGCGCCTGCTCACCGCAGGACCCGCAAGCCGTGACGTCGGCCGCTATCGCCAAATCGGTGATCCTGCCGACCTACACCCGCTGGGTTGAAGCCGACCGCCAATTGGCCGCCAGCGCCCTGGCCTACTGCGAAGGCAAGGAAAACCTCGACACCGCCCGCACCGACTTCCTGCACGCGCAGAAAGCCTGGGCCGAGCTGCAACCGCTGCTGATCGGGCCATTGGCCGAGGGCAACCGTTCGTGGCAGGTGCAGTTCTGGCCGGACAAGAAGAACCTGGTCGGCCGTCAGGTCGAGCAATTGGTCACCGCGCAGCCGCAGATCGATGCCGCCGCCCTGGCCAAGTCCAGCGTGGTGGTTCAGGGCCTCTCGGCCTATGAATACATCCTGTTCGACAGCAAGCCGGACGTCGCCAACGACGCACAGAAAGCCAAGTATTGCCCGCTGCTGAAAGCCATCGGCGAACGTCAGAAACAACTGGCCGAAGAGATTCTGCAAAGTTGGAACAACACCGACGGCATGCTCGCGCAGATGAGCAAATTCCCGAATCAGCGCTACGCCGATTCCCACGAAGCCATCGCCGACTTGTTGCGTGTGCAAGTCACCGCCATCGATACCCTGAAGAAAAAACTCGGCACGCCAATGGGCCGCCAGAGCAAGGGCGTGCCGCAGCCGTTCCAGGCCGATGCATGGCGCAGCCAATCGTCCCTGACCGGTCTCGAAGCCAGCCTCGCCGCGGCCAAAACCGTGTGGGAAGGCGTCGACAACAAAGGCCTGCGCGGTCTGTTGCCGAGTGATCAAAAGCCGTTGGCCGACAAGATCGATGCCGCCTACGCCGCCTCGCTGAAACTGTTCGCCAGCAACCAGCGTTCGCTGACCGAAATGCTCAACGACGATGCCGGGCGCCAGCAACTCAACGATCTCTACGACAGCCTCAACGTTGTCCACCGCCTGCACGAAGGCGAACTGGCCAAGGCGCTGGGCATTCAACTGGGCTTCAACGCCAACGACGGTGACTGATGAGGACGAGTGCCATGCTGCGACGTCAGGTTCTGACTTTAGGTAGCTTGCTGCTGGGAGCAGTGACACTGGGCGGCTGGACGCTGTTCAAGCAAAAGGACAAAAGCCCGCTGCTGCTGTCGGCGCGGGACGACACCGACGGCAAGCATTACGCCGTCGGTTATCGGCTGGACGGCACCCGGGTGTTTGCCACCCAGGTCGGCCAGCGTTGCCACGACATCATCAACCACCCGACGTTGCCGATAGCGCTGTTCGTGGCCCGTCGTCCGGGCACCGAGAGCTACCTGATCGACTTGCGTGACGGCACGTTGCTGCAAACCGTGACGTCGCTGCCGAACCGGCATTTCTACGGGCACGCGGTGATTCACAAGAGCGGCGACTGGCTGTACGCGACCGAGAACGACACGTCCGATCCGGGCCGTGGCTTGCTCGGTGTGTATAAGTTCGAAGGTGAGCGGCTGGTGCACAGCGGCGAGATGTCCACCCATGGCATCGGCCCGCACCAGGTGTCGTGGATGCCCGATGGCGAAACCCTGGTGGTGGCCAACGGCGGCATTCGCACCGAGGCCGAAAGCCGGGTCGAGATGAACCTCAACGCCATGGAACCGAGCCTGGTGCTGATGCAACGCGACGGCACGCTATTGAGCAAGGAAACCCTCGCCCAGCAGATGAACAGCGTGCGGCATCTGGGGATCGCCAGCGACGGCACCATCGTTGCCGGTCAGCAATTCATGGGGCCGTCCCATGAGTCGTCGGAGCTGCTGGCGATCAAGCGTCCTGGCCAGCCGTTCGCGGCATTTCCAGTGCCCGAGCATCAGTTGCAGGCGATGGGGCATTACACCGCCAGCGTCGCGGTGCACAGCGAACGGCGCCTGGTGGCGTTGACCGCGCCACGGGGCAACCGCTTTTTCATCTGGGACCTGGACAGCGGCGAAGTGCGCCTGGATGCGCCCCTGCCCGATTGCGCCGGGGTCGGCGCCGTGGCCGACGGTTTTGTCGTGACCTCGGGCCAGGGCCGCTGCCGCTACTACGATTGCCGCCAGACAACGCTGGTTGCAAAACCATTGGAGCTTCCGGCGGGGCTTTGGGATAACCACCTTCACCTCATCTGAGCCCGTTTCCTGTGGCGAGGGAGCTTGCTCCCTCGCCACAGGTTATTCATCGTTCGTTAGTCCCCTTGAGTGACAGGCGCTCCAAGGCCTCGCCTGTAATTTCTTCCAGTTGGAATCACCCTGCGACTCAGATAATGTGCCCCACTGTCTCACCTGATTTTCTCCAAGGAACTGGAAATATGCTGCGTCGCCGCATGCTGATCATGTTGGGTGTTGTTCTGCTGATCGTGCTGGTCCTGGCCGGTTATAAAGCCTTTTCCATCTACACGATGATTCAAGGCTTCTCCGCGCCAAAACCGCCGATCAGTGTTGCCGTGGCCACCGCCACCGAACGGCCGTGGCAAGCCCGCCTGCCCACCGTTGGCACGCTCAAGGCGTTGCAGGGCGTGGACCTGAGCCTGGAGACCGACGGCACCGTCGTCGACTTGCAGTTCGAGTCAGGGCAGAAGGTCAAGGCCGGTCAACCGCTGCTGCAGCTCGACAGCGCCGTGGAAAGAGCCTTGCTGGAAACCGCGCTGGCCGACCTCGGGCTGGCCCAGCTCGATTACGGTCGCGGCAGCCAGCTGGTCGGCAGCCAGGCGATTTCCAAAGGTGAATTCGACCGACTGTCAGCCGTGCAGAAAAAGAGCAAAGCCACGGTCAATCAGCTCAGGGCCGCGCTCAGTAAAAAGAGCATCGCCGCGCCCTTCAGCGGGACCATCGGCATTCGTCAGGTGGACGTCGGTGACTATGTCGCCACTGGCACCATGATTGCCACCCTGCAAGACCTCAGCAGCCTCTATGTAGACTTCTTCGTGCCCGAGCAGTCGATCCCGAAGATCGCCCTCGGCCAACCGGTGCAGGTCATTGTCGCGGCCTACCCGACGCGGACCTTCCCCGGCACCATCAGTGCGATCAACCCGAAAGTCGAAAACAGCACGCGCAACGTTCAGGTCCGCGCGACCCTGGCCAATCCTGACGGCACGTTGCTGCCGGGGATGTTCGCCAGCCTGCAAGTGTTGTTGCCCGACCCGCAGCCGCGCATCGTCGTGCCGGAAAGCGCGATCACCTACACGCTGTACGGCAACTCGATCTACGTCGTCGCGCAGAAAAAAGCCGAAGACGGCAGCCTGGAAAAAGACGACAAGGGCCAACCGATCCTGATCGCCGAACGCCGTTTCATCGAAACCGGTGAGCGTCGCGACGGGCTGGTGATGATTACCAAAGGTGTGCAGAACGGCGAAAAAGTGGTCACGGCCGGCCAGATCAAACTGGACAACGGTGCGCACATCGCGATCAGCGACGACAAGACCCTAGCCGAGAAGAACAGTCAGCCGCGCGCGGACTGATCAAGGAATCCCCATGGCTTTTACCGACCCGTTCATCCGCCGCCCGGTCCTCGCAACCGTGGTCAGCCTGTTGATAGTGCTGCTGGGCTTCCAGGCCTGGAGCAAGTTGCCGCTGCGCCAATACCCGCAAATGGAAAACGCCCTGATCACGGTGACCACGGCGTACCCCGGGGCCAACGCCGAGACCATCCAGGGCTACATCACCCAACCGATGCAGCAGAGTCTGGCGAGTGCCGAGGGTATCGACTACATGACGTCGGTCAGTCGCCAGAACTTCTCGGTGATCTCGATCTACGCGCGTATCGGCTCCAACAGCGACCGCTTGTTCACCGAACTGCTGGCCAAGGCCAACGAGGTCAAGAACCGGCTGCCTCAAGACGCCGAAGACCCGGTGCTGAGCAAGGAAGCGGCCGACGCCTCGGCACTCATGTACATCAGTTTCTTCAGCAAGGAGTTGAGTAACCCGCAGATCACCGATTACCTGTCGCGGGTCATCCAGCCGAAACTGGCCACCCTGCCCGGCATGGCCGAAGCCGAGATTCTCGGCAATCAGGTGTTTGCCATGCGCCTGTGGCTGGACCCGGTGAAGCTGGCCGGTTTCGGCCTGAGCGCCAGCGACGTGACCAACGCGGTCCGCCAGTACAACTTCCTCTCCGCCGCCGGCGAAGTGAAAGGCGAATACGTCGTCACCAGCATCAATGCCAACACCGAGCTCAAATCCGCCGAAGCCTTTGCTGCGATTCCGCTCAAGGTCGACGGCGACAGCCGCGTGCTGCTCAGCGATGTCGCGCGGGTGGAAATGGGCGCGGAAAACTACGACACCATCAGTTCCTTCGGCGGCACCCCCTCGGTGTACATCGGCATCAAGGCCACGCCGGGCGCCAACCCGCTGGACGTGATCAAGGAAGTGCGCAAGATCATGCCGGACCTGGAAGCCCAGTTGCCGCCGAACCTCAAAGGTGAAATCGCCTACGACGCCACGCTGTTCATCCAGGCCTCAATCGATGAGGTGGTGAAAACCCTGTTCGAAGCGGTGCTGATCGTCATCGTCGTGGTGTTCCTGTTTCTCGGGGCGCTGCGGTCGGTGGTGATTCCGGTGGTGACCATTCCGTTGTCGATGATCGGCGTGATGTTTTTCATGCAGATGATGGGTTACTCGATCAACCTGCTGACGCTGCTGGCGATGGTGCTGGCCATTGGGTTGGTGGTGGACGACGCCATCGTCGTGGTGGAGAACATTCACCGGCACATCGAAGAAGGCAAAACGCCTTTTGACGCGGCCATCGAAGGTGCCCGGGAAATTGCGATGCCAGTGGTCTCGATGACCATCACCCTGGCGGCGGTTTATGCGCCCATCGGTTTCCTGACCGGGCTGACGGGCGCGTTGTTCAAGGAGTTCGCCCTGACCCTGGCCGGGGCGGTGGTGATCTCCGGCGTGGTGGCGCTGACACTGTCGCCGATGATGTGCGCCTTTTTGCTGCGCCACGACGAAAACCCCAGCGGCCTCGCCCACCGCCTCGACCTGATTTTCGAAGGACTCAAGCGTCGCTACCAAAGCCTGCTGCACGGCACCCTGAACACCCGGCCGGTGGTGCTGGTGTTTGCGCTGATCGTGCTCTGCCTGATCCCGGTGCTGCTCAAATTCACCAAGTCGGAGCTGGCACCCGACGAGGATCAGGGCATCATTTTCATGTTGGCCAACGCCCCGCAACCGGCCAACCTCGACTACCTGAACACCTACACCGACGAATTCATCACCATTTTCAAAGCGTTTCCCGAGTACTACTCCTCGTTCCAGATCAATGGGTTCAACGGCGTGCAATCGGGGATTGGCGGTTTCCTGCTCAAACCGTGGAATGAACGCCACCGCACACAGATGGCGATCCTGCCCGAAGTCCAGCGCAAACTGGAGAGCATCGCCGGGTTGCAGATCTTCGGCTTCAACCTGCCCTCCCTGCCCGGTACCGGCGAAGGCCTGCCGTTTCAGTTCGTGATCAACACGGCCAATGATTACGAGTTGCTGTTACAGGTCATGGACCGGGTGAAAAAGCGTGCCATGGAGTCCGGCAAGTTCGCCTTCGTCGACGTCGACCTGGCCTTCGACAAACCGGAAGTGGTGGTCGATATCGACCGCGCCAAAGCGGCGCAGATGGGCGTGTCCATGCAAGACCTGGGCGGAACCCTGGCGACGTTGCTGGGTGAGGCGGAAATCAACCGTTTCACCATCGAGGGCCGCAGTTACAAGGTCATCGCGCAGGTCGAACGCCCGTTCCGGGATAACCCGGACTGGCTGAACAACTATTACGTGAAGAACAACAAGGGCGAATTGCTGGCCTTGTCGACCCTGATCACCGTCACCGACCGGGCGCGACCGCGACAGCTGAACCAGTTCCAGCAACTCAACTCGGCCATCCTTTCCGGGGTGCCGCTGGTCAGCATGGGTGAAGCCCTCGACACCGTGCGGCAGATCGCCCGGGAAGAAGCCCCGGCGGGCTTCGCCGTCGACTATGGCGGCGCATCACGGCAATACGTTCAGGAAGGCAGTGCGCTGTGGGTCACCTTTGCCCTGGCGCTGGCAATCATCTTTCTGGTACTGGCTGCGCAGTTTGAAAGCTATCGCGACCCGCTGGTGATTCTGGTGACCGTGCCGCTGTCGATTTGCGGGGCGCTGATTCCGCTATTCCTCGGCTGGTCGAGCATGAACATTTATACCCAGGTCGGGCTGGTGACGCTGATCGGACTGATCAGCAAGCACGGGATCCTGATCGTCGAGTTCGCCAACCTGCTGCGCAAGGAAAAAGGCCTGACGGCTCGCGAAGCGGTGGAGGAAGCGGCGGCGATCCGGCTTCGCCCTGTGCTGATGACCACGGCTGCGATGGTGTTTGGCATGGTGCCGTTGATCCTTGCCACGGGCGCGGGGGCGGTGAGCCGGTTTGATATCGGGACGGTGATTGCTACGGGGATGTCGATCGGGACGTTGTTTACCTTGTTCGTGCTGCCGTGCATCTACACCTTGCTGGCCAAACCCGCCCCCAAAGAACACGTATAACTCCCCTGTAGGGGTGAGCCTGCTCGCGATAGCGGTGGATCAGTCGACTTCACTGGTGACTGGCACACCGCTATCGCGAGCAGGCGCACTCCTACAAGGGGATTTGTTTTGGGCAAAAAAAAGGCCTCGCACATGCGAGGCCTTTTATTTTGGCTTCAATCTGGTCAACTTTGCGGCCTCATTCCCTGGGCAAGCCCGAACATGAGCAACAGCAAATCATGGTCAGGTTGCGCAGCAACGGAGGCTTTGATAGCGCGTGGTAATGGACAGTGAGCATCGCTGCTCACTGAACTGAGGACCTGCGTGCGTGGCTGCTCCCAGGCAGCCACCGCCAATGAAGCAACTGCCAAGGCTCCAACTAAAAACAAACCTCGTGCAATTTCGAGTTTCATCGCTATAAACCTTTGATAGCGCTGCCAAACGCCGTCTCATAAAAGTAGACGAGTTTTTTCCAGTCCGCATCGCTGAATGACGAATGGCGACGCAGTTGCTTCATGTCATGCGCGGCCGCTTGGGAAGCGGTCATACGCTGTCGGCACTTCTCCAGATCGATCAAGGCGATTTCGACCTTGGCCGATTCGCCTTCGCCGGTCACTCGCAAGAACACGTGCTTGATGTAGATGCAGCTGTGCTGCCAACGCCCCTTGTGCATGCGGGCGAGGTTCTCGGCCAAATCCTTCAACACACGATCATTTACCGCCTCGCCATGGCGCTCGCGACCACCACCGGCGTACCAGTGTTCGATTTCCTCGAAGCCATCCAGCGACTTGGTCACCAGCAACGCGCGCCATTTGTGCACAGGGTCGCGCTGTGCGCCGCAGAAAACGATTTCAGGAACACGCACGCCAAGCTTGCGCAGGCCGATCAGTGCATCTTGCTCGCGCAACACAGTCGGACGGCCAAACGGATGCAGCCAGCTGCGATAGATGTGGCCGGTCTGGCGCTTGGCATAGAGCAGTTGTCCATCACTGCCCATGACGCGCTGCACGCCACTTTCCCCGCCACGGCGAACGTTGGGTTCTTCTACCCATTCACCACGCTGATTCCAGAAAAAGTCGAAGCGGTCCTTGGGAGCGACTTCCGTTTCTGCTGCACATTGCACTGCCATCCTGTTACCTCTTGCGTAATACGTAAACGCGCCACATGGCGTAGAGCGGTATAAAGTCCAGTTTTTCCTGGATGCGGAAACCCGCTTGCTCGAATTCTTTTTCTACCGTTGCAGCCGGTAACACAAAGCGGTTTTGGTAACCTTCCTGCCCACGCCGCGCTTCTGAACGCTTGCGTTTCCAGGCCTTGAAGTTGCCGTCCACCCACAACGAAATGATCACGCTGTCACGGGTGACACGTTCGAATTCGCGCAGAATCGCCAGTCGATGCTCGGCTTCACCGATGTGGTGCAACAAACGCATGCAGAAAATGCTGTCGACGGCGTTATCAGGCAAGGCGATGTCGAAGGCAGAAGTGTGCAAGGGTTGTACCCGTTTCACCACGTCGGCGGGTTGTGCCTGGCAAGCGATCTTCACCATTGATTCAGAGTTGTCGGCGCCGATGATTGCACGGTTAGCCTTTTCCGCCAGCATTGGCCAGAAACGCCCTGCACCGCAGGGCAGGTCGAGTACCAGTCCGGGCTCGCCGGCCATCGCCAGCGCCTTGCGTGCCAGCTGTACGTCGCGCCAGTGGGACAGTTTGCGACCGAGGCCATCCTGATGCTTTTGCAGATAACGCTTAGCGTGTTGATCGTCGTATTTTTCGGAAAAATCGAGTTTGATCGGGCCGTCCATCATCAGGTCTCCTGAAATGCTGATGTCACCAACCTTAGGTAGTCTAGTGTCAGAGTCAGGTCATTCATTTGTGAAAATTTCGTTGAGGGAAACCCCGAACTATTTCAAGGTTTTACAGGATAACAACGATAGCTCAGGGCCATCGAACTGCAACCGTTCACTCAACCAGCCTCCGATGCGTTTAACTCGACCTGAAAACGACAGCCATTGGGCTCCATGGTCGTCAGGCTGACGGTCCAGCCCTGGTTCTCACAAATCCGCTGCACCAGCGACAACCCCAGACCAAGACCCTCACCCCGTTTTTCCGAACCCCGCACGAACGGCTCGAACATCGCCTCGCGTTTTTCTTCGGGAATGCCCACCCCGCTGTCCTCGACCACAAACCCCGTGGCGGTGAGGGTCAGGCGGATGAAACCGTGTTCGGTGTAATGCAGCGCGTTGCGCAACAGGTTGCCCATTACCGCATGCAGGAGCGTTGCGTTGTAACGGGCAGATGGAGGGGGACCCGGTTCGAAAATCAGTTTCAGCCCCTTGGTTTCGATCGGTTCTCGCCACAGCGTGAGCAAGCCGTCGGCAACCTGTTTCAGGTTCTGCTGCGGCGACATGCTGGCGTCTTCACGCTGTGCACGGGCCAGCATCAGGAAGGTTTGCACCAGTTCACGCATCTCTTCACAGGCCCGGGCAATGCGTTCGACCTGGGCGTGGCCGCGCTGATCGATCCCGGGATTTTCCAGCAGTAATTCACAGGAACTGGCCAACACCATCAAGGGCGTACGCAGTTCGTGGCTGACGTCACTGGTAAACAGGCGCTCGCGGGTCAGCGCCTGGCGCAAACGCCCCAGGGTGGCGTCGAAGGCGACGGCCAGTTCGCCCACTTCGTCTGCGGCATAATCCGGTGCCAGCGGCGGCGCCAGCCCCAACAGTTGATCGCGATGGCGGACCTGGCGGGCCAGTCGTACCACGGGCGCCATGACTTTGCGCGCCAGGACCCAGCCGAGAAAAACCGCCAGCGCCAGGCTCAGGACGAAGCCGACCAGCACCACGGCAAACAGCACCCGCTCACGCTCTTCGAAATCGCTTTGGTCTTGAAGCAGCACATAGCGCCGACCGTCGACGATTTCGACCATGGCGTGATACGACAGCTGATCGCGGAAAACTTCGTGAAAACCCGAATCGAGGTTGCGCAGATCCTTGGGCAGCTCGAAATCCCCTGCCCCGCCACTGAAGTAGAACAGTTGATCCGGCTCGGGGCGGTGGCTCCAGTCCGACATGCTGTCCATCAGCAACAGACGCTGCAGATCGCCACCCAGTCCGGACGAAATCAGCTTTTCTTCCACCACGTGTACGGTTGCCACAATGCCCATGGCAAAGGCACCGGCCACCAATGCGCTCATCAGCGCAAAGGCGATGATGATCCGTTGAGCAAGGCTCTGCTTAAACTCCATCACGGCCCTCGGCCAAGCGATAACCCACACCGTGAACGGTTTGCAGCAATGGCTTGGCGAACGGCTTGTCGATCACCTGACGCAGTTGATGGACGTGGCTGCGCAGGCTGTCACTGTCCGGGCAGTCATCGCCCCACAGCGCTTCTTCGAGAATTTCCCGGCGCAGCACGTGCGGGCTTTTCTGCATCAGCACGGCCAGCAACTTCAGGCCCACCGGGTTGAGTTTCAGCAGTCGCCCTTCGCGGGTCACTTCCAGGGTGTCGAGGTCGTAGGCCAGATCGCCGACCTGCAACGTGCGACGGCCGCCACCTTGGGTGCGACGCATCACCGCCTCGATCCGCGCGGCCAGTTCAGACAGGGCAAACGGTTTGATCAAGTAATCGTCGGCGCCGGACTTGAAGCCTTGTAGCCGGTCGTCGAGTTGATCGCGGGCGGTGAGCATGATCACCGGCGTGTCGCGGCGGGCGTCTTCGCGCAGGCGTTTGCACAGGGTATAGCCGTCGATGCCGGGCAGCATGATGTCGAGCACGATCAAGTCGTAATGCTCGGTGGCCGCCAGGTGCAGGCCGGACAGACCGTCTTGTGCGCAATCCACGGTGTAGCCTTTGAGGCCCAGGTAATCAGCCAGATTGGCCAGGATATCGCGGTTGTCTTCAACCAATAGAATTCGCATGGGCACTCCTCGGTAACACAGTAACAGCCGTCTTGGCCCGCGCAGCTTAAGGCCAAGTGTGGCTGAGGACTAGGGTTTCGCTTCGCAGAATCAATTTGTGCACGCAAATGGTACGGTTGACACCTTTTTCACTATCGATTCACACCCTGGCAACAGCATCCAGGCGAGAATCCCGCGCTGAATGATAATAAGGAAGGTATACACAATGGACTTTTTCAGGACGGCGCCAATGCGCTTTCTCTTGCTGGTCACCGGTGCCTGGCTGGCGATTTTCTTTCTGACACGAACGGTGCTGCTCTTCACACACCTGGACGAGGCCGGCAGCGGCTTCCTGTCGGTGTTCGGCATCGGCTTGCTGTATGACCTGGGCTTTATTGCCTACGCGGCATTGCCCATGGGCCTCTACTTGCTGCTGTGCCCACCGGCGCTGTGGCGTCGCCGCGGTCATCGCTGGTTGCTTCAGGGCCTGCTGACGGTCAGCCTGTTCGCCATGTTGTTCACCGCAGTGGCCGAATGGCTGTTCTGGGATGAATTTGGCGTGCGCTTCAATTTCATCGCCGTCGACTACCTGGTGTATTCCGATGAAGTGCTGAACAACCTGCTCGAGTCCTATCCGATCGGCAAATTGTTGAGCCTGCTCGCGGTCCTGGCGGTCGGCTTGAGCTTCGTATTGCGTAAACCCTTCAATGCCGCGATGAGCGCCCCGTTGCCGCCGTTGCGCGGGCGTCTGCTGAATGCCTTGGGTTTATTGATCGTCGCCGGTTTGAGCCTGCAACTGCTCAGTCAGGATTCACCTCGCGCCCAGGGCGGTAACGCCTACCAGAACGAGCTGTCGAGCAATGGCCCGTACCAGTTTTTCGCAGCGTTCCGTAACAACGATCTGGATTACCCGCAGTTCTACAGCACGCTGCCGGCCGACGTTGTCGCTCAGCAGATTCGGGCCGAGCTCAGCGAGCCCAATGCACGTTTTGTCAGCAATGACCCGCAAGACATCCGCCGGGACATCGATAACCCCGGCACGCTGCGCAAACCCAACATCGTGCTGGTGACCATCGAAAGCTTCAGTGCCAAGTACATGGGCAGCAATGGCGACCAGCGTAACCTGACACCTAACCTCGATGCCCTGCGCCAGCAGAGCCTGTATTTCAACAACTTCTACGCCACCGGCACCCGTACGGATCGCGGCCTGGAAGCCATCACGCTGGCCATTCCGCCAACGCCGGGGCGCTCGATCGTCAAGCGCATAGGCCGTGAGAGCGGTTTTGCCAGCCTCGGCCAACAGCTCAAGGCCGTGGGTTACGACAGCGTGTTCGTTTATGGGGGACGCGGTTACTTCGACAACATGAACGCGTTCTTCAGCGGCAACGGTTACCGCGTGGTCGACCAGAGCAGCGTCGATGAAGCCGAGATTCACTTCAAGAACGCCTGGGGCATGGCCGACGAAGACCTGTACACACAGACGCTGAAACTGGCGGACGCCGACTATGCGAAGCAACAGCCGTTCCTGCTGCAACTGATGACCACGTCCAACCATCGCCCTTATACCTACCCGGATAACCGGATCGACATTAAATCCGGCAATGGCCGTGACGGCGCAGTGAAGTACACCGACTATGCCATTGGTCAGTTCCTCGATCAGGCACGCAAAAAGCCGTGGTTTGACAATACAATCTTCGTCTTCGTCGCCGACCACACCGCGGGCAGCGCCGGTAAAGAAGATTTGCCGATCACCAACTACCAGATTCCGCTGTTCATTTATGCACCGAAGTTGATCGAAGCCCGAGAGACGGCACAATTGTCCAGCCAGATCGACCTCGCCCCCACGTTACTGGGCTTGCTGAATCTGGATTACGAGTCGACATTCTTTGGTCGCAACCTGTTGCAGGACAATCCACTGCCGCCACGCGTGGTGGTTGGCAATTATCAACACCTGGGGTTGTTTGACGGCAAGGATCTGGCGATCCTTAGCCCGCGCCAAGGATTGCGCCGTCACGATGACGCGCTGACAGAGAGTCGCGAGTCCCGTGCCACGGCCAATGATCCATTGATCACCCGGGCGATTACTTATTACCAAACGGCCAGTTATGGCTTCAAGCAACAGCTGCTTGGCTGGAAGGCGCCCAAGGAGGGTGCCGGCCAAGTCAGCGAACGTTAACCGAATCGCCCCGGGCTGATGCCCCGGGGGTTTTTCCTTTGTTCAGGATCCACCATGTCATCAACCGTTGTCCGTCCTGCCTCACGCCCGCTCAATTTCTGGGTGTGCCTGGGCGTGCCCGCCGTCGCGGCGATCATTTTGGTACTGCTCGAACTGACGTCCCTGGACATGGACCTCGCCAAGCTGTTCTACGATCCAGTGGCAGGGGATTTCATCGGACGCCACAGTTACTTCCTGGAAGACATCCTGCATGACCGCGCCAAGCAGGTAGTCATCGCCTTTTCCGTGTTTGCGATCATCGGCTTTATCGCCTCTTTCTTCGTGGACAAGCTCAAGCCATTCAAACGGGAACTGGGCTGTCTGGTGCTGTCGCTGGGTCTGGCAACTTCTTTTGTCACCCCCATGAAAGCAGTGACGGCGGTGCAATGCCCATGGAGCCTTGAGCAGTTTGGCGGCCACGAGACCTACAGCGAATTGCTGAGCCCTCGCCCGCACACGAATAAACCTGGCCGCTGCTGGCCCGGTGGTCATGCCGCCACCGGTTTTACCCTGTTTGCCCTGTTCTTTGTGTTGCGTGACCGTCGTACGCGCATGGCGCGCGCGGCGTTTGTCTTCGCCTTCGCCTTGGGCTCGGTGTTCTCGATTGGCCGGATGATGCAGGGTGCGCACTTCTTTTCGCACAACGTATGGACTGCGATTTTCTGCTGGCTGATTTGCCTGGGATCGTATTACTACGTGCTTTACCGACCTGCTTCCAAAGTTGCGTCGATGGCCAAAGCGAAAACAGTCAACGCCTGAAACACAGATCAAAAACCTACAGGGATCACGCCGTACCTGTAGGAGCGTGGCTTACCCGCGAGGGCGGCGACGCGGTCTCCTGACTGGCCCGATATGAGGGGCAATAAAAAACCCCGCCTGCTTTCGCAGGCGGGGTTTTTTAGTACAGGGGTAAGGCTGGCTTACATCATGCCGCCCATGCCGCCCATACCGCCCATGTCTGGCATGCCGCCGCCAGCTGGTGCGTCGTCCTTGATCTCGGCGATCATGGCTTCGGTGGTGATCATCAGGCTGGCAATCGACGAAGCCGCTTGCAGAGCCGAACGAGTCACTTTAGCCGGGTCCAGGATACCCATTTCGATCATGTCGCCGTATTCGCCGGTCGCAGCGTTGTAACCGTAGTTACCCGAACCCTGCTTGACCTTGTCGACCACTACGCTTGGCTCGTCGCCGGAGTTGGCAACGATCTGACGCAGTGGCGCTTCAACAGCGCGACGCAGCAACTGGATACCAACGTTCTGGTCATCGTTGTCGCCTTTCAGCTCGGAGATAGCCTGCAGAGCGCGAACCAGTGCCACGCCGCCGCCAGGTACCACGCCTTCTTCAACGGCTGCACGGGTAGCGTGCAGGGCGTCTTCAACGCGGGCTTTCTTCTCTTTCATTTCAACTTCGGAACCGGCGCCAACCTTGATCACTGCAACGCCGCCGGACAGCTTGGCCAGACGCTCTTGCAGTTTTTCACGGTCGTAGTCGGACGAAGTGTCAGCCACTTGCTGACGGATCTGCAGAACGCGAGCCTGGATGTCAGCCTCAACGCCGGCACCGTCGATCACGGTGGTGTTTTCTTTGGACAGGATCACGCGCTTGGCATTACCCAGGTGTTCCAGGGTAGTGCTTTCCAGGCTCAGGCCGATCTCTTCGGAGATAACGGTACCGCCAGTCAGAACAGCGATGTCCTGCAGCATGGCCTTGCGACGGTCGCCGAAGCCTGGAGCCTTGACGGCTGCGACTTTAACGATGCCACGCATGTTGTTCACAACCAGAGTCGCCAGGGCTTCGCCTTCAACGTCTTCGGCCACGATCAGCAGTGGACGGCCGGCTTTGGCAACGGCTTCCAGTACTGGCAACATTTCGCGGATGTTCGAGATCTTTTTGTCGACCAGCAGGATCAGCGGACCGTCCAGCTCAGCAGTCATGGTCTCTGGCTTGTTGACGAAGTACGGGGACAGGTAGCCACGGTCGAACTGCATGCCTTCAACAACCGACAGTTCGTTTTCCAGGCCCGAGCCTTCTTCAACGGTGATCACGCCTTCTTTACCGACTTTTTCCATGGCTTCGGCAATGATGTCGCCGATGGAGTTGTCGGAGTTGGCCGAGATGGTGCCGACCTGAGCGATTGCCTTGGTGTCAGCGCAAGGCTTGGACAGGGCTTTGAGCTCTTTGACGATCGCGATGGTCGCTTTGTCGATACCGCGCTTCAGGTCCATCGGGTTCATGCCGGCAGCGACGGCTTTCAGGCCTTCGTTGACGATCGATTGAGCCAGAACGGTAGCGGTGGTGGTGCCGTCACCTGCGTCATCGTTGGCACGGGAGGCAACGTCTTTGACCAGCTGCGCGCCCATGTTTTCGAAGCGATCTTTCAGCTCGATTTCTTTGGCAACGGAAACGCCGTCCTTGGTGATGGTCGGAGCGCCGAAGCTCTTCTCGATGATCACGTTACGGCCTTTAGGGCCCAGGGTCGCTTTTACTGCGTCAGCCAGGACGTTCACACCGGCGAGCATTTTCTTGCGGGCGGAGTCGCCGAATTTAACTTCTTTAGCAGCCATGATCGATATTCCTTAAATACTTTGTAGTAGCGGGAAAATGAGCGGGGTATCAGCCTTCGATAACAGCGAGAATCTCGTTCTCAGCCATTACCAGCAGGTCTTCGCCGTCAACTTTCACGGTGTTGCTGCCGGAGTACGGGCCGAACACAACCTTGTCACCCACTTTAACGGCCAGTGCACGCACTTCACCGTTGTCCAGCACGCGGCCGGTACCGACAGCGAGGATCTCGCCGCTGTTGGCTTTTTCAGCAGCCGAACCTGGCAGGACGATACCGCCAGCGGTTTTCTTTTCTTCTTCGCTGCGACGGATGACGACGCGGTCATGCAGAGGACGAAGCTTCATTGTCGATCTCTCCTAATTGTGGTTTTCATCGGCCGGTGTATTCCCGGCGGGTTTAACAAATCCGGCGGTGCCGGGTGCGGCTCGACAAGCGAGACGCGGAAGTCTGTCTGGCGTGATCGCCAGAAACCTTGCGGTGACCGTTACATAAGGGCGCATAAGCTTATTACAAGGGCGGGGATCGAAATTTTTTACATCGATGACCCGAAACAGACACGGCACCCGAAGGTGCCGTGCAGGTGAAACGTTTTACTGGGGGTCGCGGTGTTCGAACTCGCCTTCGATCACATTGGGCTCACGGCCCAGCGGCTCGCGTGGAGCAGGACCGCCACGCGGCTGCAGGTCGTCGGCGAAGGCACGCTGACGGATCGCGGCTTCTTCGGCGCGCTGGCGCATTTTGTTGGCCAGCAGTCGACGGGAGATCGGCAGCAGCATGATCAGACCCAGCACGTCAGAGACGAAGCCCGGAAGGATCAACAGACCGCCTGCCAGGGCCAGCATCAACCCTTCCAGCATGGTCTGGGCCGGCAGCTCGCCGCGATTCAGGCTTTCACGGGCACGCAGCGCAGTGGCCAGACCGGCGATGCGCAACACGAACACGCCGAGCATCGAGCCGAGAATGATCAGCAGCAAGGCCGGGAAAAACCCGATGGCGCCACTGACTTTGACGAATACGAATAGCTCCAACACCGGGAACAGTACAAAGAGCAATAAAAAAGGGCGCATCAAATGGTTCCTCAACGCAAGAATGCCTTGCCAGTTAGCCTTAGATGACGTCGCCCTTTCGTGAATTCAAGCGTCGGCGACTTCTTTTTTGGGCCAATGCTCGGCGTGAGCCAGGAAAACCAAGGCTTCCCGGACTTGTGTCGGCGTATTACAAGGTGCTTGAAACGGCAACCAATACAGCGCCTGACCGATGCGTAAATGCATGCCTTCGGTGTCGATGCCGGCCAGTTGCGCCGGTTCGGTTTTCGGCAGGCCCGCCAGGTCGACGTAGTGCGCGATGGCTTTGGCGTGATCGGCATTCATGTGCTCGACCATGCTCACCTCGGCTTTGCCGGCAAACGGGTTGGCCAGAGTCAGGTGATCAACCCAGTGAATTGCGCCGAAGCCACCGATGTAGCGGTGACGCACGGGTTTGAGCACCCAGAAATCGAAATCGTGAGCCTTGTGATAGCTCTGCGATTCAGGGAAATAGCGGTAGTAACGCTCGGCGGCCGCTTCAATGGCCGCTTCGTCCTCGAGCTTTTCTGCTTCGGCAAGGTACGTCAGCCGACCAACGGCTTGCACGTCATCGGCCTCGCGCTCGCCCACGAACAGCGAACATTTCGGGTCTTTTTGCAGGTTGTGCGTGTGCTGGGCGATGCGGCTGATAAGGATCAGCGGCCGGCCCTGCTCGTCCAGGCAGTAAGGAACCACCGAGCCAAACGGGTACCCCGGCATCGACTTGGAGTGGGTCGAAAGCACTCCCCGGTATTCCTTGAGAAGCAATTCTCGGGCATTCTTGGCCGCTTCAACGCTCAATTTATGACTCCTTATATAGAATCCGTCGAAAAAACGGACAGGCGCCTGGGGATAAGTATCCAGTACGCCGTCGGGGCAGTTCTCATGTGCAGCCAGGCCACATCAGGCGCAGATCGAGAGGCCCTCTACTAGGAAACCACTCTGACCTGCTATTGGGGCATGCGAATGCAACTCACTGACAAAGTAATCATTATCACTGGCGGTTGCCAGGGTTTAGGCCGTTCGATGGCCGAGTATTTCGCAGGTAAAGGCGCGAAGCTGGCGCTGGTGGACCTGAACCAGGAAAAACTCGACGACACCGTCGCCGCGTGCAAGGCCAAGGGCGTCGAGGCGCGCAGCTACCTGTGCAACGTCGCCAATGAAGAGCAAGTGACCCACATGGTCGCCCAGGTCGCCGAAGATTTCGGTGCGATCCACGGCCTGATCAACAACGCCGGCATCCTGCGCGACGGCCTGCTGTTGAAGGTCAAGGACGGCGAAATGACCAAGATGAGCCTGGCCCAATGGCAGGCGGTCATCGACGTCAACCTGACTGGCGTGTTCCTGTGCACCCGTGAAGTCGCGGCAAAAATGGTCGAGCTGAACAACAGCGGCGCGATCATCAATATCTCCTCGATTTCCCGTGCCGGCAACGTTGGCCAGACCAACTACTCGGCCGCCAAGGCTGGCGTGGCGGCAGCGACCGTGACCTGGGCCAAGGAACTGGCGCGCTACGGCATTCGCGTGGCGGGCATCGCCCCGGGCTTTATCGAAACCGAAATGACGCTGGGCATGAAGCCTGAAGCGCTGGAGAAAATGACGGCCGGTATTCCGCTCAAGCGCATGGGTAAACCGGAAGAGATCGCCCATTCGGCGGCGTACATTTTCGAGAACGACTACTACACCGGCCGGATCCTCGAAATGGATGGCGGGTTGCGAATCTAAGGCAACACCCAAAACCCTGTAGCAGCTGCCGAGGCACGAGGCTGCGTTGTGTGTCCGCAGGACCGCCCTCGGGGGCCGCTGCGCAGCCCAACGCAGCCTCGTGCCTCGGCAGCTGCTACAACATCACCATCAGCGAATCAATCGTCGCTGATGGTGATGTTCGGCATCGCCGGCGACGCCGCTTCCTGCAACACGATCCGCGCGCCGACGTGGCGAGCGAGTTCCTGATACACCAACGCAATCGGGCTGTCCGGCTCGGCGATCACGGTTGGCTTGCCGCCATCGGCCTGTTCGCGAATGGCCATCGCCAGCGGCAACGAGGCCAACAGTTCGACGCCATACTGGTTGGCCAGCTTCACACCCCCGCCTTCACCAAACAGATGCTCGGCATGCCCGCAGTTGGAGCAGATGTGCACGGCCATGTTTTCTACAACGCCCAGCACCGGGATATTGACCTTGCGGAACATCTCCACGCCTTTGCGCGCGTCCAGCAACGCGAGGTCTTGCGGGGTCGTGACGATGACGGCACCGGCCACCGGGACTTTCTGTGCCAGGGTCAGCTGAATGTCACCGGTGCCTGGCGGCATGTCGATGACCAGGTAATCGAGGTCGCCCCATGCGGTCTGGGTGACCAGTTGCAGCAGCGCACCGGAGACCATCGGCCCGCGCCAGACCATCGGCGTGTTGTCGTCGGTCAGGAACGCCATCGACATCACTTCAACGCCATGGGACTCGATCGGCACAAACCACTTCTGATCCTTGACCTTTGGTCGGGTGCCTTCGGGGATGCCAAACATGATGCCCTGGCTCGGACCGTAGATGTCCGCGTCGAGAATCCCGACCTTGGCACCTTCACGGGCCAGCGCCAGCGCCAGGTTCGCGGCGGTGGTGGACTTGCCCACGCCGCCCTTGCCGGACGCCACGGCCACCACGTTTTTCACGTTGGCCAACCCCGGGATCTGCGCCTGAGCCTTGTGCGCGGCAATCACGCTGGTGATGTCGACACGGGCCGTCGTTACGCCGTCGAGGCCTTCGATAGCCATTTGCAGCATCTGCGACCAGCCGCTCTTGAACACGCCGGCGGCGTAACCCAACTCCAGCTGGACGCTGACACGATCACCCTGGATGTCGATATTACGTACACATCCGGCGCTGACCGGGTCCTGGTTCAGGTAAGGGTCGGTGTATTGGCGAAGGACGGCTTCCACCGCTGCGCGATTGACGGCGCTCATGGGCAACTCCGATAGCAAGACTGGAAAATCAGGCGGGTATCCTACGCCGGACATACATTTGTGGCGAGGGCGCTTGCTCCGGCTCGGCTGCGAAGCAGTCGCAATCAGGCAGACGCACTCCTTCCGCCGAAAACGGGTTGCAGGGTTTGGGGCGGCTTCGCCACCCAGCGGGAGCAAGCTCCCTCGCCACACACAAGCATTTTCACGCTGTTACTGCCTGTTCACAGGTTTGGGCATTCGATGCAACCGGAAACAGGCTGACGGGGTGAAAAATATGCGCCGGCGCTTTATAGTGGCCGACCTCCGTTTCATCAAGTAGCCGAGCCCCATGTCCGAGCCACGCAAGATCCTCGTCACCAGCGCCCTGCCCTATGCCAATGGTTCGATCCATCTTGGCCACATGCTGGAATACATCCAGACCGATATGTGGGTGCGTTTCCAGAAGCACCGCGGCAACCAATGCATTTATGTCTGCGCCGACGACGCCCACGGTTCGGCGATCATGCTGCGCGCGGAAAAGGAAGGCATCACCCCGGAACAACTGATCGCCAACGTCCAGGCTGAACACAGCGCCGACTTTGCCGAGTTCCTGGTGGACTTCGACAACTTCCACTCCACTCACGCCGAAGAAAACCGTGAGCTGTCGAGCCAGATCTACCTGAAGCTGCGCGACGCCGGGCACATTGCCCAGCGCTCCATCACGCAATACTTCGACCCGGAAAAGAAAATGTTCCTGGCCGACCGCTTCATCAAGGGCACTTGCCCGAAGTGCGGCACCGAAGACCAGTACGGCGACAACTGCGAAAAATGCGGTGCGACCTACGCGCCCACCGACCTGAAGGACCCGAAGTCGGCGATCTCTGGCGCCACGCCGGTGCTCAAGGATTCCCAGCACTTCTTCTTCAAGCTGCCGGACTTCCAGGAAATGCTGCAAGCCTGGACCCGCAGCGGCACCCTGCAAGACGCCGTGGCCAACAAGATCGCCGAATGGCTGGACGCCGGCCTGCAACAGTGGGACATCTCCCGCGATGCGCCGTATTTCGGCTTCGAGATTCCAGACGAGCCGGGCAAATATTTCTACGTGTGGCTGGATGCGCCGATCGGCTACATGGCCAGCTTCAAGAACCTGTGCGACCGTACGCCGGAACTGGACTTCGACGCGTTCTGGGGCAAGGACTCCACCGCCGAGCTGTACCATTTCATCGGCAAGGACATCGTTAACTTCCACGCCCTGTTCTGGCCAGCGATGCTTGAAGGCGCGGGTTTCCGCAAACCGACCGGCATCAACGTGCACGGCTACCTGACCGTCAACGGTCAGAAAATGTCCAAGTCCCGTGGCACCTTCATCAAGGCCCGGACGTACCTGGATCACTTGTCGCCGGAATACCTGCGCTACTACTACGCGGCCAAGCTGAGCCGTGGCGTCGACGACCTCGACCTGAACCTCGAAGACTTCGTGCAGAAGGTCAACTCGGACCTGGTCGGCAAAGTCGTCAACATCGCCAGCCGTTGCGCCGGCTTCATCCATAAAGGCAACGCCGGTGTACTGGTGGCCGGTAATGCCGCACCTGAGCTGACCGACGCGTTCCTGGCTGCTGCGCCCAGCATCGCCGAGGCTTACGAGGCTCGCGACTTCGCCCGCGCCATGCGTGAAATCATGGGCCTGGCCGACCGTGCCAACGCCTGGATCGCCGACAAGGCCCCGTGGTCGCTGAACAAACAGGAAGGCAAGCAGGACGAAGTCCAGGCCATCTGCGCCTTGGGCGTCAACCTGTTCCGCCAGTTGGTGATTTTCCTCAAGCCGGTCCTGCCGTTGCTGGCCGCCGACGCCGAGGCGTTCCTGAACGTCGCACCGCTGACCTGGAACGACCACGCCACCCTGCTCAGCAACCACCAGCTGAACGAGTTCAAGCCGTTGATGACCCGTATCGACCCGGTGAAAGTGCAGGCCATGAGCGACGCGTCGAAAGAAGACCTGACCGCCAGCGCAACCGATACCGGCGAAGCTGCACCGGCCGGCAACGGCGAACTGGCCAAGGATCCGCTGTCGCCAGAGATCGAGTTCGACGCGTTCGCTGCGATCGACCTGCGCGTCGCACTGATCGTCAAGGCTGAACACGTGGAAGGCGCCGACAAGTTGCTGCGCCTGACCCTGGACATCGGTGACGAGCAACGCAACGTGTTCTCCGGGATCAAGAGTGCTTACCCGGACCCGTCCAAGCTCGATGGTCGCCTGACCATGATGATCGCCAACCTCAAGCCACGAAAAATGAAGTTCGGCATCTCCGAAGGCATGGTGATGGCGGCCGGTCCTGGCGGTGAAGAAATCTACCTGCTCAGCCCTGACAGCGGCGCCAAGCCGGGTCAGCGCATCAAGTAAGGTCGTGCTGTAAACCGATCCCACAGTCGTGCCTGACGCGACTGTGGGATTTTCATATCTGGCCCACCCTCCGTCCTTGCCGGATAATGCCTAAGCTTTTTAGACCACTCGTTAAAAAGCCCCCGTTCTTGCCGGCACGATCATGACCGAGATACTTCTTACGCTTATCAGCGCTGCCCTGATCAACAATGTCGTGTTGCACTGGCCGCTGGGCGCCGATCCGCTACTGGGCAACGCGCATCGGCAAGTTCATGCACTGGGCATTGCGACCACCTGTTTGATGCTGCTGGTTGGCACGCTGGGCTATAGCGCTGACCGTTGGATGCTGGTGCCGCTGGAGCTGACCTCGCTGCGTCTTTTCGTGTTCCTGTCCTTAAGCGTGTTGCTGATCTCACCATTGTTGAAAGCGCTGTCGCGGCTGTTGCCCAGATTGGTGTTCGACGGGCTCTGGCCGCTTCTTTTGGGCAATGCTGGCGTGCTCGGGTTGACGTTACTCAACGCTCAGGACGACAAGGGATTCTTTCACGCCGCCTTCCTGTGCCTCGGCGCCGGGCTGGGGTTTTGGCTGGTGCTGAGCCTGTTCAGCGATTTGCGCCAGCGCACACTCGATAACGATATCCCCCTGCCCTTTCGTGGCCTGCCGATCGAGCTGATCGGCGCCGGACTGATCGCAGTGGCATTTCTCGGATTTAGCGGACTGATCAAAACATGAGTCTGATTCAACGCATCGACGCCCTCCTGCCGCAGACTCAATGCGGCAAGTGTGGCCACCCCGGATGCAAGCCCTACGCCGAAGGCATCGCCAGCGGCGAGCCGATCAACAAGTGCCCGCCCGGCGGCAGTGAGACCATTGCGGCATTGGCCGACCTGTTGAAAGTACCGGTGCTGGAACTGGACACCAGTCGCGGTTCAGCCCCGGCGCAGATTGCCTATATTCGCGAAGCCGAATGCATCGGTTGCACCAAATGCATCCAGGCCTGCCCGGTCGACGCCATTGTTGGCGCGGCCAAGTTGATGCACACGGTAATCATCGACGAATGCACCGGTTGCGACCTCTGCGTGGCGCCCTGCCCGGTGGACTGCATCGAGATGCGCCCGTTGCCGCTGGCCACGGTACTGCCGATTGTCGGAGGCCTGGCCTTCAGCCTTGAAGAGCAACGCGCTCGCGCCACCAAACGCAACCATGCAAGGCGCCGCTTTGAACAACGCAACGCCCGCTTGCAGCGCGAGGAACAACAGAAAATCGCAGAACGTCAGGCCCGCGCCCAACGCGCTGTTGCATACAGTGAAGTGACGACGGCTGACCCGGTGCAAGCGGCGCTTGAACGCGTGCGCGCACAAAAAGCGGCGAACGCTGATGCGGCGTTGAAAAAGGCCAAGATCGATGTGGCGATGAGTCGGGCGCAGCTGAACAAGTCGCTCAAGGCCTTCGGGCATCCACCGACCTTCGAGCAGCAATCGCAACTGATCGTGCTGCAACAACAGTTCGAGGCCGCCGAACAGGCTTTGGCGCAACTGGAAAGCACTTCAGCAGCCCCCCCGACGCCAGTGGTCCCGGCGAAGGATGCCGAGTTGAAGCGGGCGAAGATTCAGTTGGCCATGCGTCGCGCCGAACTCAAGAAAGCCCAGACCAACGAAGCACCGGCCGAACAGCTCGAAGCCCTGCAACAAGCGCTCAATGAGGCGGAACAGGCGTTGCACGTCGCGGAAGCGGCGAGTGAACAACCGCTGCCGGACCTGACACGCATCGAAAAGCGCCCCATCGACAGCCAGCTTCGACAGCTGAAAACCGAATTGGCCTACGCCCGTGCCGACGTCAGCAAACTCGAACGAGGTGCGGACACCCCGAACGAATTGATCGCCAAGGCCCGCGCGCGGCTGCTGGAAGCCCAGCGCCAGGTGGATGCCTATGTCGCCCCTTGAATCGGTGGACGAACGCCTCCAGCAGGCCATGAAGCTGGTGTTGCTGGCCACCGTGCCGGGGATGCTGACGTTGTTTTGGCTGTATGGCTGGGGCGTCTTGATCAACCTGATACTGGCGGCCGCCACCGCGCTGGCGGTTGAAGGTGCCGTGTTGCGACTTCGCCGGCGTCCGCTCAAACCCACGTTGAGCGACGGTAGCGCGCTGGTCAGTGCGACGTTGCTGGCGCTGGCATTGCCGCCGTACTGTCCGTGGTGGTTGACGGTCTGTGCAGCGGCGTTCGCGATACTCGGCAAACAGTTGTATGGCGGGGTGGGCAAGAATCCGTTCAACCCGGCGATGCTCGGTTTCGCTCTGGTGCTGGTGACGTTTCCCCAACAGATGACGCACTGGCCATCCTCCCACGGCATGGACTTGCTCGGCGGCCTGCAACAGATATTCGGCTTCAACCTCAGCGCGACACCAGACGCCTGGGCCCAGGCCACCGCACTGGACAGCCTGCGCATCAACAAAAGCCTGACCATGGACGAACTCTTTGCCGGCAACCCGGCATTCGGTCATTTCGGCGGACGCGGCGTGGAATGGGTCAACCTGGCTTTTCTCGCCGGCGGCCTCTTTCTCCTGCAACGTCGAGTGTTCAGCTGGCATGCACCGGTCGGCATGCTCGCCAGCCTGTTTGTCATCAGCCTGCTGTGCTGGAACGGTTCGGGCTCCGATTCCCATGGCTCACCGCTGTTTCATCTGCTCACCGGAGCCACCATGCTGGGGGCTTTTTTCATTGTCACTGAACCGGTGTCCGGGGCAAAAAACGCAGGTGCCCGATTGCTCTTTGGTCTCGGTGTCGGCTTGCTGACTTACCTGATACGGACCTGGGGCGGTTATCCGGACGGATTGGCATTTGCCGTGCTGCTGATGAACCTTTGTGTACCGGCGCTGGAGCGTTTTATCGCGTCCAGGCAGGAGCCAGTGACCCCATGAACCGAGCGTCCAGTGTGGTGATTCTGGTGTTACTGGCCGGATTGGGAATCGGCGCGACTTACTTCGCGCACCACAGCAGCGCCCCGCGCATTGCGGCAGAACAACGGCTGATCGACAGTCGCAACCTGCTGGACCTGCTACCGCCGGAAAACTACGACAATCAACCACTGGAACAGCCGCTCGACCTCGCCAACATCCCGTTGGCCAACAGCACGCTGCTGGGCGGCAACCTGGCGACCAAGGCCGGCCAGCCGAGCGCGGTATTGCTGCGCAGCCAGACTCTGGGCTATGAAGGCAAAATCGAGTTGATGATTGCCATCGATGCCAACGGTAAGTTGTTGGGGGTCAAAACCCTCAAGCAATCGGAAACGCCGGGGCTGGGGGGCAAGATCGCCGACTGGCCGAACGCATGGCTTCAGGTGTTTACCGGTAAGTCCCGCAACGACCCCGGCGACACGGGCTGGGCCTTGAAAAAGGATCAGGGACAATTCGATCAGGTGGCAGGGGCGACCATCACTTCAAGGGCGGTGATCAGCGCCATTCATGACGCCTTGCGCTACTTCGATGAACACCGCGATCAATTGATCGGGAGTGGCGCCCATGACTAAGTCATCGACCCTGCAAAACTCGCTGTTGCTGGCGCCCCTGATCGGCGCCACGACCTCCTGGACGGCGGCGCTGGGACTGTGGCTGATGTTCATCGTGGTCATCAGTGCTTACGGCATTGGCATGTGGGCCTTGCGATCGCGACTGGTGCCGTCCGCCCGCTTGCTTGCCAGTATCCTGCTGGCCGCCACGCTCACCAGCTGCGCGCAAATGGCCGCACAAGTGTTGTCACTTCAATCGCACCAGCCTGTGGCCCTTTACGCAGGACTGATCGCCCTGCAGTGCGTTGTGCTGGAATACAACGGTTTCTTCCAGAGCCCGCGCCTTGATCGCTTGCGCCTATGCGCCGTGTTTGGCGCATTGATGCTGGGCCTGGGCCTGCTGCGAGAGCTCCTTGGCAACGGTGGTCTGCACCTCGCCACGCTAGTCCCCGGCGGGTTCATCCTGCTGGGAGTGTTGATCGCCGCACGTCAGGCCTGGGCTCGCTCGACGCCCTCACATTGATTGACTGATTTTTAGGGAAACGCATCGCCCATGAATGCCGCAAAACGTTTGGAAATTTTCCGCCGGTTTCACGAAGACAACCCGGAACCCAAGACTGAACTGGCCTATTCGTCGCCCTTCGAATTGCTGATTGCCGTCATTCTTTCTGCTCAGTCGACCGATGTCGGCGTCAACAAGGCCACCGCCAAACTCTATCCCGTGGCCAACACCCCGGCGGCGATCTACGCGCTCGGCGTCGAAGGGCTGTCGGAATACATCAAGACGATCGGCCTGTTTAACAGCAAAGCGAAAAACGTGATCGAAACCTGTCGCTTGCTGGTGGAACGCCACGGCGGTGAAGTCCCGCAAACCCGCGAGGAACTGGAAGCGCTCCCGGGCGTCGGCCGCAAGACGGCGAACGTGGTGCTCAATACCGCCTTTCGCCAACTGACCATGGCCGTGGACACCCATATCTTCCGGGTCAGCAACCGCACCGGAATTGCTCCCGGCAAGAATGTCGTCGAGGTTGAGCAGAAACTGATGAAATTTGTACCCAAGCAATACCTGCTCGACTCGCATCACTGGCTGATCCTTCACGGGCGTTACGTTTGCCTGGCCCGCAAGCCCCGCTGCGGCAGCTGCCGGATCGAGGACTTATGCGAATACAAGCAAAAGACCTCGGACGATTGAGGCGCTATTAAAATTATTGATGCATCGATTGAAAAAATCTTTTTTACCCGCCGGGCGATTATCGATATAAGGGGCGCCAAAGGCAGTCTTAGCCTGGAGTTGACCTATGAGCACTGGCAAAGAGCAATTGGACGTAGAAGACGACTTCACACCCGTTGAGGCCGAAGACGCTGAACCGGTGGTAGAAGTGGCAAAGACCAACCTGAGCAAACGTCGCACCATCGACAACCTGCTGGAGGAGCGCCGACTGCAAAAGCAATTGGCCGACTACGATTTTGACCTGTAACCCCTAAAAGCCTCCCGAAACGGAGGCTTTTTACTAAGCGCCAATCGCTGATGAGCACGGCGTCATCAGACGTGGGTGGCACTTATACCAGGCCATTGCGTTGAGCCAGTTCGATCAGGTCGACCAGGGAGCGAGCATTAAGCTTCAACAACAGGCGGGTTTTGTAGGTACTGACGGTTTTATTGCTGAGAAACATTCCATCGGCAATCTCCTTATTGGTCTTTCCTCTGGCCAACTGTTGTAAAACCATCATTTCACGTCCGGACAAACGATCCACCATATCGGCTTCACTGGCATTGCCAAGACTTGACCGCACGGTATGCAACGCTTGATTCGGAAAGTAACTGTAGCCTGACAGCACGGCTTTTATTGCACTGAGCAACTCAGTCAGGTCCTGTTGTTTACATACATAGCCAGCAGCCCCCGACTGCATGCAACGCATGGAAAAATGCCCCGGCGCCTGTGAAGTCAATATCAGCACTTTAAGTGGCATCGCCGTCGATGTCAGTCGCGCAATGACCTCCAGCCCATCCAGCTTGGGTATTCCAATATCCAGAATGACAATGTCCGGCATTAGTTCACGGGCCAGTTGTAATGCGTCCACGCCGTTATCTGTTTCTGCAATGACTTCGTAGCCATGGCGCTCCATTAGCATACGCACCGCAAGACGAATGACGGGGTGATCATCCACGATCAGCACTTTATTCATGGGCAAGTCCAATTTCGCTGTTCGAATTTTTAGAGCCCGCACAATAGCCTAGTCGCTTCATCCATGGCATGCCGCCGCCCTCAGCCACCCACAACCAGAGACATTTCTTACAAATTTAAAAGATTGGTCCTACAAATTTCTTAAAACAAATTGCATCCTGCACGGTATCAAATTTCGCGCACCCAGCCTTCCGGTCATTTTTCCGTACCGAATTACGGCAATAAAAAACATTAATCCATCACGCGCGCGCCTCCGACAAAAAAACCAGTACTCAGCTACACTCGAAAACTGGCAAGACGCTCCCCTCGATAGAAAACCTTACACAAAAAATATCATCTTCCGGCACAACAAATTACTTATTTCAGGACACACTTAAAAATCAGACAACCCACAATGTTTTCCAGCAAAACATGCCACACAAAAAAAAACAACACTCAAACACTTACGCCAGCTCACCAAAACTTTAAAACATACAACTCGAAATCGGAGAATCCCACAACTATATTGCCAACAGCTTTCGCACAACAGATTCCAACAACCCAACAAACAAACCTTTAAACCATAGAGCAAAAGTTAATACCACAATGAGCAAAGACCATTATGAAACCCAAAAGAAAAATGACGACCCCCATGACTATCATTGCAATATTCGCGACACTGTCTGAAGCATCCGCGGCTCTTTCATTGCCCTTTCTCGGCGATGAAGAACGAGCGCTGTACATCTGGTTTCTGATCAGCTTTCCGTTTTATTTGCTTTTCCTGTTCTTCGTGACCCTTAACTTCAATTATCGGTCGCTTTACGCGCCTTCTGATTTTGAAAAGGGAGAGCACTTTTTAGCTGTCATGAAAAGCGCTGATCGCAAGGACAACACTGCCTCCATGCCTAATCTTGCGGCCCGGCATTACGTCTGCCTGCCTGAACGGCTGAAGGATCTGCACATCGTCGATGCGCGCGTAACGGGTCAGCCGTTAGCGTTCAGCTCGCTGCTGGAGAGCATTCAGCCCCCACAGAAAAACCTCGCGCAAGTGATCGTATTTCTCACGTGCGGCGACTCGGAGACATCGCTGAAAGAAAGCGTGCTCAAGCATTCGAAACTGACAAGGAAGCGCAGCGGTTCTATCTTCTGCGTTGCTTATAATTCGAGCTCTCAAGCGCTGACAATCATTGGGCAAACGTTTTATCCGGCAGAGACCGGCAGGTAGCTCTTGAAGAGCAAAAGGAGAGAAAAGCAGCAGAAAGGTGTAACAGGCATCAAGAACAAGCTGAATGCTCGAAGAATGCCAGGTAGAACATCCCCATTACGAGGTGTGGCCTTGTCACCGACAAGGCCACACTTCTATTACCAACGGCAAAGGTCTCAGAACAGCTTGCGGCCTTTGTTCGCGGCAATGCGCATACGCAGGGCGTTGAGCTTGATGAAGCCCGCTGCGTCGGCCTGGTTGTAAGCACCACCGTCTTCTTCGAAGGTCGCGATATTGGCGTCGAACAACGATTCGTCAGACTTGCGACCGGTCACGATCACGTTGCCCTTGTACAGCTTCAGGCGAACAACGCCGTTCACGTGGGCCTGGGACGCATCGATCATCTGTTGCAACATCAGACGCTCAGGGCTCCACCAGTAACCGGTGTAGATCAGGCTGGCGTATTTCGGCATCAGCTCGTCTTTGAGGTGAGCCACTTCGCGGTCCAGGGTGATCGATTCGATCGCACGGTGAGCGCGCAGCATGATGGTGCCACCAGGCGTTTCGTAGCAACCACGGGACTTCATGCCCACGTAACGGTTCTCGACGATGTCGAGACGGCCGATACCGTGTTCACCACCGATACGGTTCAGGGTCGCCAGCACGGTGGCCGGGGTCATTTCGACGCCGTCCAGTGCGACGATGTCGCCGTTACGGTAGGTCAGTTCCAGGTATTGCGGTTTGTCTGGAGCGTTCTCCGGGGAGACGGTCCATTTCCACATGTCTTCTTCGTGCTCGGTCCAGGTGTCTTCCAGCACGCCGCCTTCATAGGAGATGTGCAGCAGGTTGGCATCCATCGAGTACGGGGATTTTTTCTTGCCGTGACGCTCGATCGGGATGTTGTGCTTTTCAGCGTAATCCATCAGCTTTTCACGGGACAGCAGGTCCCATTCGCGCCACGGAGCGATCACTTTCACACCTGGCTTCAAGGCGTACGCGCCCAGTTCGAAACGAACCTGGTCATTGCCCTTGCCGGTGGCACCGTGGGAAATGGCGTCAGCACCGGTTTCGTTGGCGATTTCGATCAGGCGTTTGGCGATCAACGGACGAGCGATGGAAGTACCCAGCAGGTACTCGCCTTCGTAAACGGTGTTGGCGCGGAACATCGGGAAAACGAAATCACGCACGAATTCTTCGCGCAAGTCGTCGATGTAGATCTCTTTGACGCCCATGGCCTGTGCCTTGGCGCGCGCAGGTTCGACCTCTTCGCCCTGACCCAGGTCAGCGGTGAAGGTCACCACTTCACAGTTATAAGTATCCTGCAGCCACTTGAGGATCACCGAAGTGTCCAGGCCGCCGGAATACGCCAGAACGACCTTGTTTACGTCCGCCATGCCATCACTCCACGGGGTTCTACGGAAAGCCGTGAAGTCTACCGGTCATACGAAATAATTTACAGTGTCGCGACAGCTTATGACGACGAAGCGACAGATTCTGTCGATCGGGCGACGATTTCAGCAGGCTCAGGAGGTCGTCGCAGCGCTTCCCGGTGTCGCCCCTTGAGGCGCGACTTTCTCCGTCGGCGCGACGCGTTCCAGACGCACGGCAACCCGGCGGTTCTTCGCGCGGTTGGCGGCGTTGGTGTTGGGCGCTAAAGGGTAACGCTCGCCGTGGAAGCGCATGGTGATCTGCGATTCCTGAATGCCGTTGGCCTTGAAGTAATCCATCACCGCCAATGCACGCCGGCGTGACAGTTCACGGTTGGCCAGACGATTGCCGCTGTTGTCGGAGTGCCCGTCGAGCTCGATGTGATTGACCGATGGATCAGCCTTCATGAACTCCAGCATCACTTGCAACTGCGCCTTGGCATGCGCATCGAGATCGATGCCTTCAGCACCCGTGAAGGTGATTTCGGACTGTTTGACCTGTTCGAAATTCTTCGGCAGCAGTTTCGCCACGCAGCTTTGGTAATCATTGAACGCCTTGCTGAACTTGACCGGCAACAGCCGTACCTCCGAGACCCTGCCATCACCTGAGGCATGCCGGATCACTGGACTGCGGCCATCGATCAAGCCACTGATCAAGCGCCCGGCCTGAGCTTGCGAGCTGTTGAACAGCACATTACCGCTGCCCAGGCGTACCAAACCCAGATTGATGTCGCCACGCCCTGGTTGCCACGGCGCGGCGGCCGCCAGCAAGGTTGCCGAACCGCCCCCAATCATCGCGTTGTAGGTGTTCAGACGAAATATCGCCTGCTCACCGGCACGGCGTACGAATTCACCCGACCCGAAATCGGTGATCGGCTGAGTCAGGCGGCATTCGAACTTGTCACCTTCGACCGTCCACTCGATGCTCTCCAGACGCGTCTGGAAAGTGAGCGCCATCGCAGGAAGGCTGGCAAACACGCTGAGCAAGGCTAAATAACGCTGGCGCACGGGAGGCTCCACTGGCTTCTACAACAAAAAGACCGACACACGCATGTTTCCGGCATACCTGATTCATATCGGTAGGTTCCTGTAAAACTTGATAGCGAGTGCCTGCAAGAGTCTTTTCCGGTAGCATTCCCCTGAGTTTGACCCGCCTGGAATCCCCTCATGTCCGACCGCCTGACCCTGCTGCGTCCCGACGACTGGCACATTCATCTTCGCGATGGTGCCGTGTTGACCAATACCGTTGCGGATGTTGCGCGCACCTTTGGTCGCGCCATCATCATGCCCAACCTGGTACCTCCGGTGCGTAACGCCGCTGAAGCCGACGGCTATCGCCAGCGAATCCTTGCTGCACGCCCGGCCGGCAGTCGCTTCGAACCGTTGATGGTGCTTTACCTGACCGACCGCACCCAGCCCGAAGAAATTCGCGAGGCCAAGGCCAGCGGTTTCGTGTACGCCGCCAAGCTGTACCCGGCCGGCGCGACCACCAACTCGGATTCTGGCGTCACCAGCATCGACAAGATCTTCCCTGCGCTCGAGGCCATGGCCGAAGTCGGGATGCCGTTGCTGATTCACGGTGAAGTCACCCGTGGCGATGTCGACGTGTTCGACCGCGAAAAAATCTTCATCGATGAGCACATGCGCCGTGTGGTCGAGCGTTTCCCGACGCTTAAAGTGGTGTTCGAACACATCACCACCGCCGATGCCGTGCAGTTCGTCAACGAGGCTTCGGCCAACGTCGGCGCAACCATCACCGCGCATCACCTGCTGTACAACCGCAACCACATGCTGGTGGGCGGGATTCGGCCGCACTTCTATTGCCTGCCGATTCTCAAGCGCAATACACACCAGGAAGCCCTGCTCGACGCCGCCACCAGCGGCAGCGAAAAGTTCTTCCTGGGCACCGACTCGGCCCCCCATGCCCAGCACGCCAAAGAAGCCGCGTGTGGCTGCGCCGGTTGCTACACCGCGTATGCGGCCATCGAGATGTACGCCGAAGCGTTCGAACAGCGCAACGCGCTGGACAAGCTCGAAGCCTTCGCCAGCCTCAACGGCCCGCGTTTCTATGGCCTGCCAGCGAACACCGACCGCATCACCCTGGTCCGCGATGAGTGGACCGCCCCAACCAGCCTGCCATTTGGCGAGTTGACCGTTATCCCGCTGCGCGCCGGTGAAAAACTGCGCTGGCGCCTGCTGGAGGAACACGCGTGAGTGAAGACCATTTCGACGACGAACAGGACGGTCAAGGCGGTGGAGGCGGTCCTCGTCATCCAATGGCAGCCAGATTCCGTGGCTACCTGCCGGTCGTCGTCGACGTAGAAACCGGTGGTTTCAACTCGGCCACCGACGCCCTGCTGGAAATTGCTGCAACCACCATCGCCATGGACGAAAAAGGGTTTGTGTACCCCGATCACACCTACTTCTTCCGTGTAGAGCCTTTTGAAGGCGCAAACATCGAAGCAGCGGCGCTGGAATTCACCGGAATCAAACTCGATCACCCGCTGCGCATGGCCGTGAGTGAAGAAGCGGCGCTGACCGATATTTTCCGCGGCATCCGCAAGGCCCTGAAAGCCAACGGCTGCAAACGGGCGATTCTGGTCGGCCACAACAGCAGCTTCGATTTGGGCTTCCTCAACGCAGCCGTCGCACGCCTGGACATGAAACGTAACCCGTTTCATCCGTTCTCCAGCTTCGACACCGCGACCCTTGCCGGCCTGGCCTACGGTCAGACCGTGCTGGCCAAGGCCTGCCAGGCAGCGGATATCGACTTCGACGGTCGCGAGGCCCACTCGGCTCGTTATGACACCGAGAAGACGGCAGAGCTGTTCTGCGGCATCGTCAATCGCTGGAAACAAATGGGCGGCTGGGAAGATTTCAACGACTGATCTGTCGCTGATGAATCCCGCGCATAAAAAAACCGGCCACTGAGGCCGGTTTTTTTTATGCCTGACGCTTGGGCTTACAGCGCCGCAGCGTGCTCGGTCAGGTAAGCAGCAACGCCTTCTGGCGAAGCGTTCATGCCCTTGTCGCCTTTTTTCCAGTTGGCAGGGCAAACTTCGCCGTGCTCTTCGTGGAATTGCAGAGCGTCGACCAGACGGATCAGCTCTTCCATGTTACGGCCCAGCGGCAAGTCGTTGATGATCTGCGAACGGACAACGCCTTTGTCGTCGATCAGGAACGCGCCACGGAAAGCCACGCCGTCAGCGGACTGAACGTCGTAGGCCTTCATGATTTCCTGCTTGATGTCGGCAGCCATGGTGTAGCGAACCTGGCCGATACCGCCATTGTTCACCGGGGTGTTGCGCCAGGCGTTGTGGGTGAAGTGCGAGTCGATCGACACGGCAACCACTTCAACGTTGCGGGACTTGAAGTCAGCCATGCGGTTGTCCAGAGCGATCAGCTCGGACGGGCAAACGAAGGTGAAGTCCAGTGGGTAGAAGAACACCAGGCCGTATTTGCCTTTGATGGCCGACGACAGGGTGAAGCTGTCTACGATTTCGCCAGTGCCGAGGACGGCTGGAACGGTGAAGTCCGGGGCTTGTTTGCCTACGAGTACGCTCATTGGATATCTCCTGGTCTATTAACGTGAAGAACTGGATTCGCATCAGCCTGCCACCCTCAGGCGACAGCCCTGTGACACGATCCCCTTCGAAGGACCGACCATCATACACGGCGTTTTTAGGCTGTCCTCAACGGTTTTTTTCAGGAGGAGCAAAATTGCCGTAATGACCGTTACTGGCAGATTGCCTGATTGAAAACCGTTCGTCGGTCACGCCCGCTTATATCGCAAAGCTTTCAGAAACCACTTTGACAATCATTCTCGTTAACATTAAGATCCATCGCAATTGAGTCACAACCAGCGACGGTTTTTTCTTATGTATGTCTGCCTCTGCACTGGCGTCACCGACGGTCAAATCCGCGATGCAATCTATGAAGGTTGCTGCAGCTATAAGGAAGTCCGTCAGGCCACCGGCGTAGCCAGCCAATGCGGCAAATGCGCCTGCCTTGCAAAGGAAGTGGTTCGCGAAACCCTGACCAAATTGCAATCGGCCCAGGCAGCCATTCCTTTCCCGGTAGAATTTACTGCCGCGTAAAGCCCCTGTTTCAAAGAACCGGACTTGATGTCCGGTTTTTTTATGTCTGAAAATCAATCGCTTACGCTCCAGACGCGGAACACAAACATTCTTATTCAGATTAATTTTCATATAAGTTTCAATAACTTAGGTTTGACACCCTTACATACGCAGCTCAAACTCAGTCTTATTGACAGCTACTCAGGGCAGGACCCCATCATGAAAGGCGACGTTACAGTCATCCAGCATCTCAACAAGATCCTTGCCAATGAGCTGGTCGCGATCAATCAATACTTCTTGCATGCGCGCATGTATGAAGATTGGGGCCTGAACAAGCTGGGCAAGCACGAGTACCACGAATCCATCGATGAGATGAAGCACGCGGACAAGCTGATCAAGCGCATCCTGTTCCTTGAAGGCCTGCCGAACGTCCAGGACCTGGGCAAGTTGCACATCGGCGAGCACACCAAGGAAATGCTTGAGTGCGACCTGCGTATCGAGCGCACCGGCCATGCCGATCTGAAAGTCGCCATCGCTCATTGCGAAACGGTCGGTGACTTCGGTAGCCGTGAACTGCTCGAAGACATTCTCGAATCCGAAGAAGAACATATCGACTGGCTGGAAACCCAACTGGGCCTGATCGATAAAGTCGGTCTTGAGAACTACCTGCAATCGCAGATGGGCGAAGACGAGTAAGTGAGCGCCCGCTAAACTCGAGACATTAAAAAGCCCCGCACTCTTTTAAAGAGGCGGGGCTTTTTTATTGCCTACAAATACCGAATCAAGCTTCGGTCTTGTTGGCAGCGGCCGCTTCAACAGCGGCTTTGATCGTGGTCTGCAACGAACCGTCAGCAGCCATTTCAGTCATGATGTCGCTACCGCCGACCAGCTCACCACCGACCCACAGTTGCGGGAAGGTTGGCCAGTTGGCGTATTTTGGCAGGTTGGCGCGGATTTCCGGGTTCTGCAGGATGTCCACGTACGCAAACTTTTCGCCACATGCCATCACGGCCTGCGCGGCTTTCGCGGAGAAGCCACACTGCGGGGCATTCGGCGAACCTTTCATGTAAAGCAGAATGGTGTTGTTAGCAATCTGCTCTTTAATCGTTTCGATGATATCCATGGAGCACCTCGGCTGAACTTTCCGACTCAGAGGTCGGCACGGTGGCGCATTGTAACGGAAACCCGAGCGCCATGCTCGGTCTCCCCGACAGACACGATCACGCCGCCGCCACGGTGACCGGCACGCCGTTCAACGCCGCATTCCCCGACAACTCGTCGAGCAGACATTCATCGGTCAGGTCATTGGCGCTGGATCCCGGCTGGCCACTGGCAATCGTCATCTGCACACCCGGCCGGGCATGCCCCCAGCCGTGCGGCAGGCTGACCACGCCTTTCATCATGTCCAGGCTGGCGACCACTTCCACTTCAATCATGCCCACCCTCGAACTCACCCGCACGCGCTGCCCGTCGCTGAGTCCGCGACTGGACAGGTCGTCGGGGTGCATCAGCAATTGATGACGTGGTTTGCCCTTCACCAGGCGGTGATAGTTGTGCATCCACGAGTTGTTGCTGCGCACATGACGGCGGCCAATCATCAGCAACTGATCAGCGGCCGGTGCTTGTAGTGCGGCGAAACGTGCGAGGTCGGCAAGGATCGCCGGCGGCGCTGCCTGCACTCGCTGATTGGCGGTTTTCAAACGTGGCGCGAGGTTGGATTTCAACGCGCCCAGGTCGACCCCATGCGGATGGTCGAACAAGGTGGCCAGCGACAGTTTGTGTTCCGACGCATCGCCATACAGCCCCATCCGCAAGCCAAGGTCGATCATTTGCGCGGGCGCAATCGTCGGTTTCAGTTCTTTGCCAGTCTTCGCCGCAAACGCCTTGGCCAGGCCGACAAAGATCTCCCAGTCATGCAACGCACCTTCCGGCTTGGCCAGAATCGCCCGGTTGAAACGCGTCACGTTGCGTACCGCGAACATGTTGAACGTCGTGTCGTAGTGATCGTTTTCCAGCGCCGAGGTCGAGGGCAGAATCAGGTCGGCATAGCGCGTGGTTTCATTGATGTACAGGTCGACGCTGACCATGAATTCCAGACCATCCAGCGCTTGTTCCAGTTGCCGGCCATTGGGTGTCGACAGCACCGGATTGCCGGCGACGGTGATCAGGGCGCGAACCTGCCCTTCCCCTTCGGTGAGCATTTCTTCGGCCAGCGCCGATACCGGCAACTCGCCGGCGTATTCCGGACGTGCGGACACACGGCTTTGCCACCGATTGAAATGCCCGCCCGAAGTCGACGCCACCAGGTCCACCGCCGGCTCAGTGCACAACGCACCGCCGACGCTATCAAGGTTGCCGGTGACCAGATTGATCAATTGCACCAGCCAATGGCACAGCGTACCGAATGCTTGGGTCGAGACGCCCATGCGGCCGTAACACACCGCGGTCGGCGCCGCCGCAAAATCCCGCGCCAGTTGGCGGATCTGTTCGGCCGGTACGGCGCACAACGGGCTCATGGCTTCGGCGGTGAACGTGGCGATGGCTTGGCGCACGTCATCCAGACCGTCGACCGGCAAATGACTCTCACGCGTCAGGTTTTCAGCGAACAAGGTATTGAGCAGCCCGAACAACAACGCCGCATCGCCACCGGGACGCACGAACAGGTGCTGATCGGCCATCGCGGCGGTTTCGCTGCGACGCGGATCGACCACCACCACTTTGCCGCCCCGGGCCTGAATCGCCTTCAAGCGCTTTTCCACATCCGGCACGGTCATGATGCTGCCGTTGGACGCCAGCGGGTTACCGCCCAGGATCAGCATGAAATCGGTGTGATCGATGTCCGGAATCGGCAACAACAATCCATGGCCGTACATCAAATGACTGGTCAGGTGATGCGGCAACTGATCGACGGACGTCGCGGAAAAACGGTTACGGGTTTTCAGCAGCCCCAGGAAATAATTGCTGTGGGTCATCAACCCGTAGTTGTGCACGCTGGGGTTGCCTTGGTACACCGCCACCGCGTTCTGCCCGTGACGCTCCTGAATCGCTGCGAGGCGTTCGGCTACCAGGCTGAAGGCGTCTTCCCACGCGATAGGTTGCCATTCGCTGCCCACTCGCAGCATCGGCTGACGCAGACGATCCGGATCGTTCTGAATATCTTGCAGGGCCACCGCCTTGGGGCAGATGTGCCCACGGCTGAACGTATCCAGCGGATCGCCCTTGATCGAGGTGATCTGCACCGCGCCGTCGGCTTCAGTGGTTTCGAGGGTCAGGCCGCAAATGGCTTCACACAAGTGGCAGGCACGGTGATGGAGAGTCTTGGTCATGGCCAGTCTCTGTCTTGTTCTGAGCGGGCAATAGCGGCCGCGGGATCAAAACTATGGCGCCAGACACGCTCCTGCGCCAGCGACGTTCGTCTTGTGAATCGGCGCCCATCAGGCCAGCCGATGGCCGTTTGCACTCAGTTCGGCGGCAAACCGGGTGCCGCCTGCAACTGGAGTTCCTGAAGGGTTTCGACTTGTTCCTGGGGAACATGCACGCCGGTGAGCTCGCCGATCAGTCGCCAATGCTCGTCGAGCCCGGTGCTGATGGTTGCCATGCGATCAATCATTCGTCGACCGGCGGCTTTGGTCACTTCGTCTTCGCTGCGCATCAGCTCGAAGCACATCGAGGTCATTGAGGCGGTGAGGTGGGTCAGGGAGCGGGCCGTGAGGCCGAGTAAATCCATTAACAGCTGTTCTTTCGATTCCATTTCGAAGGCTTCCTGCGTCACTCGTCAGGTAGTTATAACCCAGCACTTTGCATTAGCAAGTGTTTCAGGCCAGACACCGAGAAAGCTCGGAGATGAAGACACACCTCACTGACTGGCGAGGCATTCCTCGAATCAATCTGCACTCGTGTCGCCCTTGAAATTCTTCACGCCAATAAAAGCACCGACGATGGCCCCCACCACGGCGCTCGGAACGCCGGGGTAAATCGTGCTGGCGATGATCGCGAAGCCCATGACCGTGGACAGCACTGCCGTATCAAACGCCGGAGAGACCCGGCGAAGCCGTGTCAGGCCTGCGTATCCGGTTTTATTGATCGACATACGGCGGGGTCCCTCCTTGGGAGTGTCTGACTAGATTCAGTCGACTTTACGTAATGAGGTGCAGATTACCTGAGTGCCGCCTGATTCCCGCACGCAAAACCCTAACAACAGACAACGTAGCCCTTGAGAAAACAGGCCATCTTCGGCGCATAGCCCCTGGGCAGAAGCACGCGCTCAATGCGCGAGCCTGAACAAAGGGGTGGTTGCATACCCGCTTCGGCACCGTGTACAAATGCTGAGCGACGAGGATCAAAAAACCTTCGCTTGCATCGAACGGTTGCAGCGCTGCAACCTTTCGAAGCGGTAAAAATGAGCCCCCTATTGGTAAGACGCGACATTTAATTATAAGATCGCGCCTTCCCCTATTTCGTCGCCCCGTGCGGCTTACGCCGCAGGTCTCGCCCGTTGTTCCGTTAAACAAGGCTTTGAGCATCTGCGGTTTGTAGCAAAAAGGTAGTCAATGATGAGCGCAAGGCACTTTCTCTCCCTGATGGATTGCACGCCCGAAGAGCTGGTCAGCGTGATCCGTCGAGGCGTTGAGCTCAAGGACCTGCGTAACCGCGGCGTACTGTTCGAGCCTCTGAAAAACCGCGTCCTGGGGATGATTTTCGAGAAGTCCTCGACCCGAACCCGGATCTCATTCGAAGCCGGCATGATCCAGCTCGGCGGCCAGGCGATCTTCCTGTCGCCGCGCGACACGCAACTGGGCCGTGGCGAGCCGATCGGCGACTGCGCGATTGTCATGTCGAGCATGCTCGACGCCGTGATGATCCGGACCTTTGCCCACAGCACCCTGACTGAATTCGCGGCCAACTCCCGCGTGCCGGTGATCAACGGCCTGTCCGATGACCTGCACCCGTGCCAGTTGCTGGCCGACATGCAAACCTTCCTCGAACATCGCGGTTCGATCCAGGGCAAGACCGTGGCCTGGATCGGCGACGGCAACAACATGTGCAACAGCTATATAGAAGCGGCGATCCAGTTCGACTTCCCGCTGCGCATTGCCTGCCCTGAAGGTTACGAGCCCAACCCTGATTTCGTGGCCAAGGCCGGCGATCGCGTGACCATCGTCCGCGATCCAAAGGAAGCCGTGCGCGGCGCTCACCTGGTGAGTACCGACGTCTGGACCTCCATGGGCCAGGAAGAAGAAACCGCCAAGCGCCTGAAGCTGTTTGCGCCCTACCAGGTCAATCGCGCGCTGCTCGACCTGGCTGCGGACGACGTGCTCTTCATGCATTGCCTGCCGGCCCACCGCGGCGAAGAGATCAGCGTCGACCTGCTCGACGACAAACGCTCGGTCGCCTGGGATCAAGCCGAAAACCGTCTTCACGCGCAAAAGGCCTTGCTCGAATTTCTCGTCCCGCC
Source organism: Pseudomonas sp. SIMBA_041 (assembly GCF_046535095.1). Lineage (NCBI taxonomy): Bacteria > Pseudomonadati > Pseudomonadota > Gammaproteobacteria > Pseudomonadales > Pseudomonadaceae > Pseudomonas > Pseudomonas sp. SIMBA_041. Next base: position 166,651 of record NZ_JAWRXJ010000007.1, read on the forward strand.
TTCGTATCACCACGCATGAGCCAGCCATTACTGCTTAACCTGCGTAACCTCGCCTGCGGCTATCAAGACCAGCGGGTCGTGCAGAACCTCAACCTGCATCTGAATGCCGGTGACATCGGTTGCCTGCTCGGCTCTTCGGGCTGCGGCAAAACCACCACGTTGCGGGCGATCGCCGGTTTCGAACCGGTGCACGAAGGTGAAATCACCTTGGCCGGCGAGACCATTTCCCGCGCCGGTTTTACCCTCGCCCCGGAGAAACGCCGGATCGGCATGGTGTTTCAGGACTACGCTCTGTTCCCACATTTGAGCGTGGCCGAGAACATCGCCTTCGGGATCCGCAAGCATCCGCAAAAGGAGCGCGTGACCGAAGAGCTGCTGGAACTGGTCAACCTGAAGAACCTCGGCAAGCGCTTCCCGCATGAACTGTCCGGCGGTCAGCAGCAACGTGTTGCACTGGCCCGTGCACTGGCGCCGGAACCCCAACTGCTGTTGCTCGACGAACCGTTCTCCAACCTTGATGGCGAGCTGCGACGCAAGCTCAGCCATGAAGTGCGCGACATTCTCAAGGCCCGTGGCACCAGCGCGATTCTGGTGACCCACGACCAGGAAGAGGCGTTCGCGGTCAGCGATCATGTCGGTGTGTTCAAGGAAGGTCGGCTGGAACAGTGGGACACGCCTTACAACCTGTATCACGAACCGCAGACACCGTTTGTGGCCAGCTTCATTGGCCAGGGTTACTTCATTCGTGGCCAGTTGAGCAGCCCGGAATCGGTACTGACCGAGCTGGGTGAATTGCGCGGCAATCGGGCTTACACCTGGCCGATGGGCGGCGCGGTGGACGTGTTGCTACGCCCGGACGATATCGTCTATGCCCCGGACAGCCCGTTGAAGGCGCGAATTGTCGGCAAGTCCTTCCAGGGCGCGTCGACGTTGTATCGGTTGCAGATGCCAACCGGGGCGCAGCTGGAATCGATTTTCCCGAGCCATGCTGATCATCAGGTCGGTGCTGACGTCGGCATTCGTGTGGCGGCTGATCACCTGGTGTTGTTCCAGGCGTCCGGCAGCGTTGCCGCGCAGATTCCGGCCGTCGAATCGGGTGTGCGCCGCTACAGCAACGCCAACTGATACATACGGACCACCTGTAGGAGTAAGCCTGCTCGCGATGGCGATATGTCAGTCAACGAAGATGTCGACTGATATACCGCCATCGCGAGCAGGCTTACTCCTACAGGTGTTTTGCGTTAAGCCAATATCAGTGTGCCGCTCGCAACGAGCGTCGCATTGCCGCCAATCTTCACCCGATCACCTTCCAGCCGGCAGAACAACTCCCCCCCCCGTTTCGAACACTGATACGCGGTCAGGGCCGATTTACCCAGCCGTTTCGACCAATACGGAATCAGGCTGCAATGGGTCGAGCCGGTCACCGGGTCTTCGTTGATACCAATCGCTGGCGCGAAATAGCGAGAGACAAAATCATGCTTGCTGCCTTTGGCGGTCACGATAGCCCCGGGCCACGGCAGCTTCGCCAATGCGAGCATGTCTGGCTGGCAATCGAGCACAGCCTGTTCTGACTCCAACACCACAAACAACTCGTTTGACCCCAGCACATCGACCACTTCGACCCCCAAGGCGCGCTCGACGTCCAGAGTGACGCCGACCTCCGAAGGCGTGATCGCCGGGAAGTCCAACCATAAACGCCCACCTTCGCGGCTCACGCTCAACGGGCCGGACTTGCAAATGAAGTCCAGGCGTTCGGCAGGTTCTTTATAGATCTCAAACAACACATAGGCGCTGGCCAGCGTCGCATGGCCGCACAACGGCACCTCGGTGGTCGGGGTAAACCAGCGGATGTGCCAGCCCTGCCCTTCACGCACCACAAAGGCGGTTTCGGCGAGATTGTGTTCGGCGGCGATTTTCTGCATCAACTCATCGGCGAGCCAGGCATCGAGTCGATAGACCATCGCCGGGTTGCCACTGAACGGCCGATCACTGAACGCGTCGACCTGGTGAAATTCAAGCTGCATGACCTTCTCCCTTTGTCAGATCCCCCAGCATGCCGCGCCAGGCTGACTCACACCAGTGACAGAGAAACCGAATTTCCACCATACAGACCCGTCTGGATAAGCCTCAATCAGACGCGACTGATATCGGCGAACTTGGCTTGGGTATGTTCGGCCAGCACCGCTGGCGCCAATTCCACTTCCAGACCACGTCGCCCCGCACTGACAAAAATACTGGCGAAAGGCTGAGCCGAGTTATCGATGAAAGTACGCAAACGCTTCTTCTGCCCCAACGGACTGATTCCGCCCAGCAGATAACCCGTCGCTCGCTGTGCAGCCGCCGGATCAGCCATTTCGACTTTTTTCACGCCCGCCGCATGCGCCAGATGCTTCAAGTCCAGACTCCCGACGACCGGTACCACCGCCACCAGCAATTCACCTTTTTCACTGGCCGCCAGCAAGGTCTTGAACACCTGCGCCGGGTCGAGCCCAAGCTTCTCTGCGGCCTCCAACCCATAGGACGCGGCCTTTGGATCATGTTCGTAACTGTGCACGCGATGTTCGGCTCGAACTTTTTTCAACAAATCCAATGCGGGGGTCATGACAGCTCCAGACTGGGCGGCAGTAGAAAAATCCTGCGCTGGATTCTAGGACATTGCCTCGCAAAAGGCTCTATTGCGGCCCTGTTTTAAAGGGCTGGCGCCGACTTTTACCGTTCGTCCGCGCAGGAACCACTGCGTGAACAATACGATCATTCACCTGACTAATAGTTGGATTGTGACCGACAGTTCACTTTCGACCTTTGACAGCAGTGTTTCTTGTCTATATTTTTTCGAATCTGAATACAGCACGAAAAGTCCTACAGCAGCACCCGGCAGTAAACCAAGTCCAGGATGGGGATCCTGCCTTGGTGGAAATCGCGCTTGGACCATGATGAAAAAAGCGCCAGACAACAAAAACAATTGAGGTTTTCAATGACAACTGCTTTACAACAACCGTCGCTCTCGAGCCAATGCATGGCCGAGTTTCTGGGCACTGCCCTGCTTATCTTTTTCGGCACCGGTTGTGTTGCCGCGCTCAAGGTCGCGGGTGCCAGCTTTGGCTTGTGGGAAATCAGCATCATCTGGGGCGTCGGCGTCAGCATGGCAATCTACCTGACCGCCGGGGTTTCCGGGGCGCACCTCAATCCTGCCGTGAGCATTGCGCTGAGCATTTTCGCGGACTTCGAAAAGCGTAAATTGCCGTTTTATATCCTTGCCCAAGTGGCAGGCGCCTTTTGCGGCGCACTGCTGGTCTACACGCTGTACAGCAATCTCTTCTTCGATTTCGAACAAACCCACCATATGGTCCGCGGCACTCAGGCCAGCCTGGAATTGGCGTCGGTGTTCTCGACCTTCCCCAATCCAGCCCTGACCACGGCCCAGGCGTTCCTGGTGGAAGTGATCATCACCGCGATCCTGATGGGCGTGATCATGTCCCTGACCGATGACAACAACGGCCTGCCCAACGGTCCGATGGCACCGCTGCTGATCGGCCTGCTGATTGCGGTGATTGGCAGCTCGATGGGCCCGTTGACCGGCTTCGCGATGAACCCGGCGCGTGATTTCGGACCGAAGTTGATGACTTTCTTCGCCGGCTGGGGTGAAATTTCCTTCACCGGCGGGCGTGATATCCCGTACTTCCTGATTCCTGTTTTTGCACCGATTGTCGGTGCCTGCCTCGGCGCTGCCGCCTATCGCGGGCTGATTGCCCGCCATCTGCCCAGCACCACACCTGCTACAAAGGAAGCAACACCGGCCATTGACGGCAAACCAAGAACTTCTTGATACCGTAGGCGCGTGACCCTGCCCCTGTGGCGCGCGCCTGACCTCACTCCCTTTTTTCGTCCAAGGCAATCGACATGACCGACACTCAGAATAAGAACTACATCATTGCCCTCGATCAGGGTACGACCAGCTCGCGCGCGATCATTTTCGACCGCGATGCGAACGTGGTCTGCACCGCCCAACGCGAATTCGCCCAGCATTACCCGCAAGCCGGCTGGGTCGAACATGACCCGATGGAAATCTTCGCCACCCAAAGCGCCGTGATGGTCGAGGCCCTGGCACAAGCCGGCCTGCATCACGATCAGGTCGCAGCCATCGGTATCACCAACCAGCGCGAAACCACCGTGGTCTGGGACAAGACCACCGGCCGCCCGATCTACAACGCGATCGTCTGGCAGTGCCGCCGCAGCACCGAGATCTGCCAGCAGCTCAAGCGTGACGGTCACGAGCAATACATCAGCGACACCACGGGCCTGGTCACTGACCCGTACTTCTCCGGTACCAAGCTCAAGTGGATCCTCGACAACGTCGAAGGCAGCCGCGAGCGTGCGCGTAACGGCGAGCTGCTGTTCGGCACCGTCGACAGCTGGCTGATCTGGAAATTTACCGGCGGCAAAGTCCACGTCACCGACTACACCAACGCCTCGCGCACCCTGCTCTTCAACATCCACACCCTGGAGTGGGACGCGAAGATGCTGGAGGTGCTGGATATTCCGCGCGAAATGCTGCCGGAAGTTAAATCCTCGTCCGAAATCTATGGTCACACCAAAAGCGGCATCGCCATCGGCGGTATCGCCGGTGACCAGCAAGCCGCGCTGTTCGGCCAGATGTGCGTCGAGCCAGGCCAGGCGAAAAACACCTACGGCACCGGTTGCTTCCTGCTGATGAACACTGGCGACAAAGCGGTGAAGTCCAAGCACGGCATGCTGACCACCATCGCCTGCGGCCCTCGCGGCGAAGTGGCGTATGCGCTGGAAGGCGCGGTATTCAACGGCGGCTCCACGGTTCAGTGGCTGCGTGATGAACTGAAAATCATCAATGACGCCCATGACACCGAATACTTCGCCAACAAGGTCAAGGACAGCAACGGCGTATACCTGGTGCCGGCCTTCACCGGCCTGGGCGCGCCGTACTGGGACCCGTATGCCCGTGGCGCCCTGTTCGGCCTGACCCGCGGTGTGCGCGTGGATCACATCATTCGTGCTGCCCTGGAGTCGATTGCCTACCAGACCCGCGACGTCCTCGACGCCATGCAACAGGATTCCGGCGAACGCCTCAAAGCCCTGCGCGTGGACGGTGGTGCGGTAGCCAACAACTTCCTGATGCAATTCCAGGCCGACATCCTCGGCACTCACGTTGAACGTCCGCAAATGCGTGAAACCACGGCACTCGGCGCCGCTTACCTGGCCGGTCTGGCGTGTGGCTTCTGGGGCAGCCTGGAAGAACTGCGCGGCAAGGCCGTGATCGAGCGCGAATTCGAACCGACCCTGGACGAAGCCGCGAAGGAAAAACTCTACGCTGGCTGGAAAAAAGCCGTCAGCCGCACCCGCGATTGGGAACCCCATGAAGGCGCTGAATAAGCCAACAACAGGTTCACAGTAGGTTGTAACTGGTCGGGAGCGGATTCCTGCGGCATCATGGGCAAATTTTGCACGGCAGCCCAAAGGAAGCCCCATGAATCTGCCTCCCCGTCAGCAGCAAATCCTCGAACTGGTTCGCGAACGCGGCTACGTCAGTATCGAGGAAATGGCCACGCTGTTCGTCGTCACACCGCAAACCATCCGCCGCGATATCAATCAGCTGGCGGAAGCCAATCTGTTGCGTCGCTACCATGGCGGCGCGGCCTACGATTCCAGTGTCGAAAACACTGCCTACGCCATGCGCGCCGATCAGATGCGCGATGAAAAACAGCGCATCGGCGAAGCCATTGCCGCCCAGATCCCCGATCACGCCTCGTTGTTCATCAATATCGGTACCACCACCGAATCGATTGCCCGGGCGCTGCTCAACCACAATCACCTGAAAATCATCACCAACAACCTGCACGTGGCCTCGATGCTCAGCGCCAAGGACGACTTCGACGTTCTGCTGACCGGTGGCAACGTGCGGCGCGACGGCGGTGTGGTCGGTCAGGCGAGTGTCGACTTTATCAACCAGTTCAAAGTCGACTTCGCGCTGGTGGGCATCAGCGGCATCGATGAAGACGGTAGCCTGCTGGATTTCGATTATCAGGAAGTGCGGGTGTCGCAGGCGATCATCGCCAATGCGCGGAAAGTGATTCTGGCGGCGGACTCCAGCAAATTCGGGCGCAACGCCATGATTCGCCTGGGGCCGATCAGCCTGATCGATTGCCTGGTCACCGATCAGCAGCCAGTGCCGGCGTTGGCGCAATTGTTGAGTCAGCACAAGATTCGACTCGAAGTCGTTTAACCCTCTCCGCAACAGATCATTCCCACGCTCCGCGTGGGAATGCCCGTCTCACCTCAACGCCGACGCAGAGCGTCTTTTGATGCATTCCCACGCAGAGCGTGGGAACGATCTGTGCGCGAATGTTCGAAAATTTTCCTTTAACCGCCCTTCGATCAGTTTTTTCAATCGAAGTTAGCTGGCTGTGGGCGTCTTTATGGGCTACCATTTTCGCAAATGAACATTAATGTTCGAATTCAAATACATAATACAAGCACCGAGGCCAGCCGATGCCCACTTCTACCTTGCCTACGCCCCCTCTCGCTGAGGTCTACGACATCGCCGTCATCGGTGGCGGGATCAATGGCGTAGGGATTGCAGCGGATGCCGCCGGCCGCGGTCTTTCGGTGTTCCTTTGTGAAAAGGACGACCTGGCCAGCCACACGTCCTCAGCCAGCAGCAAGCTGATCCACGGCGGCCTGCGCTACCTCGAACATTACGAATTCCGCCTGGTGCGCGAAGCCCTTGCCGAACGCGAAGTGTTGCTGGCCAAGGCGCCGCACATCGTCAAGCAGATGCGCTTCGTGTTGCCGCATCGCCCGCACTTGCGCCCGGCGTGGATGATTCGCGCCGGCCTGTTCCTGTATGACCACCTCGGCAAACGGGAAAAACTGGCAGGCTCGAAAAGCCTCAAGTTCGGTGCGGACAGCGCACTGAAAAGCGAAATCACCAAAGGCTTCGAATACTCCGATTGCTGGGTCGATGACGCGCGCCTCGTTGTGCTGAACGCCATGGCCGCCCGCGAAAAAGGCGCCCACGTTCACACCCAGACCCGTTGTGTCAGCGCTCGCCGCACCAAAGGCCTGTGGCACCTGCACCTGGAACGCGCCGATGGCAGCCTGTTTTCGATCCGCGCCAAGGCCCTGGTGAATGCGGCCGGCCCATGGGTGGCCAAGTTCATTCGTGACGACCTGAAGATGGAATCGCCGTACGGCATCCGCCTGATCCAGGGCAGCCACCTGATCGTGCCGAAGCTGTACGAAGGCGAACACGCGCACATTCTGCAAAACGAAGATCAGCGCATCGTCTTCACCATTCCGTACCTGAACCACTTCACCCTGATCGGCACCACCGACCGTGAGTACACCGGCGATCCCGCCAAAGTGGCAATCACCGAAGGCGAAACCGATTACCTGCTCAAAGTGGTCAACGCCCACTTCAAGAAGCAGATCAGCCGCGACGATATCCTCCACAGCTATTCCGGTGTGCGCCCACTGTGCAACGACGAATCCGACAACCCGTCGGCCGTCACCCGCGACTACACCCTGGCGCTGTCGGGCACTGGCGAAGAAGCACCATTGCTGTCGGTGTTCGGTGGCAAGCTGACCACCTACCGCAAACTGGCCGAATCGGCGCTGGCACAACTGGCGCCGTACTTCACGCACATCAAGCCAAGCTGGACCGCCAACGCCACGCTGCCGGGCGGCGAAGACATGACCACCCCGCAAGCCTTGTGCGCCCTGATTCGCGACAAGTATGACTGGGTACCGACCGAAATCGCCCGCCGCTGGGCCACGACTTACGGCAGCCGCACCTGGCGCATGCTCGAAGGCATACAGAACCTGAGCGACATGGGTGAACACATCGGCGGCGGCCTCTATACCCGCGAAGTCGATTACCTGTGCAGCGATGAGTGGGCGACCACCGCGCATGACATCTTGTGGCGCCGCAGCAAGCTCGGGTTGTTCACCACCCCGGCGGAACAGCAGAAGCTGGCGGATTACCTGAGCAAGGTCGAACAGAACCGCAGCAAGATTGAAGCGGCCTGATTTTTTGGCGGCTTAAACGAAAGCCCCTGAATCCTGAGATTCGGGGGCTTTTTTGCTGAGGGTGTTCAGCTCGCCAGGTGCAACAGTAGAAAATCAATAAAGGCCCGTGATTTGTGCGGCAGATGCGCGGTATTGGGGAACACCACGTTGATCGATTGCGAAGGCAGCGAATACGCCGGCAACAACCGCACCAGACGCCCGTCGGCGATGTCCTCTTCGACCACCCACGCCGGCAAGACCGACACGCCCAGCGACGACAATGTCATCGAGCGAATGGCCGTAGAGGAGTTCGATTCAAAATGGCTGGTCCCTCCAATCTCGACATTCAGCCCTTCGCCGTCGCGAAAAACCCACTGCGTTGGCCCCTGCATATTGCTGTTGGCGATCCACGGCACAGCGCTCAGGTCCTGTGGTTCATGCACAGGATAACGAGCGAGAAACGTTTCCGTGGCCACCAGTACAATTTCATAGTCCGCCAGCTTGCGACTCTTGAATGCCGAGTCTGCCAAGTTGCCCAGCCGGATAACCAGATCGAGCTTTTCGGCGACCAGATCATTCAGGGAAGAGTTGAAGTTATAACACAATCGGATTTCCGGATAACGCTCAGAGAACAACGGTATCAGCGGGAGAATAAACTTCTCACCGTATTCACTGGTTGAACTTATACGTAACTTTCCGGACACCCGATTATTGCCTTCCAATACATGATCAAAGGCATTATCGATATCCGCGACAATCCTCTTGAACTCTTCATAAAAATCCTGACCTATTTCAGTCAGAGATATAGTGCGCGTATTGCGGATCAACAAGGTCGCAGACAGCACCTCCTCCAGCGCCTTGACATGCAGGCTGGCCATGGCCTTGCTGATACACAGGTAATTCGCAGCCTTGGTAAAAGAACCAAAATCGACCACCGCGAGAAATGTCTGAACCCGATTAAGATGAGAGTGCATGGTGATATGGCTCACTGTTAAATCCTGTCAAACACTGTTTTAAGCATCGTCATATCGACACTTCAAGTCTATCGCCCCTATGCTGCACGGCAAAGGGGATACACCATGAACTATCGCTATAAAATCGCGCTCATTTTTCTGATCGGCTTCTTTATTGACTGCATCAATATATTCATGTCCGCCGTGGCATTGCCAAGTATATCGGCAACTTTAAAAGTCAGTACTGCTTCCGTGGCATGGGTCGCCAATGCTTACATTCTCGGTTTGACGTTGATCATTCCGGTGAGCACCTGGCTGGCCGGACGTTTTGGCAGCCGGGAAATGCTCACCGCATCGATGCTGGTGTTTACAGGATCGGTATGGATGTGTGGATTGGCCGACAGCTTCCACGAACTGGTTATCTGGCGTTTCGTGCAAGGGGTTGGCGGTGGCTTGTTGATCCCGGTCGGCCAGGCGCTGACCTTCAACCTGTTTCAGGGCGAGCAGCGGGCGAAGATTTCCACGCTGGTGATGGCTGTCGCACTGATCGCGCCGGCGATTTCGCCGACCGTGGGCGGGATCATCGTCGACAGCAGCTCCTGGCGCTGGGTGTTCTACAGCAACATTCCGTTTTCGCTGATCGCCGCCGGGCTGTCGTGGTTCTGGATCAAGGAGACCAAACCGAGCAGTCTGCCACGTCCGGATATCAAAGGTCTGTTGCTGGTCAGCGCTGCACTCGCCAGCCTGTTGATGGGCATGTCGCTGTACGGCGGCGACTACCCGGCGCTGGCGGCGCTGGCCTGTGTAATGGCAGGCCTGATGTTCATCGCTTTGTACTTGCGGCACTACCGCCGTTGCGGCAACGCGATCATCGAACTGAGCCTACTCAAAAGTAAAAAGCTCAGTACCTCGATCTTCATCTATTACGCGATTCCCGGTGTGTTCACCGGGGTCAACCTGATGAGCATTTTCTTCCTGCAGAACACCCTGCAGTTCAGCGCCAGGCTGACCGGAATGTTCATGATTGTCTACGCCATCGGCGCGTTCATCGCGATGACCATTTGCGGTCGAGTCTACAACCGGATCGGCGCCAAACGCTTGTTCACCCTCGGCATGCTGCTGCACAGCGCTGGCATCGCCACGCTGATGCTGGTGAATGCGCCATCGGATCTCTGGGTAATCGTCATCGCGTACAGCCTGATGGGGATCGGCGGCGGCATCGGCGCCAACACCGCGCAGACCACTTCACTGATGGACTTTGCCGGGGGCGATACACACAAGGCCAGTGTGATCTGGAACATCAACCGACAGATGTCCTTCAGCTTCGGTGCCGCGCTGTTTCTGATGATCTTCAACCTCCTGCTCAAGCAGCTCGACATCACGGCGGCCTACCACGCGACGTTTGCGATTGCGGCGCTGATCGGGTTGTTCCCGCTGTTTCAGATGAGCCAATTGAACCCTCCAAAGGAATGCCATGAACAACAACCTGGTTGAACAAGCACACCACAGTATTCATCACGTCCATGAACTGATTCATCGCGTGTTTACCGATGAAGACGGTGCCGGTGAAGCGACCCTTACACCGCTGATGGAGGTCTTTGCCGAGCACTTCAGCATGGTCACCACTTCAGCTGCAGTGATCGGACACGTTCAGGTCGAGCAGCTGTTCAAAGGCGCGGTCGGCGCCCGAAAAGGCCTGGAGATCATGATCAGCGATCTGCACACGGTCTGGCACGAAGGCGTGACCGTGGCGCTGCGCTACAAGGAAATCCATCGTCTGAATGACGTCGAAACGTCGCGCATCTCGCTCGCGATCCTGCGTGTTCAGCACGACCACGTCCAATGGGTGTATCTGCACGAAACGGATGTGCGCCCCGTCGCACCTGTTATTCGTATTTGATTGCTTGCCGGTCTGGCACGGAGTTCAACACGTTCGGTTTTCCGAACGTGACCTTGCAGTCGATTCGGTTAACCGGATCATTTGAGCGGACAAATAACGCCATAAATATTTAATTTCCTTACAAATCAACACGTTGACCTGTCTCACCTGGCCTGGCACGAGTCATGCTCTACACTTCTTCGACGAATGCCTGTTGCGCCTCTTCAGGAGCCCACCAGCATTCGAAGCACAAAAGGGCCGACCAACTGGCTCCATAAAAAAAACAATGTCGAGGAAAATTTGATGCGCATCGTTCCCCATATCCTGGGCGCAGCCATTGCTGCCGCTCTGATCAGCACTCCGGTTTTCGCCGCCGAACTCACCGGCACCCTGAAAAAGATCAAAGAGTCCGGTGTCATCACCCTCGGGCATCGTGACGCTTCCATTCCGTTTTCCTACATCGCGGATGCTTCCGGCAAACCGGTCGGCTACTCCCACGATATCCAGCTGAAAATCGTTGAAGCCATCAAGAAAGACCTGGACATGCCCAACCTCCAGGTCAAATACAACCTGGTGACCTCGCAGACCCGTATCCCGCTGGTGCAGAACGGCACCGTGGACGTCGAGTGCGGCTCCACCACCAACAACGTCGAGCGTCAGCAGCAAGTTGACTTCTCCGTCGGCATCTTCGAAATCGGCACCCGTCTGCTGTCCAAGAAAGATTCGCCGTACAAAGACTTCACCGACCTGAAAGGCAAGAACGTCGTGACCACCGCCGGCACCACGTCCGAGCGCATCCTCAAGTCGATGAACGCCGACAAGCAAATGGGCATGAACGTCATCTCTGCCAAAGACCACGGCGAGTCCTTCCAGATGCTGGAATCGGGCCGCGCAGTTGCCTTCATGATGGACGACGCCCTGCTGGCAGGCGAAGCCGCCAAAGCCAAGAAAGCCGATGACTGGGCCGTCACCGGCACTCCACAGTCCTACGAAATCTACGGCTGCATGGTCCGCAAGGGCGACGAGCCGTTCAAAAAGGCTGTGGATGACGCCATCGTCGCCACCTACAAGTCGGGCGAGATCAACAAGATCTACGACAAATGGTTCATGGCACCGATCCCACCTAAAGGCCTGAACCTGAACTTCCCGATGAGCGACGAGCTCAAGGCCCTGATCGCCAATCCGACCGATAAAGCGGCTGACGACAAGAAGTCCTGATTTTCTGACTAACCTTATCTCCTGAGAGGGCCGCTGCCCTCCCAGGAGTTTGTCACTCCCTGCTGGCATTTTTGGAAACACTCGAACCGGTGGCTGTCGAGCCGGTGGCGTGTGCCCGACTTTCAAGTCGGGCGGGAACGGAGCTTCCCCAGGCGGGCACTTGTACATCGATCGATCTGAGGGGAGACCCTAATGAATTACAACTGGGACTGGGGCGTGTTCTTCAAGTCCACCGGCGTTGGCAGCGAGACCTATCTCGACTGGTACATCGCCGGCCTGGGCTGGACCATTGCCATCGCCATCGTGGCCTGGATCATTGCCCTGACACTGGGCTCGATCCTGGGTGTCATGCGCACCGTGCCGAATCGCATCGTATCGGGCATCGCGACTTGCTACGTCGAACTCTTCCGTAACGTGCCGCTGCTGGTTCAGCTGTTCATCTGGTACTTCCTGGTGCCCGATCTGCTGCCGCAAAACCTGCAGGACTGGTACAAACAGGACCTCAACCCGACCACTTCGGCTTTCCTCAGCGTCGTTGTCTGCCTGGGCCTGTTCACTACCGCTCGCGTTTGCGAACAAGTGCGCACCGGCATTCAGGCCCTGCCCAAAGGTCAGGAAGCCGCGGCCCGCGCCATGGGGTTCAAGCTGCCGCAGATCTACTGGAACGTGCTGCTGCCCCAGGCCTACCGGATCATCATTCCGCCGCTCACCTCGGAATTCCTCAACGTGTTCAAGAACACGTCCGTGGCCTCGCTGATCGGTTTGATGGAGCTGCTCGCGCAGACCAAACAGACCGCCGAGTTCTCTGCCAACCTGTTCGAGGCGTTCACCCTGGCGACCCTGATCTATTTCACCCTGAACATGAGCCTGATGCTGCTGATGCGTCTGGTCGAGAAGAAAGTCGCCGTACCGGGCCTGATCTCCGTAGGGGGTAAATGATGGAATTCGACTTCTCGGGCATCATCCCTTCCCTGCCGGGCTTGTGGAACGGCATGGTCATGACCCTGCAACTGATGGCGCTGGGCGTGATCGGCGGGATCATCCTCGGCACCATCCTGGCGCTGTGCCGTCTGTCCCACAGCAAACTGCTGTCGAACCTGGCCGGCGCGTACGTTAACTACTTCCGCTCGATCCCGCTGCTGCTGGTGATCACCTGGTTCTACCTGGCGGTGCCGTTCGTACTGCGCTGGATCACCGGCGAAGACACCCCGATCGGCGCATTCGCCTCGTGCATCGTGGCCTTCATGATGTTCGAAGCCGCGTACTTCTGCGAAATCGTCCGGGCCGGTGTGCAGTCGATTCCCAAGGGCCAGATGGGCGCAGCCCAGGCGCTGGGCATGACGTACGGCCAGATGATGCGTCTGATCATCCTGCCGCAAGCGTTCCGCAAGATGACCCCGCTGTTGCTGCAACAGAGCATCATCCTGTTCCAGGACACCTCGCTGGTTTACGCGGTCGGCCTGGTGGACTTCCTCAACGCCTCGCGTGCCAGCGGCGACATCATTGGCCGCTCCAATGAGTTCCTGATCTTCGCAGGTCTCGTGTACTTCACAATCAGCTTTGCCGCCTCGCTGCTGGTCAAGCGTCTGCAAAAAAGGTTTGCCGTATGATCTCTATCAAGAACATCAACAAGTGGTATGGCGACTTCCAGGTACTGACTGATTGCAGCACCGAGGTCAAAAAAGGCGAAGTGATCGTGGTGTGCGGGCCGTCCGGTTCCGGCAAATCCACCCTGATCAAATGCGTCAACGCACTGGAACCGTTCCAGAAAGGCGACATCGTGGTCGATGGCACGTCCATCGCCAACCCGAAGACCGACCTGCCGAAACTGCGTTCGCGCGTGGGCATGGTGTTTCAGCACTTCGAACTGTTCCCGCACCTGACCATCACCGAAAACCTGACCATCGCGCAGATCAAGGTGTTGGGCCGCAGCAAGGAAGAAGCCACCAAAAAAGGCCTGCAACTGCTTGAGCGCGTCGGGCTGTCGGCCCATGCGCACAAGCATCCGGGCCAACTGTCCGGTGGTCAGCAACAGCGTGTGGCGATTGCCCGTGCGCTGGCGATGGACCCGATCGTCATGCTGTTCGACGAACCGACCTCGGCGCTCGACCCGGAAATGGTCAACGAAGTGCTCGACGTCATGGTGCAACTGGCCCACGAAGGCATGACCATGATGTGCGTGACCCACGAAATGGGCTTCGCCCGTAAAGTGGCGGACCGTGTGATCTTCATGGACGCGGGCAAAATCATCGAGGACTGCCAGAAAGAAGAGTTCTTCGGCGACATCAGCCACCGTGCCGAGCGGACACAGCACTTCCTCAACAAGATTTTGCAGCACTAAGCACCGGGCACTCGCTCGAGACCACACAAATCACCTGTGGGAGCGAGCTTGCTCGCGATGGCGGTCTGACATTCAACATCAATGTTGACTGGGCTGGCCTCATCGCGAGCAAGCTCGCTCCCACAGGGGGCGCCGGTGGTTCGTGATCAAGTGTTGTGGTTGACCCAAGGCATCTGTGATGAAATGCGACCCCTCTCTCCATCGCGCAGCGCCGCCATCACTCGCCGTGAAACCCCGTCTGATTCGCCATCTGTTCCTGCCGCCGCTGATCATCACCCTGATGATCGGACTGGGTTACGCCGGCTTCTGGATCAGTGAACACTACGGCATTCGCAGCCTCAGCGAGAACGGCCAGCGGCAGCTCGAACTGCACGCCCGCGCCGTCGAGAGCGAGATCAGCAAATACACCTACCTGCCCAGCCTGCTGGAACTCGAATCCAGTGTGTCGAAACTGCTGGCCGACCCATCGCCGGAACACCGGCAAACGGTCAATGATTACCTTGAAGGCCTGAACCGGCGCAGCCGCAGTCGGGCTATCTATGTGATGGACACCACCGGTCGCGTCATGGCCACCAGCAACTGGCGCGATGTCGACAGTTACCTCGGTGAAGACCTGTCCTTCCGCGCCTATTTCCAGGACGCCATTCGCGGCCAGCCAGGTCGTTTCTACGGCATCGGCAGCACCAACGGCGAACCCGGTTACTACCTGGCCCACGGTCTGGAAGAGCACGGCAAGATCATCGGCGTTGCGGTGGTCAAAGTGCGCCTCGAAGCCATGGAAGAGCGCTGGCAGCGGGCGCGCCTCGAAGCGTTTGTCAGCGATGAAAACGGCATCATCATCCTCTCCAGCGATCCGGCGCGGCGCCTGAAGTCAGTCGTGCCGTTGAGCGACGAGACCAAGGAAAAACTCGCCCGCAGCCTCCAGTACTACTGGTTCCCGCTGAACGAACTGCAACCGCTGGCCCGTGAAACCCTGGCCGAAGGCGTGGAAAAACTGACCTTCCCGGCCAACAGCGAAGTGGAGTCCGACGAAGAGGACATCAGCTACCTGGCCCAGACCCGGCCCCTGAGCGACACGCCGTGGAATTTCACCCTGCTCACGCCGCTGCAGGATTTGCGCCGCGAGGCGATCAACCAAGGAATTCTGGTGGCGGTGGCCTTTGCTCTGGTGGCGTTCCTGCTGATTGCCTGGAACGAGCGGCGCAAGGTCATCGCCACCCGCCTCGCCGCCCGGGAAGCCTTGCAGGAAGCCAACAATCAACTGGAGCGTCGGATTACCGAACGCACCACCGACCTGCGCGCCAGCAACGAGCGGCTCAAAGGTCAGATCCGCGAGCGCCGACAGGCTGAAGAGACGCTGCGCCGCGCCCAGGATGAACTGGTGCAAGCCGGCAAACTCGCGGCCATCGGCCAGATGTCGACCAGCATTGCCCATGAATTGAACCAGCCATTGGCAGCGCTGCGCACCTTGTCCGGCAACACCGTGCGCTTTCTGGAGCGCGGTCAGCTGGATGTCGCCAGCACCAACCTCAAGACCATCAACGAATTGATCGACCGCATGGGCCGCATTACCGCCAGCCTGCGCTCCTTCGCCCGTCGTGGTGACGACAAAGGCCAAGCCTGCCTCGGTAAAGCCGTGGACGCGGCCTTGCAACTGCTCGGCGGTCGGGTGGAAAGTGTTCATCTGCAACTGCATCGGGAGTTTTCCGATGTGCAGGTGCAGATTGACCAGACCCGCCTCGAACAGATTCTGGTCAACCTGATCGGCAATGCCCTCGACGCCATGCAAGCCCAGCCGGTGCCGGAACTGTGGCTGGAAGGCGACGAATTCGACGGCAAATATCGCCTGCGCGTGCGAGACAACGGCCACGGCATTGACGCCGAAGCGCGCAAGCACCTGTTCGAACCGTTCTTCACCACCAAACCCGGCGAACAAGGGCTGGGCCTCGGCCTGACCCTGTCCGCCAGCCTGGCCGCCGCCACGGGCGGACATTTGGGTGTCGAACACCCGGCCAGCGGTGGTACCACCTTCGTCCTCAGTTTACCGTTGGTAAGCCCCATTCTCGCCGAGCCAATATGAACAACGACCTTAGTGTGCTGATCGTCGAAGACGACCCTCATGTACTGCTCGGCTGCCAACAGGCGCTGACCCTGGAAGACATTCCCTGCGTCGGAGTCGGCAGCGCCGAAGAAGCGCTGGAACGTGTCGGCGACAACTTCGCCGGTATTGTCATCAGCGACATTCGCCTGCCCGGCATCGATGGCCTGGAACTGCTGAACCGGCTCAAGGCCCGCGACCGCAGCCTGCCGGTGGTGCTGATTACCGGTCACGGCGACATCTCCATGGCGGTCGGCGCGATGCAAAAAGGCGCCTATGACTTCATGGAGAAACCCTTCTCCCCGGAACGTCTGGTGGACGTTGCACGCCGTGCATTGGAACAACGCAGCCTCGCCCGCGAAGTGTCTTCGTTGCGCCGGCAATTGGCCGAGCGCGACTCGCTGGAAGGCCGGATCATCGGCCGTTCGCCGGCCATGCAGAACTTGCGCGAGTTGATCGCCAACGTCGCCGACACCTCGGCCAACGTGTTGATCGAAGGCGAGACCGGCACCGGTAAAGAACTGGTCGCGCGTTGCCTGCATGACTTCAGTCGCCGCCACACCAAACAATTCGTCGCGCTGAACTGCGGCGGCTTGCCGGAGAACCTGTTCGAAAGCGAAATTTTCGGTCACGAGGCCAACGCCTTCACCGGCGCCGGCAAGCGGCGAATCGGCAAGATCGAACACGCCGACGGCGGCACGCTGTTCCTCGACGAAGTCGAAAGCATGCCCCTGCCGTTGCAAATCAAATTGCTGCGGGTGTTGCAGGAACGCACCCTCGAACGCCTCGGCTCGAACCAGAGCGTGGCGGTGGATTGCCGGGTGATCGCGGCCACCAAATCCGACCTCGCCGAAACCAGCAAGGCCGGCGAATTCCGCAGCGACCTGTATTACCGCTTGAACGTGGTGACCCTGGAACTGCCACCGTTGCGCGAACGGCGCGAAGACATCCTGCAATTGTTCGAGCACTTCCTGCAGCAGTCCTCCCTGCGCTTTGATCGCGCAGTGCCAGAACTGGACAACCAGACCCTGTCGAACCTGATGAGCCACGACTGGCCGGGCAATGTGCGGGAACTGCGCAACGTCGCCGAGCGCTTCGCCCTCGGCCTGCCGGCCTTCAAGAAAACCGGGGCCAGTGGCAGCAATCAGGGCCTGGCGTTCGCCGAAGCGGTGGAAGCCTTCGAACGCACCTTGCTCGGCGACGCCTTGCAACGCAGCGGCGGCAACCTGACCCAGGCCAGCCTGGAACTGGGCATGGCCAAGACCACGCTGTTCGACAAAGTCAAAAAGTACGGGCTGAGCCACTGATGGATTTGATGCTCAAAGCGGCACTGGGTGCGGCGGTTGTATTGATTCTGGCGGCGCTGGCCAAGACCAAAAACTATTACATCGCCGGGCTGGTGCCGTTGTTTCCGACCTTTGCCCTGATTGCGCATTTCATCGTTGGCAAAGGGCGCTCGATGGAAGATTTGAAGACCACCATCGTGTTTGGGATGTGGTCGATCATTCCGTACTTCGTTTACCTGGCGACGTTGTACGTGATGGTGGACCGGATGCGGTTGGAGGCTTCGTTGGCCGTGGCGGCAGTGGGTTGGTTGATCGCGGCCACCGTCCTCGTCACTGTCTGGGTCCGCCTCCACTCCTGACACCTCGCAATTCCCAGTGGGATCTCCATCAGGCTCACTGGCCCGTCCCTTGCATTTACCACCCAAAGCCCTCCCGGCCGGTCTTCATGTTCGATGACGCCGGTGTCCGGGAGGATCCGCCAAGGGTGAATCCTGACCGTGCCTATCCTAGATCCCGACCTGACCGTCACTGTCATTCTGCTGGTCGCCTTTTCCATCGTGCTGGACGTCATCGGCCAGCTCTGTTTCAAGCTCGGCCTGGACCGTTTGCCGGAACTCGAAGGCGGGTTCCGGCTGAACGCCTTCTGGGGCCAGGTGTTCAACGCACCGCTGCTGTGGTGCGGAATCGGCGCTTATACGCTGGAGTTTTTCGTCTGGCTTGAAGCCTTGTCCCGCGCCCCGCTGAGCCTGTTGTTCCCGGCCGGAGCGCTGGCCTATTGCGGCGTGGTGCTGGCGGGCAACGTGGTGCTGGGCGAAACCGTCAGCCGCCGACGCTGGCTGGCAACCTTGGTGATTACGGTGGGCGTGATGCTCGTGTGTGCCGGCCATGCCTGATTCCAGACCGATGGATTGGCTGCACGGGCGGCTCGGTACCGTGGTGCTGTGGGCGCTGCTGATTGTTCTGGAAAGTGCCGGGCAGATTGCGACCAAGGTCGGCGGCGATCAATTGGGGCAGATGACGTTCACCCTGCAATGGCTCCAGGCCGTGGTGGTCGACCCCGGCGTACTGAGTGCCGTGGGCTGCGGTATCGGGGCATTTTTTGTGTGGATGCTGATTTTGCGGCGCAGCAGTTTGTCGCTGGCGTTTCCACTCAGTTCATTGGTGTTTGTCGGGGTTCTGCTCGGCTCGTGGCTGGGGTTGGGGGAGCAGATCAGCGGGCTGCACTGGCTGGGGGTGGCGGTGATTATTGGCGGGATTGCGTTGCTGGCTGAAGGTGAAGAAACCTGAGACCTCACTTCTCCCACAGGGATTGCGCGTCCCGGTCACTGGAACTTGTAAGCAATAGCCGCCTGCACTGCCCCCTGATTGCTATCCCCAACCTGTTTGACGATGCTGCTATCCGCCGCCGAACCCGTCAGGTGTATCCAGCTCGCACTGGTCAGCAACGACCAGTGCGGCGCCAGCGGAAACTCAAAGCTCTGGGTCAGCGCCACATTCTGCCAACCGCCCCCAGCGTTATACGACCGAACCCCGGAAGCCAACGACTCATCCCCACTCACACCAAAAAACGCCTGATTCTGCCGGGCATTGGCGAAGTGCGCCGTCACATTGGAGCTGCCAATCACCCCGCCCCCCACGGGATAACCCACCTCCCCGCCGACCCGGCCCAACACCCCGCCACGGGCGCCGACCGCTTGCCCGACCGAGGCAAACACCCGCCAGAAATCAGCCGGCGCGTACTGCACAAATCCGCCCACTTCGCCCATGTCCGGCACGTCGTGCAAGCCTTGCAGCTCACCGTTGGCAGTCCGTCCCGGCAGGTAATTTACGAACGGTCCGGCGCTGAAACCGTTGGCCTTCAACGCATTCCAGGTCAGGCCGTCATCCGTGTTGAGGCTGACATCCCCCCAATCCAGATCTAGGTACGGCACCGGCCGCACTTCGTAGCGACTGCCGCTCGGATCGTGTGGCTGATAGCTGAGACCCGCCCCGGCCTCGCCGGTAATGCCAGCCGCTGAAACACTGGCCGACAGGCACGTCAGCGCGGTGAATAGAACAACAGTGATCCTCGACATGAGGCCATTCCTTGTACGGGACAGGCGCGCATCAATCCCCTTTTCACCTCCCCCGCGCAAGCACTCATGTTGTTTGTAGCGACCTACAAAAATTGTAGCTTCGCAGCACCCAACTCCTGCAAAAACCCCAGCACTGCTGGGCCAAACCCGGTTGGCACAGTCTCTGCTCTATCCCTTTGGCAAGCGCAGACAGCGCGCAACGCCCAATAGGTACTGCAGATGATTGACTGGCATATCGTGTGTGATTTCGACGGGACCATCACCCGCACCGACGTGATCGACAGCATCCTCCAACGTTTTGCCGACCCGAGTTGGGAAGCGATCGAAAACGAGTGGCTGGCCGGCAATATCGGTTCCCGTGAATGCCTCAGCCGCCAGCTCGCGCTGGTCAAGGCCACACCCAATGAACTGCTCGGGTTCTTCGACTCCATCGAGATCGACCCGGACTTCCCCGACTTCGTCGACCACACCATCGGCCTCGGCGCTTCGTTTGAAGTGGTCAGCGACGGCATCGAACAAGGCATCGCCCGGATTCTGGCGCGCAACTATGTGAGCCTGTTGCCGATCCTCGCCAACCGCTTGCGTCAGCTCGACCACGACAGCTGGCGCATCGATTTCCCCCACGCCAGCGACGCCTGCCGCGCCGCTTCCGGCAACTGCAAATGCAAATCCACCCCCAGCACTAAACGCGTGCTGGTGATCGGCGATGGCCAGTCCGACATGTGCGTCGCCGCCACCGCCGATTTCGTGTTCGCCAAGGATCGCCTGGCCGAGCACTGCGAGCGCAACGGCATTTCTCACGCGCGCTTCGACAGCTTCGCCGAACTCCCCGCGTTGCTGGCCCTGCTTCCCAACGCCAGCGCTGCCAATGCCGAAACTTTCAACACAGAAAATCAGGAACTCTTCCACCATGTCTGATAGCCGAATCGCCACCCCTGAAGACCAGATCCTCCTGGATAAAGAAGCCAAATACTGCTCGTACGGCGACACCGTTCACTACATCGACCCGCCGCGTATTTTCAGCCGTTGCAAAGGCTCCTACGTCTGGGACACCGAAGACCAGGCCTACCTCGACCTGCAAATGTGGTACTCGGCCGTCAACTTCGGCTACGCCAACCCACGCCTGAACACTGCACTGAAACAACAGATCGACACCCTGCCGCAGATCGCCAGCCAGTACCTGCACAAAGGCAAGATCGAGCTCTCGGAAATGATCGCGGTCGATGCCAAGAAGAAGTTCGGCCTCGACGGTCGCGTGCACTTCAACGTCGGCGGTTCGCAGTCCATCGAGGACTCGCTGAAAGTCGTGCGCAACGCCACCAACGGCAAAAGCCTGATGTTCGCCTTCGAGGGCGGTTACCACGGCCGTACGCTGGGCGCCTCGTCGATTACCTCCAGTTACCGCTATCGCCGCCGCTATGGCCACTTTGGCGAGCGCGCCAATTTCATCCCGTTCCCGTACCACTTCCGAGGCCCGAAAGGCATGACCAAGGAAGAGTACGGCAGCCAGTGCGTGCAGCAATTCGCCCGCCTGTTCGAGACCGAATACAACGGCGTCTGGGACCCGAAAGTCGGCCAGAGTGAATACGCAGCCTTCTACGTCGAGCCGATCCAGGGCACCGGCGGCTACGTGATTCCGCCGATGAACTTCTACAGCGAACTCAAGCATGTGCTGGATCAGCACGGCATCCTGATGGTGGTCGACGAAATCCAGATGGGTTTCTACCGCACCGGCAAGCTGTGGTCGATCGAGCACTTCGACGTCAAACCGGACGTCATCGTCTTTGGCAAAGCCTTGACCAACGGCCTCAATCCGCTGGGCGGCATCTGGGCCAAGGAAGAGCTGATCAACCCGAAAATCTTCCCGCCAGGTTCGACCCACTCGACCTTCGCCTCCAACCCGTTGGGCACGGCGGTGGGCCTGGAAATGTTCAAGATGACCAGCGAGTTCGACTACGGCGCCATGGTGATGAACAAGGGCAAGTACTTCCTCGAAGGCCTGAAAGACTTGCAGAAGCGCTACCCGATCATCGGCGACATCGACGGCCTGGGCCTGGCCCTGCGCTGCGAAATCTGCGGCCCGGACGGTTTCACACCGGACAAGGCGACCCTGGATTTCATGGTCGAAGAAGGCATGAAGGGCGACATCGAAATCGACGGCAAACGCCTCGGTTTGATTCTCGATGTGGGCGGTTACTACAAAAACGTGATCACCCTCGCGCCTTCGCTGGAAATCAGCTACCCGGAAATCGACCTCGGCATCGCCCTGCTCGACCGCTTGCTTGATCGGGCCATGAAACGATGAATGCCGCAGAGATCGACATGGGCGAAGGCAGCGCCGGTTTCGTTCTCGGCTCAGGGGAGGTCGCGGTGTTGTTGATCCACGGCCTCACCGGCACCCCGACGGAGTTGCGTCGGGTGGCCATGGGCCTGGCCAAGGCCGGGTGCACGGTGTATGTGCCGACCCTGGCCGGCCATTGCGGGAACAACGCCGACCTGCAAGCCACCGGTTGGCGCGACTGGTATGAGAGCGCGCGCAACACCTTCGTTGGCGTGCGACGCAAGCACCCGCATGTGTTCGTCGGCGGTCTGTCCATGGGCGCGGTGTTGTCGATGTACCTGGCCGCCGAACATCCGGGGCAGATCGAAGGGTTGTTGCTGTACTCGACGACCCTGCGCTACGACGGCTGGAACATGCCCTGGGTGGCGAAATTGAGCAGCCTGGTGATGTCGATTCCCTACGGCGTGCACCTGTGCCGCTTCAACGAAAAATCACCGTTCGGCATCAAGGACGAACGCTTGCGCGCCATCGTTGAACGACAGATGAAGGCCGGTGAAAGCAGCAATGCCGGACTGCTGACCATGTCCGGGGTCAGTGTTCGCGAACTGCATCGGCTGGTGGCGGCGGTGAAAAAACGCATGCCGCAGATCACCACTCAGGCGTTGGTGCTGCACTCGAAGGAAGACGACATCACCAGCGCATGGAATGCCGATTACGTGGAGCGAAAACTCGGTGGTCCGGTGGTAAAGGTGCTGCTCGACGATTGCTATCACATGATCACCGTCGACCTGCAATACCGCCGCGTGGTGGAGCTGAGCGCCGATTTCATCCAGCACCGTTTCATGCAACAAGGCTACGCCCCGCAACCCGTGCGCAAGGAATATCGCCAATTGGCCTGAACACGACCTGTAGTTGACTCATGTAGCCGCTGGCGAAGCCTGCGGCTACAGGGATCGGTGGCGCCTTTTCCGGGGCGAAGTCGGCTACTGTATTGAAACGGTTTATCCAATCGGACCTGCTGCGATAAGCGAAACCCAATGCCTAAAGAATCACCCGTCATCGCCCGACCGTTCACCCTCTCCGGCTGGAGCCTGCAGCGCAAACTGGTGCTCGCCTTCTGGTTGGTCAGCGTGATCCCGACCATGATCGCCGCCGAACTGGCCGCCACCACGCTGTCGCAGATTTTCGACAGCAACGTGCGCATCTGGCTGCAGGAATCGACCAAGATTGTCGAAGACGAAATCAGCGAAATTCTCCACGAAAACGCCCGAGCGGCGCAGTTGTTCCTGCGATATACCCGCCCGCCCACGGATCGACTATCGACCCGACACGATCAACTGACCGCCGACATCGCTGACTCGATGGGCATCGACGTGGTGGCCCTGGTGCGTAACAGCGATCACCAAGTGCTGTTCAGCACCGTCTCCGACGACATCACCCGCCAGATCAGCACCGCCCCCAAAGCGGTGTTGCAGACCCTGCAAGTCGGCGGCGTGGCAACCGGCACGGTGGTCTCGACCTTCGAGACCGAACAGCAAGGCATCGACTACAAACTGGTGGTCGCCACTTACCTGGACAGCAGTTTCCTCACCAGTGTGGCCGATGTGCATTCCCTTGATTTGCGTTTGTACCTGGCCAAGGCCAATGACTTTTCGGAAGTCTTCTCGACACAGCGCTTCGAAGATCACCCGGCGACTGTGCCGGAGAACATCGAACAGATCCTGCGCACCACCAAGCAACCCATCGAACAATTCACCAACCGCTACAGCGGTATCTATCAGCCGATATTCAACGAAAACGGCCAGTTGCAAGGCGTGATTTTCAGTGGCCTACTGCGCCACTCCAGCCTGGTCGGGCTGGTGAACCAGAGCAACCTGTTCATCCTGATTTTTCTGCTCAGTTCGGCGGCGTCCCTGGCGGTCGGCTGGCTGGTGTCGCAGCGCCTGACCAAGCCGTTGCGCGGCCTGGCTAAAGGCGTGCAAGCGGTGATTGCCGGTGATTACCGCCAACGCCTGGTGGTCACCGGCGGCGACGAACTGGCGGAACTGAGCAGCACCTTCAACCACATGAGCGAACGCCTCGGCGAGTTGCAACACCTGGAATCACAGCTGCGCCGTCGCGACCGTCTGCATGCACTGGGCGAAGTGGCGATGGGCCTGGCCCATGAAATCCGCAACCCGCTGGGCATCATCAAAACCGCCACGCAATTGCTGCACCGGCGCGCCGATTTGCCCGAGACCGACAAGCGTCACCTGGAATACGTGGTCAGCGAAGTCAGCCGCATCAACGACCTGATCACTGACTTTCTCGACTTCGCCAAGCCCAGCGCACCGATGCGCTCGACACAACTGGCGCGTCCGCTGGTGGATGAGCTGATCGGCTTCTGCGCCCCGGAACTGGCCAGCCACCACATCGAGGTGCGCATCGACGACCAGGCGCCGACCGCGACCCTATATGCCGATGCGCGGCAACTCAAGCAGGCCGGGCTGAACCTGATCGTCAATGCCATCGACGCCATGCCCGAGGGCGGTCGACTGACGGTCGGGATCAGCAGCGAACAGCACTACACCGTCATTCGCATCAGCGACACCGGCCAGGGCATCGCCCCGGACATGCTCGAACGGATCTTCACGCCGTTCGTCACCACCAAGGCGTCCGGTACCGGGCTGGGTCTGGCCAAGGTCTTCTCGATCATGGAAAGTCATGACGGACGCATCGAATGCGTCAGTGAAAAAGAGGCCGGGGCGACCTTCACCTTGTACATCCCGGCCAACGACGAACACTTCGACAGGGGCAGTGATGACACATAACGTACTGGTGGTCGACGACGAACCCAAACTGTGCGACCTGCTGGCATCGGCCTTGAGTCAGAGCGGCATTCAGGTGTTCACCGCCAGCAATGGCCTGCACGCACTCAAGGTGCTGGAGTGCGATGACATCGACCTGGTGATCAGCGACTGGCGCATGCCCGGCATGGACGGCCCGCAATTGCTCGCGGAAATCAAAACCCGCTACCCGCACTTGCCGGTGATCGTCATGACCGCCTACAGCACGGTGAAAAACGCCGTGCAGTCAATGCGCAACGGTGCCTTCGACTACATCGCCAAGCCGTTCGACATCGACGAACTGGACATCACCGTCAACAAAGCCCTGCAATTTCGCGACATCCTCAAAGACAACCAGCGCATGCGCGCCGAGCTCGACGAACACCAGCAGATCGACAGCCTGATCGGCGACAGCCCGAACTTCCGCCGGGTGCTGCACGCCATCGACTCGGTGCGTGAAAGCAACGCGACCATCCTGCTGACCGGCGAGAGCGGCACCGGCAAGGAAATGGTCGCCCGCGCCATCCACAAACACGGCAATCGCGCGGACAAGCCCTTCGTCGCGGTGAACTGCGCGGCGATTCCGGAAGGCCTGCTGGAAAGTGAAATGTTCGGCCACCGCAAAGGCGCGTTTACCGGCGCCGTGGCGGATCGGGTCGGGCGTTTCATGCAGGCGGACAAAGGCACGCTGTTTCTCGATGAAATCGGTGAAATGCCGCTGGCCTTGCAGGCGAAAATCCTGCGGGCGTTGCAGGAGCGAGTGATCGAACCGGTGGGCGATCCGCGCGAGCGCAAAGTGGATGTACGGGTGATCGCGGCGACCAACAAAAACTTGCTGGAGGCGGTGGCGAACAAGGAGTTTCGCGAAGACCTTTACTACCGCCTCAATGTGTTCCCGATTCCGTTACCGGCGCTGCGCGAGCGGGTCGAAGACATCGCGCCACTGGCCCGGCATTTCGCCCATACGCTGGGGGTCACGGCGGGCAAACGCATCACCGGTTTCAGCGCCGAGGCGTTGCAGGCAATGGCCAATTATTCGTGGCCGGGGAATATTCGAGAACTGCAAAACTGCGTGGAACGCGCGACCATCGTCGCGTCGGCGGCGGTGATTGAAGAGGAGGATCTGCCGGCGTATTTGTTTGCTTCACGATCGGCTGACCGTGGTGTTCTGGTCGCAGAAGGCAGCGTGCCGGCGGACCTGGAAGCGGCACTGGCGCAAGTGGAGAAATCCTACATTCTGGCGGCGTTGGCGCAGAGCAATGGCGTGCAGGCGGCGGCGGCGCAGTTGATCGGCATCTCCGAGCGCAGCTTTTGGTATCGGCTGAAAAAGCTCGGTATCCACGTCGACAAAATCGTCCGCTGAATCTTGTGGGAGCGGCCTCGCTCCCACAAGGTCGCATCAATGCCCGTAAACCTTCTGCAACTGCGCTTGGGTCAACGCGTCCTCAAACGGCACCGGCACCGATTTCACTGCCCCGTAAAGGTTGCGATAACGCCAGTAACTGCCATTGTTGGCCAATTGATAGCCCCGCTCGACCACACGCTGGCCATCGAGGCTATAACGCAAGGTTTCCTGGGCTGCCGCTGGCGGTGTCGGTTGCATCAGGTCGGTGGACAGAACGCGCATCGATTCATCGATACACTCGTCGAGCACCGCCGTGACCTTCGCCAAATCGAGGCTGCCGTCATCGATGCATTCCTTGCCACAGC
The DNA here is from genome assembly GCF_046535095.1 of Pseudomonas sp. SIMBA_041. Taxonomy (NCBI): domain Bacteria; kingdom Pseudomonadati; phylum Pseudomonadota; class Gammaproteobacteria; order Pseudomonadales; family Pseudomonadaceae; genus Pseudomonas; species Pseudomonas sp. SIMBA_041. The sequence continues at coordinate 193,357 of NZ_JAWRXJ010000007.1, forward strand.
GCCGAATCGGCTGGCTGACGACTTCGATGCGCATGCGATACAGCGCCGAACCGGCAATGTCCTGGACTTGCACCTGATTGATCAACACAAAGCTGCCACGATCCGGGGTCAGCATCAGCTTGGGTTCAATCACCAGCCGCGCGGTGACCTGCCCCTCTCCCTGCTTGAACCCGGCCACTTGCGATGCCTGTTGATAACGCTGTTGCAGACGCTCCTGCAACGGAACGCCTGCCAGCAAGTCGGCCATCGGTCGCGCCTCGTTGAGCGCGGCTTTTTCCGCGTCGCGCTGCAAGCTGCCGCTGCCCATCTGGGTGTTGATCAGGCTGGCCAACAACAAGCCTGCCACCCCGGCACTGTTGCCTGAACTGGCCACCAGATTCTGACTCGATGAAGCTGCTTGCAGGGCGGCCTTAGAGTCAATCACGGTGCTGGCACCGACAAAGGTTCGCGGCAGCTGCACGTCGACCTTAAGCCCGTGGGCCTGCACGTAAGGCAAGGCACTTTGATCCTTGAAACCGGCCTCAGGGGCCGGTTTTTGCGCACACCCGGCCAGCATCAGCAGGGCCAGGGCACCGGCCACCGTGGGCAGACGCATCATTGCGCGAACGGGGTGATCATTTGCTGACGGCTATTGTCCATTGCCTGATAGAACGCGTTGGACAGGTTGGCATAGGTCGGCTCGTCCCACTCGCCCTGGGCGGCCTGGGTAGCGACAAAGGGTTTGAACCACAGCAGTTTGTTGTCGGCCAGATCGATCACCATGCCCTGCCCGCCCACCTGCGCCATCGGCACGCTGGTCGGCACGACGCTGTAGTAGCTGCGGGTAGCGCCGGTGGCGTAGACATTCACCAGCAGCAGGCGATCGACGCCGTAGGCGTTCTTGACCGGCGTCATGTCCCGGGTCATGTAGCCTTCGCGGAAACTGGTTTCCTTATAGGCCTTCAAGTCGACCGGCTCGTTGATCCGTTTGGCTTTGTAACCCTTGGCCTGCAGCTTGGCGACAATCACATCCGGCAAGGTTTTAAGATCGCTCACTTGCCATTTTTCGACGTTGTCACTGAGTTTGCTGTTTACGCCCTTGTTGATGGCGTAATCGATAATCCCCTGATTGCCGGTCAACGCCAGCACCGGTTCCGGCACCACTGTAATCGCCACGCCGATAGTCGGTTCCTTGGCATCCCAGAATTGCTGGTCCAGCGGTACAGGAGGTTGCACGTGAGCACAGCCAGTGAGGGTCAGGCAGGCGAGCACTGTCAGCGCAGCCCAGGTGCGTAGAGCGTGAAAAGTCATGGATCAAGTCCCTATGATTATTAGCGGTGCTGTCTGTGTCGGCAGCACCACTGACAACTGTAGTGGCACATTGATATTTTTTGCCCAGCCGTCGTCAGTTGACCGTTCCGCCCTTCGCCTCACTCATGATCTGCCGGATCGCCCCGACAAATGTCTCCACCGGCTGCCCGCCAGTGACGGCGTACTGCCCGTTGAACACCACCGTCGGCACTGAACTCACGCCACGGGTCAGCCACAACTTCTCTTCCGCCACCACCTCTTTGGCGTATTCACCCGACGCCAGAATCGCCTCGGCCCGTTGCCGATTGAGGCCGACGCTTTCAGCAATCTGCGCCAACTGCCCGTGATCGGACGGGTTGCCGCCGTCGGTGAAATACGCCTTGAACAGCGCCTCTTTCAGGTTGAACTGCAAGCCTTCCAGCCCTGCCCAATACAGCAAGCGATGAGCATCAAAGGTGTTGTAGATGCGGCTATTGCCGTCGGTGCGAAACGCAAACCCGACCTCGGCGCCACGGGCGCGGATCATTTCGCGGTTCTTCTGCGATTGCTCGGGCGTCGAGCCGTATTTTTCGCTGATGTGTTCGGTGATGTTCTGCCCTTCGGGGCCCATCTTCGGATTCAGCTCGAACGGCTGGAAGCGGATCTCGGCCTGGACCTCATCGCGCAGAATCTCCAGCGCCCGGGTCAGGCCGTACAGGCCGACAACGCACCAGGGGCAGGACACATCGCTGACGAAATCGATTTTCAAAGGGGTACTCATCACACACCTCGCTGGCTGAATTGTGCGGGAAAGCTGGAACGATACACCTGACTGAGCCGAGGTGGCAGCCGTTGTACTGATCCCACAGGTTTTGCCGTGTTTTGGGGCGTGTGTTTAGTTCTGTTTAGGGTTACTTCCTGAAAGCTACAGCGCCTTGCGCCGTCGCCTACAACCACGTCAGAATCCGCCGGCTTGTGCGCCTGGAGGGCCGTCGGTAACTTGGTCCTGTCACTGATTTCCAGTGATCGGGTTTAGTAGCCCGGGTAGGTTTTATTGGATGCACAAGTGTCATTCAGTCAGGTATCCGCCTGCACTTGATGGTGGCTGTGCGCTTGGCGCCCTCGGGCGCGCCGGTTTGATTCCTCCCGGTCTACTAACCTGCGCACAGCCGCCACCCATTCCGTTTAGTAGCGAGAAGGTAGCGGCTCTACTAGAGGAATTTACATATGTTCAAAGTAACGTCGAACCCACCGGAAACCGACGACGTTTCCCCCTACGAAACCCCTGAGTCCAAAAAACTCAACAAAGCCGCCGACCGCGCCCTCGATTACTACCTCAAACCGGTCATCCCCAAAGACACCCCGCGCAAACCCAGCACGATCTACTTCGTCGCCCCCGACACCGACCACGAAACCCTGCTGGTCAATGCCAGTGAATCCCTGGCGTCAGCGAGCGTGCTGTTGAGCAACTACGCCGCAACGGTTGACGGCACCCAGCGCAACACCGTGCTTGGCATTCAGAACTCCGTCATGTTGGGCGAACTGGCGGTGAACCTGATGCTGGATAACGTCGTCCCCACGTAATACAAAACAGGCTCGCTCCTACAGTTTGGATGGGGGTTACAGGAGATTGGGGGATGGAACCGGGTCGATCTGCGCCCAATGCGAAGTGTCTTCGCGGTGGGTCTGCAAGTACGGCAACACCGCCGCCAGCAGCGGTGCCTTGAACGCTTCCTGGAAGCGATGCGCCAACCCCGGAATCAGCACCAGTTGACTGCCCCGAATGTGCGCCGCCAGATGCACGCCATGCATCACCGGCAACAACGGATCAGCCGTGCCGTGCACCACCAGCGTCGGCACGCGCAAGTGGTTGAGCAAATCCACACGACTGCGCTCGGCGAGGATCGCCATGATCTGACGCTTCACGCCTTCGGGGTTGAACGCCCGGTCGTAGGACAGCGCCGCTTGATGCAGCAATGCTTCGCGGTCATCCGTCTCGGAAGGACTGCCCAGCGCCGCGAGCAAGTCCGCCTGCTGTTCCAGCGCCACTTCCCGATTCGGCGCGCCGCGGCGCGACAATAACTGCACCAGCGCCGCACTCGGCGCCGGCAAGCCTTCGGCCCCGGAACTGGTCATGATCAGCGTCAGGCTTTCCACACGCTGCGGCGCCATCGCCGCCATGTGCTGGGCAATCATCCCGCCCATGCTCGCGCCCAAAACGTGGAATTGTTCAACGTGCAGCGCGTCCATCAAACCCAATGCATCGTCGGCCATGTCGGTCAGGGTGTACGGCGCCGACACCGGCAAGCCGAGTTTGTAGCGCAAGGCTTCGAAAGTCAGGTTGGCCTCGGCCGGGGTCTGGCGCCAGGTGGACAGGCCGACATCACGATTGTCGTAACGAATCACCCGAAACCCCTGCTGACACAGCGCGACCACCACCTCGTCCGGCCAATGAATCAACTGCCCGCCCAGGCCCATCACCAGCAACAACGCAGGGTCCGACGCACGGCCGATGCTCTGGTACGCCAGGCTCACCTGCGCCAGATCAACGTGTTCGGTGGGTACGTTGACATCACAACGAGACGCCGCGAAAGACGGCAGGCCGAACAGCAGCGCGGCCAAAAAGACAATTCTTGAAAAAAATCCAGTACCCATGAAAACACCAAAACGCAGAACCCCAGTAGAGCGCGAGTCTGATGAAGTTTGTTCAAGCGCGCTGCCACAGTTACGTGACAGTTTGATGAAGAGTGCTGAACGGTCGCGAGATGCGTCGACCGCTACCGCTGGTCAGAAAACAGTCTGAACCTGTTATTTCTGACAGTAGCCAGTCGGCGACTTTAAGCGTGCAATCTGCCTCTGACGCGACACCACCGAACCGGTTCGCGCGCGTGTGTGGATTGGAGAACGTCATGACGGCACTGTTCATTTACTCGCCACAACAACTGGTGGCGCTGCAAAAGGAAAGCCCGCAGCAACAGGTCGATGTGTTCGCCGAGGTCAGGTCCAATGGCCTGTTCACGGAGGATGGCGTACTCAGAATATTCCCGATCATGATTGCTGGCTGGCATGCGGTCGACTACCCCCGGGCCTTGCGTGGGGTCAACGCCGATGAAACCGCCGGCCCCGGACTGGGGTGGTGGGTGCTTTTCCCCTCCTACACGTTAATGGACGCGTTTGACACGCTGCGCCTGTATTTAGGCAAGCGATTGCTGCCCGGTGAGGAGCCGGATCCGGCAGACACCGGCCAACTGATCAAGACTGTCATTGTCCCTGTCGATCACGGTCACCAGAACATCGCCAGCGTCATCGCAAGGATCACTGTCGAAAAACCGGGTATCCATCACATGTGGTACACCGTCGAGCGTACCAGCGGGAATGGCCCGGAACGCTCGGACCCCATCACCGTATGGTTCAAGCCGACCTTCCCGGACAGCCTCGATCCAACCGGTCAATCCAGTGAGCGCGTGCCTCTTGAAGCCCCACGCTTCCCGCAGGTGATTGATAAAGAGATGGCCGGCGCCGGTGTTGACTTCATCATCCCTGCCTGGCCAGTCATGACTTCGGGCGACCGGATCAAACTGATGATCGATACCCAGATCGTCGAATTCGTCATCACTGCCGAACACGTCGGTCAGGACATCGTGGTGTTCGTCTCCTCGACGATCCTCAAGTCGATCGGCCCGGCCGACCCGCTGCTGGTGAGTTACACCCTTCATGACCAGGTACACAACAGCAGTTTGACGTCCAACATCGGCGTGGGTGCGCTGCAACCGGACACGACGTACCTTGAAGCGCCTTCAGTGCCGCTCGCCGTTGACGATGTTCTCGCCATTGATGATCTCGACGGCGCAGCCATGGACGTTGACGTACTGGTAAGGCGTGCAGACGTCGTCGCGGGCGACAAAGTCGAATTGACGCTTTATGACGCCTCGACCGGGATCAGCGAAGTCTTTGGCCCGCAGGATTACAAGGCCGGGGTCGTGACATTCAGGGTCCCTATCGAACTCGTGAAGAAACTGGCCCCGACCACCATCAAGCTGAGCTACCAGCGAATCCGAATGGTTGCGGGTTCACCGGTACGGACATCGTCATACCCCTACTCTCCACAGCTTATTGGCGAAAAGTACCGCGCGCCGGCCCCTACGGCTCCGCAAGCCCATGGGGCGGTCTTCCCTCCAGGACTGGTAGACACTGTTGTCTATGCCGGCCCCGGAATCGAGGGCCTGGAAGTCGGTGACAAGGTGACACTGAACTGCCTGAGCACCAGCGCTGGCGGCACCACTCGGCTGCAAACCTTCGAGCGATTTGTCACCCGTTCAATGGACATTCCCGGTGTAGGTATCGTGGTGCCGTTCGATTGGGAAACCGCCCACTTCGATACTTACCCGAACGGTTCGGTGGAGCTGTCGTATACGGTGACCGGCATCACGCATGCGGCACCATTGGAGTCTTATGTCCGGCGCCTGCGCATCGGTCAGGTGACGGATATCCTGGAAGTCATCGATATCGGCAAGGATGAAAACGGCGTACTTGACCCCAAAGATATTCCCTTCGGCACACCTGCCATTTGCCCGGCCAAGGCCCACACGCGCATTGGCGATACGGTGCACCTGGAGGTCTGGAAGCAGGGCAATCCGCTCGATCCGCAAGATGCCCTCGTTTTTGAGGATTCGTTACCCATTACCGCCAGCAATGTCAGCAAAGACATTGAGTTTCGGCTGGCGCAGGAGCTGATCAATCCACTGCTCAATCGAATTATCGGTGTGGACTGGTACATCGCCCGTCACCGCGAACTCCCGCTGACAGCCCCCGAACGGGTGCTGCGAATCGGGGCCAAAGCCTTGGTACTGCCGGCGCCTGAACTGTTGCAGGCATCGCCTGGCAATATCATCAACCCGCAAAACACCCAGCAAAACGCCACGGTCAAAGTCACCTATACCGGAATGAACCCCACACACCGTGTCAGCCTTTTCGTCAAAGGACGTGAGGGGTTTGGCAGCCCTGCACTGGCGACACTTCAAGGCAGCGCCAGTGGTTCATTGCTGTTCACCCTGCCGCTGACCGCCGTCCCCGCCAACATGGGCACATTCATGTCCTTTTGGTATGTCGTGACGCAGGAAGGCATACATGACCAAAGCTCCGCGCCCACGAAGTATGAGGTCACCGCTATTTCCAACGAGGATATCAACTACCCGCGCATGACCATCAAGGAGGCGCCGGATCACAAGACGCTGAACCTCAACCATTTCACGGGGGATGCACACTGGACACTGACTCCATGGATCTTCATGGCCATAGGGACACGGATGCGCGTGGCGTTGAGTGGCCAACAATCCGACGGTAGCGAATACGTCCTCCTGTTGTTCGACGGGGTGATTAACGCCAACCATGTGAACACCGGATTAAGCGGTGTCATCAGCCGGGAGCCACTGAAACTGTTCAAGGACGGTACTCAAGTATTCGGCCTGTCGATTGCCAACTTCAGCGACAAGGGAGGCGTTGATACGTTCTTCCCCCTGCGGGAACTGACGATCAAATCGGAAATGCTGGCAGCGCCGATGATTACCCAGTTGATCGACAATCAAGGCCCACTTACCGGGCAGGTCAGAGAGGGTGGGACATGCGATGACCCCACTCCTGAATTGGTCGGTACCGCAACACCCGGAAGCGCGGTGAGCCTGTTCAACGGTGCGGCCCCCTTGGGGTCAGCTGTCGCAGACGATAATGGCATCTGGAGGACGCAAGTTTCTGTCGGAACGGGCAGCCATGGCTTGATCGCAAAAACGGTGGATGGACAGCAGGCGTCGACGCCCTGGCATGTCACGGTGCAGGCAGACCTGAATTCCGTGACCGATTTTTTAAACGGCAATTTCAATGGTTGGGCATTGGGCGCTGGAGCGCAAACCGGCCGATTGCTGGGCACAGCCCCCAACTATCTCTTTCACATCTGGACACCTGGAAAAATAAATAACTCAGGCGTGTTGTTCACCCGCAACTTTGCGTTGGTGAGTGGCGCGCAATACCAGTTTTCCTGCCAGCTATACAACACCGCCGTGAACGGTTACGACGTCGACCCGAAAATAAGTCTGCATGTCGACAACATGCTCAATACCCCCGTCGTCAATATTTTCAAACATACCGGCTGGATTACGGTGGCAGGCAGTTTTACTGCCTCCGCGGCTACCGCCAACTTCCACATCACCAATCACGAGCCTGGAGACATCGGCAATGATTTTTACATTCACGCACTGACCGTCAGGCAGCTTTCGAATTAACCGATTGATCGACACGGCCTAGCCACCAAAGCCACTGCTACCCCGCTGAACAGGGAGGGTTCAGCGGCTTTGGTCGTACTCGCTTGGCAATGCGATAACTATGTAGTGCCATGGACCCGGACAGATTTTCTTTAATGGCGCTCTTCAAGAGCGGATACGCCGCTCCCTGCACAGAGCCACGTTGTCATGAAAGAAAGTGCGTTCAGTCCCCTGCCCGTCTCTCCGCCAATCACGATGGCGGCCCATCCGCCCCTGAAGCACAACCCCGATGAAAGCCTGTTACTCAGCGCTACGGCGCGCTGGCGCGACAGCAGCCAGGGCTTGCAAGCGTTGTTTGCCGCCGCCCCCCTGAGAAACCACCGTCAGGACCCATCGCTCAACCAACGCTGGATGGCCTATTGGGACGCCCGGGCACCCGGTACGCCAGTGTCGCGACGCGAGCGGGCGGGTCAGTTGTACTGCAGCCATTTCGAGGCCTGTGCCCAAGTGGCGTTCGCGCGCAGAACCCTGACGGCAGAGCAGTTGCAGACGCTAGTGCTGATCCCTTCCCCTCCCGATTCCGGTCTGCGCCTGAATGATCAACCCATCCACATCGAGCAGTTGACCCTGATACTGAGCGACAGCGGCACCCTGAAACTCCCGGCTGCCTGGGTCATCAGCGTGGGCGAACGCCAACCCGTCGCGCAGTGGCTGTATTTGCCGAGCCGGGCGGTTCCCATTCAGGTCTTCAACCAGCGCAGTGACATGGAAGACTGGTTGTCTGAACAATCTCTCGTCCCGCAGGGCCTGCCTGATGATGACGTGCGTTTTGAATACGGCGCGAAAGATCAGCCTCTGACGGTCGGCATCACTGAGCGGCTGTTACACCCGCAGTACGCGGACGCCGTCGTTTTCGCCTTACCTCCAGACCATGAAACCCTGCCGCCAGACAACCCTGCCGGGGAGGATGAACAGCCGCTGTTCGACAGCCTGTTTGCCGATATCCCCTGGCCCCAGCGCCAGGCTTCGCTGAACCGCCAGCGCGATGCACTCGAGACGCTGCTGGGCGATCAACTCGAAAGCGACCGTCAACAAACATTCAAAGAGGCCTTGAAGACGCTGGAGACGGCAGAGCAAGTCGCTGATACGGCCGCGTCCACCCTGCTTTACAGGGCGCGCACCTTCGACTTCGTGACCATCAACCGCGAGTTCAGTGCGCTCTATCAGGCGCACAAGGATGGCCTGCGTGCCGAGGCCCAGCTTCAACTGGCGCTCAAACAGCTCAACAGCGACGAATTCAGCCTGCTTGAAGCGGTGCTGGACTCGCCGCTCGCGGCCGATCGTGACTCAGCCATTACCGCCGCCAGCTTGACGCTGTCGATGACAGAGGCAAACACCGGCGTCAAAACCGAAGAACTCATCGGCCCTTTCGTCATTACCCGAGCGCCGCTCGATGCCGCATCGCCGCGCAGTCTGTTGCTGTACTGGCCCGGCGCCGGCGGCGGTTTGCAACGGTTCGCCAATTGCACAGAACTGGAACGCCAGGTGTTCAAGATTCAGGACGGGGACACGGTTCTGGGCTTGAAAATGAACACAATCGAGACCGACCCGCTGCACTACAGCCTCAACAAAAAAACGAGTCATTTCGAAGAACAAGCAGCGCACATACGCCAACAATTTCCTGATGCAGCCCAGGCTCAACAGCGTGCAGATGAACTGGAAAAGCTGCGCAAAAAAACGCTGGCCGCCTTGCAAGTCCCGGTGCCGGCCGCCAGGAGCCAGGCCTTCTCTCACCTGTTGGAACAAAGCCGTAGCGCGACCCTTTTCTCTTTGCTGCCCACCTGGATGGCCAGGTTATCGGGAGCCGAACGCGTTGAGCTCAAGGGTTTGTTCGAGGGCTACATTCTGGCGATGCGCCGTAGTCATGAACAGCTGGAGATCGCCCTCCCCTCCCGTGACGATTTCACCCGCCAGCATGTGCAAGCCCGTCTGCGCAAAGACTTCTCGCTCAAGGGGCACTTTGACGTACAAATTGACCTGCCTGACTCGGTCCTGCTGAAAAAACAACTGTCGGATGGCGCAGCTCCGGGAACCCCGCAGAAACTCGTCGCAGTGCCCAGTGCAAGCCGCAGCAAAATGTCACTCGAAGAACTTGTCCAGCTCAACGTCGACAATACGCCCTCGATGCGGCTGGACCCCCTGTCACTGCGATTGGGATTTATGCGACTTGAAATCACGGTGACGGATGAAACCGAACGCCAGGCGTTGGCAAGGGGTATCACCCAGCCCTGGCTGCGCAAGATGGTGCCCGAGCTGGACTTGCCCCAAGGCTACGAAAACCTGATTCGCGATGCCTTCATGGGCTCGACCAGCGAGACCGCTTTCGTAAAAGAGCACCGGCGTGAATGCCTGATCGAGCCCTGGCGCCTGATGCTGCAATTGCAGGGAGCCTGCGCACGCCTGCAAAAGCGGATCAATCAACACGAATGGCAGATATTGAACATCGCCATTGATGCCGACACCCCGCAGGCCTGGAACGTTGAAGGCAAGCGCATTGTGCTCCTGCCGGCGTACCTGAGCGCCGGTGGCAAGGACACACCAAACGAGGGCCCCACCACGTTGTTGGGGGTGACGTTCATTCAAGAGCAAGTCAGCGGGATTACCCTGCTGTATCTGCCGGACAGTCCTGACGGCCAGTGCCTGCGTCGCTACGACAATCTTGAGGCGGCTCGCCAGGCCTTGTTCAATGCGTGCCTGCGCAGTGAGATGGTCAGTTATCTGGCAGGACGCGCCTTGCAAGGCACGGTGAGCGCTCATGAAAGCCGCATCAACCAGGCTGTGCTCAAGCATTTCAACGCGATGATCGGGATCGGGCTGCCCTGGCCGAAAACCACATCACTGTCGTCCCATTTGCTCAACGCGCACATGGGGCGACTGATCGAAGCGCATCGCGCAACCTCCCGTTCCAACGATGCCTTGTACCTGGAACGCTACGCGCTCAGCGGTCCGAGGGCGTTCAACTACATGAAAATGGCCTTGAGCATGGTGCCCTTTGTCGGCGCGGGCATCGCACTCTACGATGCCTGGCACAGCGCCAACCACGCCGTCGCGGCCCTGTTGCGCGGTGAGGCAGGCGACGGCCTGACGGAGATTGAATCGGTGTTGCTGTCGCTGATCGATGCCGCCATGGACGTTCTTCCTGGCGCGTCCGCAGGATCCCGGTCAGCCAAGGGCGCCCGTTCACTCACGCGGCTTCGTCAAATCCAGGCATTGGGCAAAAGCGCAGGAGCGTTGCAAGGAAGATCAAGGCGCCAAGCGCGGCATGGCTTCAATCGCTTCGCCGGTTACGACTACCAAAAGCCGATCTCTCTTGCCGGCTTGCAACCGGCCACCCACGGGATGTACCGCAACATTTACCGGCACGCAGACGGCGACTTTATCGTTCGCCAGGGGCGCATCTTTCAGGTTGAACGCAGCACGGATTCACGTAACTGGCGACTGACCGGCACGCCCCAAAAAACCTATAAACAACCCATCGGCCTTGATGAGGCGGGCCGTTGGGACACTTACTTCGGTGTCTACGGAGTGACCTTTGAGGGTGGCGGACTGGGAGGCGGTGGGGTGCTCGGGCATCTGGCGGACGGGCTAGACCCGCTCTGGCCGGCGGCCATTCGCGCACGCCTGCCACGCTGGTGGGCCGATCATGCCTTTCGCCGCCATCACCAATTGACCGAAGCCGTCGATGAATTTGCTCCGACACTCGACGCCCAAGTCCTGCGGACCAATGCCTTGATCGAGCAGTACAACATCAGTATCGAAACTCATCGCCCGACGCTGATGCCGGCGACAGAAGCCGCGTGTATCGGCGACATCGAACTGGCCAGCAGGCACTACCAGACGCTGGTTGAACTTTCGCCCCTCACTCACGGCAACAAAAAGCGCGTGCTGCGGGACATGCAGAGCCATGACGCTTCGTTGATCGCTGACCGGTACAAGCAACGGGTGTTCTTTGCCAATCATCGAGCCGATCCGTTGGTCGGCAGGATCGACGATCTCATCGGGCGCCTGGACGCACTGCCTAACTCCGCGCTCAGCGAACGCTTCCGTATTCTGCAAGACATCAGAAAGGTGCGTGTGGACTTCATGCACGAGCTGGATCAAATCGATGCCGCCATGCGCAATCTCAACCTGTGGTACGAACGCATAACGGTCAGCAGTCACAAGGCACAACTGACCGGCGAAGTCATGATGTTGAACAAGCGGCTCAGCGAGACCAACCTGCTCTACTTGAGAACCGGCCACCTGCTGGAAATCGTCAAGCGCTATGACACCACCCGGGAGATCTCCTGGTTTTATCTGCAAGGACAGGCGGAGAATCTGCGGGCCAAAGTCGATCGCGCCTTGTTCACCCAATACAGCCTGCCGGAAGTCACCGCCACCAGAACCCAGCGCAACCAGATCTTGCTGGAGTGCCTCGATCTCTACAGAGAATTTCGTCGCAACATGAACGCCTGGACCGCCAGCTATCCGCAACACTTCCATCTGGACGCCGTGGCGCCACTGCTGGAGGGTATCGAGAAAATGGCCGAACGAGCGCGCAGGGCCATCGATCAGCCGGTCCCCCCTTCCCCCGGCGGGCAACGCAGTAAAAAAGTCTTCACCACCGAAGATGGTCATTTGCTGATCGGGGTGGAGCATTGGGAGTCGACCACCCAGACGCACCGATACACGCTGACGGGGCGGGGCGGATACGAGGAAATCTGGGAACTGGGCGTCAACGGCAAGTCTCGCCTGCTGAATCCGCAGACACAGACGTCTAGAGCGCCACAAAGAAACCTTCAGGCCTTGGTCGAAGATGCCAATAACCGTCTGCAGTCCCAGGAAACCTACAAGGCCAGGGTTCAAGCGTATGCGGCTCAGGACATGCTTGGAGTCGATCTGGAGCACATGATGGTCAGCGAGGCCAGCGAGCTGAACCGTCGCGCCCTCACTATCGAAGAACTTGCCCCGCACAATTCCATCATTGAGCAACTGCGCGACAAGGCCACGGAACTCACGGCTACCGGTCGTCAAATGCGTACCCGCCAGTCGATACGTACGCAAAAACCTACCGATAGCATGCTCGACGACCTGATCAGCCAAAACGCAGTGCAGATTCGCAAAACGGCGCCGATGAAAAATCTTGGCAAACGCCCTGACGGACGGATCGATTACCTGCAGGAGTACCAAGTGTGGGACCTGACGGCCACGCCGCCCAAGGTGCTGTGGTACGCCCACTTCCACTACAGCAAACCCGCACCGGCATTCGCTGAATTCGAGAAAGCGCACTTGAAACTGCCCCAGCACCGGTATCTGACCCACGCCGACAACGCTGCCCTGCCCTACGCCGATATCGGCAAAAGATCAGTAGCACTAAAGCATTTCGAGCCGCTGTAAAACGGGAAACGGGAGCGGTTTTCCGCTCCCGTTTTGGGATTTTTATGCCAACTGGCTGCGCAATTGTCGCGCCGCCGCCACCATATTCACCAACGCGGCTTCGGTCTCCGGCCACGCTCGGGTTTTCAATCCGCAATCGGGGTTCACCCACAGGCGCTCGGCCGGAATCCGCTTCACGGCTTTGCTCATCAACTTGACCATCTCGGCGGTGTCCGGCACCCGTGGCGAGTGGATGTCGTAGACGCCCGGGCCGATGTCGTTCGGGTAGTCGAAGGCTTCGAACGCTTCCAGCAACTCCATGTCCGAACGCGAGGTTTCGATGGTGATCACGTCAGCATCCATGTCGGCGATGGCCTTGATCACGTCGTTAAATTCGCTGTAGCACATGTGGGTATGGATCTGGGTTTCATCCCGCACGCCGGACGCGCTCAAGCGGAACGCTTGCACCGCCCAATCGAGGTATTCCTGCCACTGCGCCCGACGCAGCGGCAAGCCTTCGCGGAACGCGGCTTCATCGATCTGCACGATCTTGATGCCGGCGTTTTCCAGGTCCACCACTTCATCACGCAGGGCCAGCGCCAACTGCTGCGCCTGGATTTTGCGCGACACGTCTTCACGGGGAAACGACCACATCAGCATGGTCACGGGACCGGTGAGCATGCCTTTCATGACCTTGTCGGTCAGGCCCTGCGCATAGGTGATCCAGTCGACGGTCATCGCCTTCGGACGGCTGAGGTCGCCGTAGATGATTGCCGGTTTGACGCAGCGCGAACCGTAGCTCTGCACCCAGCCGAAACGGGTAAACAGGTAGCCGTCCAGTTGCTCGGCGAAGTACTCGACCATGTCGTTGCGTTCGGCTTCGCCGTGTACCAGTACATCGAGGCCCAGGCGTTCCTGGATTTGCACGGCGTGGCGGATTTCACTGTGCATGGCGTCGGTGTAGTCGTTGGCCGACAGCTTGCCTTGCTTGAACGCCTGACGTGCCAGACGGATCGAACCGGTCTGCGGGAACGAACCGATGGTGGTGGTCGGGAATGCCGGCAATTTCAAACGTGCGCGTTGCTGTTCGATGCGCTGGGCAAACGGCGAATGGCGTTGGCTGTCTGCTGCGCCGATGGCGTTGATGCGCGCCTGCACGGCGGCTTTATGGATACGCGGCGACTCGGCGCGACTGGCTTGAATCGCCCGGCTTTCGGCCAGTGCGGTGTGAACTTTGGGTGATTGCGGATCGTTGAGGGCGTCGCGTAACACGGCGATTTCGCCACACTTCTGCACGGCAAATGCCAGCCAGCTTTTCAGTTCCGGGTCGAGTTTGTCTTCGCGCTCCAGATCCACCGGGCTGTGCAGCAACGAACAGGAACTGCTGACCCACAGGTTGTCGCCAAAGCGTTCCTGGGCCGGTTGCAGTTGCGCCAACACTTGTTCCAGTTCACAGTGCCAGACGTTGCGACCGTTGACCAGACCGACCGAGAGAATCTTGTAGGTCGGCAGACGATCCAGCACCTGGCCCAGTTGATCCGGGGCGCGCACGGCGTCGATGTGCAAGCCTTGCACCGGCAGGCCGACGGCCAGCCCGAGGTTGTCTTCCAGACCGCTGAAGTAGGTCGCCACGAGTTTTTTCAGCGGTGAGTATTGAAGGATGTGGTAAGCGCGTTCGAACGCATTTTTCCAGGCTTGCGGCAGGTCGAGGGTCAGGATCGGTTCGTCGATCTGCACCCATTCCACGCCTTGTGCGGCAAGGCGGCCGAGGATTTCGTTGTACACCGGCAGCAGGTGTTCCAGCAGGTCGAGTTTGTCGAAGTCGTTGCCTTTGGCCTTGCCCAGCCACAGGTACGTCAGCGGGCCAATGATGACCGGTTTGACGTTGTGACCGAGGGCCTTGGCTTCATCCACTTCGTCGAACAACTGTTCCCAGCTGAGTTTGAATTGCTGGTCAGCGCTGAATTCCGGGACCAGGTAGTGGTAGTTGGTGTCAAACCACTTGGTCAGTTCCTGGGCGTATTGCGCGGTGCCGTGGTCGCCGCCGCAGCAGTTCGCGCTGGCACCTCGGGCCATGGCGAACAGGGTGTCGAGGGTCGGCTGGCCGCTGGCATCCCTGGCGCTG
Source organism: Pseudomonas sp. SIMBA_041 (assembly GCF_046535095.1). Taxonomy (NCBI): domain Bacteria; kingdom Pseudomonadati; phylum Pseudomonadota; class Gammaproteobacteria; order Pseudomonadales; family Pseudomonadaceae; genus Pseudomonas; species Pseudomonas sp. SIMBA_041. The sequence continues at coordinate 208,420 of NZ_JAWRXJ010000007.1, forward strand.
TCGAAACGCTTGGGGATCACACCGAAGGTCAGGGAATGGGTCAGCACCTGGTCGTACCAGGCGAAGTCGCCGACCGGCAGCAGGTCGATGCCGGCGTCTTTCTGCAGTTGCCAATGGGTGGCGCGCAGTTGCCGGCCGACACGGTTCAGCGCGTCCTGATCGAGATCGCCCTTCCAGTAGGATTCGAGGGCTTTTTTCAGTTCGCGGTCCGCGCCGATGCGTGGGAAACCGAGGGTGTGGGCCAGCGCCATGGTGAATTGCTCCTGTAAAAGATGGCGCTATTGTCGACAGCCAAGCCAACATGAGACAAACTCAACCTTTTCGTGTTGATCACAAGTTTTCCTCATGGAGCCATCCGGTGCTTGAAATCCGCCACCTCAAGACCCTGCACGCCTTGCGTGAAGCCGACAGCCTGGTCGATGCCGCCGACCGTTTGCACCTGACGCAATCGGCGCTGTCCCACCAGTTCAAGGAACTGGAGGAGCGCATGGGCATGCCGCTGTTCGTGCGCAAGACCAAACCGGTGCGCTTCACCAGCGCCGGCCTGCGCCTGCTGCAACTGGCCGACGCCACCTTGCCGCTGCTGCGCGGCGCCGAGCGTGACATCGCGCGATTGGCCGGTGGCACCGCCGGGCGTTTGCACATGGCGATCGAATGCCACAGTTGCTTCCAGTGGCTGATGCCGACCATCGACCAGTTCCGCGATGCGTGGCCGGAAGTCGAACTGGACCTGGCGTCAGGGTTTTCCTTTGCACCGCTACCGGCGCTGGCCCGTGGCGATCTGGACCTGGTGGTGACCTCTGACCCGCTGGACATCGCCGGGATCACCTACGTGCCGTTGTTCACCTATGAAGCCATGTTGGCGGTGGCCAACCAGCACCGCTTGGCGAGCAAGGCGTACATCGTGCCGGAAGACTTACTCACGGAGACGCTGATCACTTATCCGGTGGAACGAGATCGGCTGGACATCTTCACCCGTTTCCTCGAACCGGCCGACATCGAACCGGCGCAGGTCCGTACCTCGGAACTGACGGTGATGATGATGCAACTGGTGGCCAGCGGTCGCGGCGTGTGTGGCATGCCGCATTGGGCGCTGCATGAATACAGCTCGCGGGGTTACGTGAAGGCCAAGCGGCTGGGTGAAAAAGGATTGTTTGCGACATTGTATGCGGGGATACGCGCGGACATGCTGGATGCGCCGTACATGCGTGATTTCTTGCTGACGGCGAAGGACACGTCGTTCTCGACACTGGATGGTGTGAGCGCCGTCAGATAACACAACACTCCTACAGGGGAATTGCGGTGGGTTCAGATTTCCCGCCACATGTGGATTTTGTCGAAGTATTCCTCGCCCACCCGCACCGCCAACGGTTCCAGGCCGAACTGGATAAAGCCGCAACGCTGGTACAGGTTGAACGCCGCGTCATTACCGGCAGTGACGGTCAGCTGAATCACCTTCAGCGCCGGATGCTGCTGCGCCTCGGCCAATGCCGCCTGCACCAGTTGAGACCCCAACCCGCGCTGGCGAACCGTACCGGACACGTACATGCCAAACAGTGTCGCCTTGTGCCGGGCCTTTTCCCGAGGCTCGAAGGCGAGACCGACGATGCCGGCCAACTTGCCCTCCTCGAATGCCCCGAACACCACATCCAGCTTGCTGGTCAGGCGCCCTTCCCACCAGCTCAGCGGCATGGCGGCGCGTTCGCGCACACTCGACGTAAAAGCCTGCGGATGACGGTCATAGGCTTCGAGCATCAGCTCCCGGTAAGCCAGCGCATGACTGGCGTCCAGCCGTTCAATCCACATGATCAAGCCGCCCTGCGTTGCTCAAGCATCAGCCGCACCGCCAGCGCCGCCAACACAAACCCCATGACATAACGCTGCAGCGCCAGCCAGGTCGGGTTCCTGACGAACCACGAGGCGATGCCCGCCGCGAACAGCGCGATGAGCAGGTTGACGCAGAAACTGACGCTGATCTGGGTCAGGCCGAGGATGATGCTTTGGCTGAACACCGAGCCGTGTTCAGGGTTGATGAACTGTGGAAACACCGACAGGTAAAACACCGCAATCTTCGGGTTCAACGCGCTGGTAAGAAAGCCCATAGTGATCAGTTTGCGCGATGAATCCGGTGGCAACTGCTGCGGTTCGAACGGTGAGCGGGCACCGGGTTTGACTGCCTGCCAGGCCAGCCACAGCAAGTACAACGCCCCCGCCCACTTCAACACTTCATAAGCCATCGGCACGGCCAGGAATACCGCGGTCAAACCGGCCGCCGCCGCGAACAAATGCACGAAGAACCCCGCGACCACGCCGAGCAAAGACGTCACACCCGCCTTGCGCCCCTGGCAGATCGAACGGGAGATCAGGTAGATCATGTTCGGCCCCGGCGTCAGCACCATCAGCAACGCGGCAGCGGCAAAAATCAGCAGGTCTTGAAGCGGGATCATGGGCAATCCTTCGTCCGGAAATGATCAGGCAGGTTCGGTCAGCGATGCTCGATAAAACGGCAGGATCAGGTCCCGTGTCAAGGGTGCCAGCCTGACACCGCCGTCGGTGGCCGGGTCAATCCAAATCACTTCTTCGATCTCGGCTGCGGGGGTGACGTCGGCATCGATGGTCAGCAAAAACAGCTCGGCCTGTACGACAAACCCCGGCTCGTTGGCCGCCGGTGCCGAGAATTGCCCAAGGTAACTGGCGTGCGCGGGGTCGATGAGCAAACCCAGCTCTTCTTCCAGCTCGCGGGCCAGGGCGTGAACCGGTTGCTCATGGGCTTCGATCTTGCCGCCCGGTTGCATGAAGGCTTGGGTGCCGCGCTTGCGCACCAGCAACGTACGGCCGTCGGGACCGATCAACAGGGCAGCGGCGATGCGGATGATGCGTGGCGAATCAGCGGATGCAAGGGTCATGGATCGCAATGGGCCTTGGGTAAAAGCCGCAAGGTTCACATAACCCTTGAGCATCGTCACGGGGAATATCCGCACTCACCGCCGATCCCCTTGTAGGTGTGAGCCTGCTCGCGATAGCGGTGTATCAGTCGACATCAATGGTGAATGCCGGACCGCTATCGCGAGCAGGCTCACTCCTACAACGGTTTTTCGGTGTCAGGAATTCAGGTGGCTTCCTGGAAATCCATTTCCGGAGGCTGGCGACGGAAACCGCCAGTCAGCACCGCCAGGTACACCACGCCAATCGCCAGCCAGCTCAGGCCCAGGTAAATCGCCAGGTGATCGAGACTGACCATCAGCCACAAGTCTGCCGCCAGGCCGATGAACGGGAATATCAGGAACAGCAGCAGTTCACGCGGGCCTTTTTTCTCGCCGCCGATCCAGTAGTGAAAGATCACCGACAGGTTAACCAGGCTGAAGGCGAGAAATGCGCCGAAGTTGATGAACGAGGTCGAGGTGGTGACGTCCAGTTTCAGCGCCAGCAACGCGACGACGGCGCACAACAGGATGCTGTTGACCGGGGTGCCGAAGCGTTCGTGCAAGGTGCCGAAGAACGATTTCGGCAGCACACCGTCGCGGCCCATGGCGAACAGCAGGCGCGAACCGCTGGCCTGCGCCGACAGGCCCGAGGCGAACTGGCCGACGATCAGGCCGATCAGGAAGATCGAGACGAACAGGTCGCCGCCGATGTTGCGGGCGATTTCATAGGCCGCCGAGTCGACGTTGTCGAACTGGAATGACGGGTGTGCGACCTGTACGAAGTAGGAGACGCTGACGAAGATCAGCCCACCGATCAGGGTGATCAGCATGATTGCCCGTGGGATGGTGCGGCGCGGGTCGCGGGTTTCTTCGGTCAGGGTGCTGACCGCGTCGAAGCCCAGGAACGAGTAACAGGCGATGGCCGCGCCGCTCATGATCAGCGGCATCTGCATGTCGCCGTTGAAGAACGGTTTGATCGACCACAACGGCGTGCTCGCATCGCCACCGACGTAGTGGATGCACAACACGACGAAGGCGATCAGCACCAGGGCCTGCACCAGCATCAGCAAGGCGTTGATGCCGTTGGCCAGCTTCAGGCCGACGATGTTGATCGCGCTGGTGATGCCGATGAACGCCAGCACCCACAGCCATTGCGGCACCGCCGGGAACGCGGAGTTGAGGTAGGCGGCGCCGATCAGCCAGATCGCCATCGGCAAAAACAGGTAATCGAGCAGCACCGCCCAACCGGCGATGAAGCCGAGCTTCGGGCTGATGGCTTTGCGTACATAGCTGTAGGCCGAGCCCGCGACGGGGAATGCCGAGGCCATTCGGCCGTAGCTCATGGCGGTGAAAAACATCGCCACCAGTGCCGCGAGGTACGCGGCCGGCACCATGCCGGCGGTGGATTGAGCGAGGATGCCAAAGGTGCCGAGCACAATGATCGGCGTCATGTAGGCAATGCCAAACAGCACCACCGAACCCAATGACAGGGTGCGTTGCAAACGAGCCATGAGCGACTACTCCGAATTTATTAGATTTATGGCAGAGCCGAGTTCGGCGCTAAATTTCGGGGGTTACGTTGTTGTTTTTGGTTCAAGGGACAAACAGGTGTGTCGTCTGTCAGGGCCTCATCGCGGGCAAGCCCGCTCCCACAGGGATCCTTGTGGATACAGATTTTGTGAATGACATAAATCCTGTGGGAGCAGGCTTGCCCGCGAAGGCGTCAGTCCCGACAACACAGAATCCGGATCAGCGCGAAGGAATCAGCAGCTCCCGAACCCCGCAAGCCCGCTCCACAATCTCCCCCGGCAACTTCAGCCGTTGATCATCCAGATACCGGTAGTCCTTGCGTGCTGCCTGCAACCGGTTGAAATCCAGCTCAACCGTGAATTGCCCCTCATGGCGTCCCGCTTCGAACAACAGCGTGCCCAGCGGATCCACCAGCGCACTGCCGCCAGCGAACACCAACCCGTCATCACCCGCTTCCACCCGATTGACCATCAGCGCAAACGCCTGGTTTTCCTGGGCACGGGCCATGATCGCGGTGCGATGCGTCGGGCCGTAGGGGTCCATGTTGCCGTTGGTGACGATCAGCAATTCGGCGCCCAGTTGCGCAAGGGCGCGGGCGGTTTCCGGGAATTCGATGTCGTAGCAGATCAGCAGGCCGACCCGCACACCGTTCCACTCGCAGGTGGCGTAACGGTCGCCGGGCTCGAACACGCCGCGATCCGAGGCCCACAAATGCGTCTTGCGGTATTTCAGCGCGATGCCTTCGGGGGTGATCAGCAGCGTGGTGTTGTAGAAGCGACCGTTGTCGTTCTCGGCCATGCCGATCACCACGGCGATGTTGCGCTCACGGGCGGCGGCGAGCACTGCGCTGACGGTCGGGCCGTCCAGTGGTTCGGCGGTTTGCGCCACGGTGTCGGCGGTCGGAAAGCCCATCAGGTGGGTTTCCGGGAAGACGATCAGTTGCGTGTCGGCAGCGCAGGCCGCAATCGCCACCAGGGCGCGTTCGAGGTTGTACGCGGTGCCGTTGTCACGGCCCGCCAACTGGGCGAGTTCGACTTTCATCGGTATTCCTTGTTCTTGGGGAGGCCGGGCGGCAGAAAGATTGCCCGGCCGGTTTCTGTGCGCCAGTATGCGCAGCAAGCCAGCGGCCGGGGAATCACGCCGCTGGGGTAACCCGATAGGGGTAGAGGCATGACACTTTCGCTGGACGACATCGCTTGGCACCGCTCGGTCGGTCAACTGATCGACGCCCTGGACAAGCCCAATTTCTGGACGCAACTGGTGCGTCTGCTGGATCAGTACGTGACCTTCGACAGTTGGGTGGCCCTGCTTTTCAGCGCCGACCAGCACCCGCAAGTGTTCGCCGAATGCCCGGGTGAGGACGGCAGCCCGGATCAGTTGTTTCAGGATTATCTGCGCGGTTTGTATCTGTTGGACCCGTTCTACATCGCCTGTCGCGAGCAGTCGCGCACCGGCCTCTATCGCCTGTCGGAAGTGGCACCGGAGCACTTTGAGCTGACCGAGTATTACCAGCGCTACTTTCGTCTGAATGTGGTCGCTGATGAAATCCAGTTCAATTGCCAGCTCGAAGGCGACCGCACGTTGTGCCTGTCATTGGGCAGCAAGCAACGTTTCAGTGGCCAGCAGATAGCCTTGCTGTCGCTGATCCAGCCGTGGGTGCTGGGCCTGTTGCGCCAGCGCCTGCCCTATGAAATCAACGAAGTCGTGGCCCTCGCGCCGTCGCCACCGCAACCCGACTGGCGCGTGCAGCTGGAAGCGTCGGTGCAGCAACTCAAAGGCGCGCAACTGACCGCCCGGGAACTGGATGTCGGGCGGTTGATGCTCAGCGGTTGCTCCAGTAAAGAAATCGCCCGTAAGCTGGAAATCTCCGTGGAAACCGTGAAAGTCCATAAGAAACACATGTACAGCAAGCTGGGGATCAAATCCCAGTCCGAGCTGTTTTCGATTTTTCTGCAGGCACAGAATGCCTGATACACCGCTCTCCTACAGAGATCTCTGTGGCCACAACCGAGTCCGACCCCAAGGAAACCGTATGAGCCTGTCACTCCTGAGCCGCTACGCCTTCTTTGCCGCTTGCGTGATCTTCACCCTCGCCAGTCTGCCTTTTCTCGAATACGACTGGCTCTGGCCGATCACCGCCGTCACCGGTGTGCTCAGCCTGATCGGCCTGTTCGATCTGCTGCAAAGCCCCCACGCGGTGCGCCGCAACTACCCGATCCTCGGCAACATTCGTTACCTGGTGGAGGGCATTCGTCCGGAAATCCGCCAGTACCTGCTCGAATCCGACAGCGATGCCCTGCCCTTCTCCCGAGCCCAGCGCTCGCTGGTCTATTCGCGCGCCAAGAACGAAAGCGCCGACAAGCCCTTCGGCACGCTGATCGATGTGTATCAATCAGGCTTCGAGTTCATCGGCCACTCGATGCGCCCGGCGCCGTTGAGCGACCCGAGCAGTTTTCGGGTGATCGTCGGCGGCCCGCAGTGCACGCAACCGTACTCGGCCTCGGTGTTCAACATCTCGGCCATGAGTTTCGGCTCGCTCAGCGCCAACGCGATTCGTGCGTTGAACCAGGGCGCCAAGCTCGGCAATTTTGCCCATGACACCGGCGAAGGCAGCATCAGTGCTTATCACCGGGAAAACGGCGGCGACCTGACCTGGGAACTCGGCAGCGGCTACTTCGGTTGCCGCACCGCTGACGGGCGCTTCGACCCGGAACGCTTCGCGGCCCAGGCGCAAACCCCGCAAGTGCGCATGATCGAAATCAAGATGAGCCAGGGCGCCAAGCCCGGCCACGGCGGGATTCTGCCCAAGCACAAAGTCACCAAGGAAATCGCCGAAACCCGCGGCATCCTGATGGGCGAAGACTGCATCTCGCCGTCGCGGCACAGCGCGTTTTCCACGCCGATCGAACTGATGCACTTCATCCAGCAACTGCGAGAACTGTCCGGCGGCAAACCGGTGGGCTTCAAGTTCTGCCTCGGTCACCCGTGGGAATTCATGGGCATCGCCAAAGCCATGCTGGAAACCGGCATCCTCCCGGATTTCATCGTCGTCGACGGCAAGGAAGGCGGCACCGGCGCCGCGCCGGTGGAATTCACCGACCACATCGGCGTACCGATGCGCGAAGGTCTGTTGTTCGTGCACAACACACTGGTCGGCCTGAACCTGCGGGACAAAATCAAACTCGGTGCCAGCGGCAAGATCGTCAGCGCTTTCGACATCGCCAGCGTCCTGGCCATCGGTGCCGACTGGGCCAACTCGGCACGCGGTTTCATGTTCGCCATCGGCTGCATCCAGTCGCAGAGCTGCCACACCAACAAATGCCCGACCGGCGTCGCCACCCAGGACACCTTGCGCCAGCGCGCACTGGTGGTCCCGGACAAGGCCCAGCGGGTGTTCAACTTCCACCGCAACACGCTCAAAGCCCTGGCTGAAATGTTGGCGGCGGCGGGTCTCGATCACCCTTCGCAGTTGTCGGCCAAGCATCTGGTACGACGCATGTCGGCGACCGAGATCAAGTTGTTCTCGCAGCTGCATGTGTTCCTGAAACCCGGGGAGTTACTCACCGGTGAAGTGAACGGCGAGTTTTACTCGCGGATGTGGCAGATGGCGCGGGCGGACAGTTTTGAGCCTAATGAGGTGGTTGCTGCGTGAGGAATGGTCGCGCGTCAGCCTCGCGAGAGGTTGGCGTTGCAGCGCGTGTAAACAGTCGAGCTTCTACGTCACCTCCATCAATCATCATTGTTTGGTTCCAGTATTGCGCGAGTACCCTTTCATCTTTCGCTGGAGTTTTATCTGTTATCCACCAGACTCGTTTGGTCGTGGGTGCCCACACCGTAAAGTCCTCGAAGATGATGTGATTCGAACGTCGGGGCAGAAGCGCCCAGCCACCCTGATCAGGATAGCCCCAGAGCACCGGTTTATTTGAAGGGGTGTAAATCCTCGGTTGCGTGCCTGTGGTGTTGTAGTACGTAAACGGCAAGTACCAGGACAAACTGTCGATCATGATCTCGTCACCCGGTCGCCAACTACGGTTAATCATGGCCGCCACCCTATCCATTTTAATATCCATGCCATTGCCATCTTGGTAGTACTTGAAAAGCCCCAGCACTTCTCCGGTTAAAAACACGGTCAAAACGCCCATAGCAAGAACACGCTTTTGCGGTAACCAGAAACTTAGAGCAACAGCAACAATAAGCGGTAACCCGAGGGCTGCGAATAAAAGGTATCTGGGGACAAACGCAGGTGCTAACAGAGCGATCAAAAAAAGCGTAATAGCCGGTACAAAAAAATACCCGACCAGAAGCCCCCTGTAACGACGGTCACTCTGATCGTTCAACAACACCGATGCTGCGCACACAAGGATCAACAGTGTCGGCAGCACGCGCCATCCTGACTCTTCCGCTACCACGTTACTCATCACCATGAACGGCCAGACGACCGTCAAAACGGTGTGCCACGTAAGCGGTGGTATCCATTCGAACCCGCACCTTCGTAGCAGATGCTCAAGGAAATGAGGCAGCCACGGCAGGAACAGCAAGACAATCAAACCGTTGGCCAATACCCATGCCCGATCAGATACCCCTCGCGCTCGCCACCAGAAAAGCCAATGCACCAAGACACACAGCCCGGCGAAGTAATGCGTATAGAAAGCCGCGGTCATCAACAGCACATACAGGATCGCAAAGCGTTTTCGCTGCGGTGCATTGACCCAGCACACCAACGCCACGGTCGCGGCCATGAGCCAAAAACCGAGCGTCGTGTACATGCGGATTTCCTGGCTATAGCGAACCGAAATCGGCAGCAATGCCAGCAACACAGCCGCAATCCAGGTCGCCCTGCGCGTCGCTATCAGGCTCATCAGTTTGATGCTGAGCAACAAGGTGCCGACATCGGCCAGGGCACTCAGCGATCGCGCTGACAACACACCATTGCCGAACACCAACATCCAGTAATGCAGCAACACATAGTAGAGCGGAGGATGAACATCCCGCGCCGTGGTGGACCAGATTTCCGCAGGCGAACGCTCGGCTAGCAGCAGGCTGTAGGCTTCGTCGTACCAGACACTCGGCGTGGTGATGGCGTGAAATCTCACGAATAACGCGATCGCCACCACCACAGACAGCGCCGCCACCTCCCCAGTACAGCGCGAAATTTTCACGCCTCGCGCTCGTGCAACAAGACCAATCTCGAAAAGATGATTCCGCAGATCAGACTCAAGACCGAAAACGAGCCGACGGTCAACAGCCCATGGACCTTCCAGACATCGGCGTAATGTCCAACAACGAAACTCATGACGCCCATAAAGAAGACATACAGCAGATAACGAAGTACCGACGTCCCGGCTTCAAACGTGTACAGCGCATGAACATAGAAGGAAAACGTAGCTGCCACACAAAATGCCGAAAGGTTACTGGCCGCCTGACTTATTCCGGCGGCTGTGTTCAGAATATAAAAGAGCTGCCAATGAATCAGTGTATTGGCCACGCCAACCACCGCGTAGGTGGAAAACTCTTTCCATAAGGCTTTCATGTCCGTTCCCTGGCTGTTTGCTGTTTCAGGCGTCAACCTAAAGCCAGCGCAAGATGTGCGTCTACTGTCAGAACTAACAGGTAGCGCAGCCTTCCAGACCAACGGTCGATTACCACTGCAGCGTGGTCACCCGAGGCGGCTCCTTCATGACGATGAATCCGTAATCCCCCAGCAGATAAATGCGATAGAACAGGCTGTCCACCAGCGGTGGATAACCCTGGTACCCCACCCACGTGGCGTTACGCCGTTCCTTTTCCCTGACCACGTTGGTGATGCCTGTTTTCGGCAGGTTTTCCGCGAGCATGTAGAAGTCGATGTTCAACAGGTAGTGCAATACCGGCAGTTGCTTGAATGACCCGGCGGCGGCCACCAGCCAGTGATCCGAATAACTGACCGACAGGTAAATGCGCTTGGCGTTGCGCAATGCGGGGCGGGAGGCGATGTCGGCACTCAAGGCATACAGCGCGTTGGTCGAGAAGGTCTTTTGCAAGGTCAGTACGCGGCCATAAGCGAAGGACAACGAGAGCGTCGCCAACAGCGGGATTAACAACAGCAAGGGCAGCTTTCCATGCAATGACGCCAGCACCCGATGACTCAGGTAGAACAGTAAAACCAGCACAACGCCAAAGCCCATCAAGGTTCGGGCGCCTTCATTGAAGTCGCGGAAAAACAACGAGATGCCGGGAACGAGCAACATCAAAACCGGCAGCATCAACAGACACGCAATACCGATCACCGCTTTGTGCAGGCCGGTGTCCCATCGCGCCAGCACACCCCGCCCCACGCACACACCACCGGCGATGGCGCACAACAACAGCGCGCCGAATACCCAGGCAAACCCGCCATGAAACAGCAGCACGATTTTTTCCAGGACCCGGCCGGCATTGATTTCAACTTGCAGCAGCGGCGCGGCCGCACCGTTCAACATCGAGGTGCGGGTTTGACTCATGCAGGCAAACGCCGTGGCGTAATAGATCAAGCCTGCCAGCACCAACTGCGCGACTTTCCAGCCGAGCAATCGGCACCACGCGGGCCACGATAATCGATCGTTGGCGCCCCGCAGCAGCTCCAGGCAACAGAGCCCGAGAAACACATTGATGCTGACCTGATAAAGGCCGATGGCCAATGCGATCAACAGTGCCGGAACCGTGAGTTGCTGGACGCGCGAGAGGCTGCGGAAGGTAATCGCGTAGATCACCGCCACCACGCTCAGCGCCATGGTCGGGCCGTCGTATTGGTACGACAGGTTTTGCAGGAAAAACGGGTTGTACCAAAGTGGCAGCAACACCAGGCAATGGCCGAACGTCGGTTCGGGGAAATAATGGAACGTCAGGCGCGTCAGGGCGGCGCTCATGGCCAGGGTGGCAATCAACAGGGGCAACGGAAAAATATTGGGCGCGGCACCGCTGAAGGTCAGCAGGTAATAGAACCATTGCGCGAACAGGCGGCCCTCCTCCGTCCACGCCGCACCGGCAGCGAGGGAACGCCAGTTGTCATCGATATAGGGGTAATCCGCGAGGATCAGCGGCAGGGCATACAGCAGCGTCGCGAGAAGAAACAACAACCAGACCTGACGGCCTGCGAGTTCTTTGTCGAGCCAATCGCTGATCTTCATGCCGGCGCCTCATGGGAATTCCGCCTTCAATCGATAAAGCTTTGAACCCGACGGTAGCCAGAGATCGCGGGGCCGCGCGGCTTTTAGACAGGCGGTTATCGTTCGGCGATGCTCAGAGACATTCGGTAATACCCGGACTTTTGCAATTAACCGTAAATCACGGCACCCTGCGCGCCGCCGATGTGCGGCGCGTTACCCTTTGTGGCGCCGTTCGCTCCTACTTCAAAACCGTTCAAGAGCCCGCCGCCATGACGACTGAACGCGATCACCGAATCGACTTTTTCCGAGGCCTGGCACTGATCTTCATTTTCTGGGATCACGTGCCCCACAACCCCATGGGTCAAATCACCCTGCGCAATTTCGGCTTCAGCGATGCGGCGGAAATCTTTGTGTTCCTGGCCGGTTATGCGGCAGTCCTGGCCTACGGCAAGATCCTCGCGCGCGACGGTTATCTGATCGCCTGCGTGAAAATCCTGCGCCGCGCCTGGGTGCTGTACGTGGTGCACATTTTCCTGCTGGCGATGCTGATGGGCATCGTGTTTTTCGCCAACAGCCATGTGGAAACCCGTGATCTGGTCGAGGAAATGGGCCTGCACCACTTCATCAGCAACCCGCAGCAAGCATTGACGGATGAACTTCTGTTGCGCTTCAAGCCGAACCTGATGGACCCGTTGCCGCTGTACATCGTGCTGCTGGCCGGGTTGCCGCTGGTGCTGCCGATGCTGGTGCGCAAAGCGTGGGCGGTGGTGGCGGTGTCGTTGACTGTTTACCTGCTGGCGCCTTCGTTTGGCTGGAACCTGGCCGCGATCAAGGACGGCGTGTGGTACTTCAACCCTGTCACCTGGCAACTGCTGTTTGTGCTCGGTGGCGCAGCGGCGATTCACGGGCAAAAGCCCCGGGCGGCCGAGACGCGTCCGCTGCTGCGCCAGCCGTTGTTTGTCGGTGCGGCGATGTATGCGGTGCTGGCCGGGGTGATCACCGTGTCCTGGCGCTGGCCGGAAATACATGATGCCGTGATGCCAACGATGCTGAGTAATCTGCTGTACCCGATCAGCAAGACCGACCTGTCGCCGGTGCGCCTGCTGCACTTTCTGGCCCTGGCGTATGTCACGGCGAAACTGTTGCCGGACACGGGCTGGACGCAACACTGGCTGGCCCGGCAATGCTCGCGCATGGGGCGTTATTCGCTGGAGGTGTTCTGCCTCGGCGTGTTACTGGCGCCGTTGGCCGACATGGTCAACGCCCTGACCGACGATGCGTTTGCCATGCAAATTTTCACCGCACTGGTGGGGGCCGGGTTGATGGGGTTGTTGGCGGTCTGGCTGGAGTTCAATAAACGCCTGACGCGATCACCGCAAAACGCAATCGCCTGAAACCAAAAAGCCCCGGTCATCTCGACCGGGGCTTTTTGCATTTCAAACGTTACGTCTTACGAAGCCGAATGCACCGCGCCTTGCGACGCATTGGTCGGTTGCAACTTGAACACGTAGAACAACACCGTCAGCAGCACCAGGAACGCCGGGCCCACATACAGCGCCACGCGGGTGTCCGGGAAGTACGCCATCAGGCCGACCACCAGCACCAGGAACGCCAGCGCCAGGTACGAGCTGACCGGGTACAGCCACATTTTGTATTTGAGGCCGGCACGTTCGCTGGCGCTCAGGCCTTGGCGGAATTTCAGCTGGGCCAGCAGGATCATCACCCAGGTCCAGATCGCACCGAAGGTGGCAATCGCGGTGACCCAGACGAAGACCTTCTCCGGCACCAGGTAGTTGAGCAACACGCCCAGCAGCAATGCGCCCATCGACAGCAGCAAGGCGCGACGCGGCACGCCGTTGCTCGAAGTCTTGGCGAATCCGGCCGGGGCCTGGCCGTTCTGCGCCAGGCTGTAGAGCATGCGCCCGGTGCTGAAGATGCCGCCGTTGCAGGACGACAGCGCGGCGGTGATCACCACGAAGTTGATGATACCGGCGGCGGTCTTGATGCCCAGACGCTCGAACGTCATCACAAACGGGCTGCCCTGGGTGCCGATTTCGTTCCACGGGTAGATCGACAGAATCACGAACAGTGCGCCGACGTAGAACAGCAGAATCCGCCAGAACACCGAGCCGATCGCATCCGGGATGGTCTTCTGCGGGTTCTTGGCTTCACCGGCGGTCAGGCCGATCATCTCGACGCCAAGGTAGGCGAACATGACCATTTGCAGGGACATCAACACGCCTTGCACGCCATTAGGCATGAAACCACCGTGAGCCCAGAGATTGGAAACCCCAAGCGCCACGCCGTCGTTACCGAAGCCGAACGCGATCACGCCGATGCCGCCAACCACCATCGCAATAATGGTGACGATCTTGATCAGGGCGAACCAGAATTCGAATTCACCGAAGGCTTTGACCGCGATCAGGTTGATGGTGCCCATGCTGATCAACGCCGACAGCGCCCAGATCCAGCGCGGCACATCGGGGAACCAGACGCCCATGTACACCGCTACCGCCGTGATTTCCGCGACGCAGGTTACCAGCCACAGGAACCAGTAATTCCAGCCGGTCAGGAAGCCCGCCAAGGGGCCGAGGTAGTCTTGGGCGTAACGGCTGAACGAGCCGGCGACCGGGTTGTGCACGGCCATCTCGCCGAGGGCGCGCATAATCACCAGGATCGCCAGACCGCCGATGATGTAGGAGAGCATGATGGCGGGGCCGGCCATTTCGATGGCCTTGGCCGACCCCAGGAACAGACCGACGCCGATACAGGCACCGAGTGCCATCAAGCGAATATGCCGTTCGCCGAGTTCGCGTTTAAGCGGGCCGCCCTGAGCGGTCTCGCCGTGGGGCAGGTGATTGCCAGCTGGCATAGGGACATCCTCGTCTTGTTATTGGATATAGCCACCGAGTGTCGAAGCGCTGACCGATAAGCCATTGCTTGCCTGAAACCGGCCGTACTTCGTGAGCAGGACCGTCCTGTAGGACAAAACCTCCAGGATCAGCGGGACGTGCAGTATAAAAAGCATTGCCCAGGTGTTTTCACTCAATAAACCACAAAATGCAGCCACAACTCTCGGCAAAAGACGGTTTTGCGGAGAGGGTTTAACTGGCTAAAAGTGATTTCACCCGTGACAGAAAACGGCGCCGAGTATTGCACAGCATTGGTGCATCGTCATGCCCAGACCTTCGCCGCATTTACCTTGGGAGGTGTCTAGCTCAGCCATTCCAGACACCAACCCCCTGTGGCGAGGGAGCGTGCTCCCGCTCGACTGCGTAGCAGTCGCAATTCTGTGTTCAAAGGATTATCTGAAAGAACGTCATTGCGCTTATTAGTCTGCTTCGCAGACCAGCGGGAGCAAGCTCCCTCGCCACAGAGACTGTTCCTTCAGATGATTCAGACATTTCACTCAGAACTTGAAGCCACGCAGAAACGAAAGCATGGCGAAGGTGAACTGGACTATCAGCTCAAGGACGCAAAGGAATGCATCCACGCCCAAATTCGCACCTGCTGCGCCATGGACGCTGTTCGGAACCTGGCAGGGCCTATCTCATCACTGCAGTTACTCATCAGCGCCGTCGAATCTTCACTGATTGGCAAAAGGGCCGTTTGCTGGTCGCCGAGCTCAGGCGAGCCCACGAAGAGAAGTGGGTCAATTCGATAGCCTGGGTCGTCATGCCGGATCATTTCCATTGGCTGGTGCAACTCGAACAGCGCACCATGGCGCAACTCATGCAGGCCATCAAATCACGCAGCACGCTCACCATTAACCAGGCCTCAAACAGTCGAGGAGCCTTCTGGCAAACCGGCTATCACGATCGTGCAATCCGCGATGGCGAAGAACTCCTGCCGTTCGCCCGATACATAGTTGCCAACCCGTTGCGTGCCGGGCTGGTGGAAAAAATCGGTGATTACCCCCTCTGGGATGCCTGTTGGTTGTAACACTACCCAAAGGCCACTACGGCCCTGTGGCGAGGGAGCTTGCTCCCGCTCGGCTGCGCAGCAGTCGCAAAACCTACGACCCCATTTACCTGAAAAACCACGATTGCCAGGTTTGGGGCCGCTTCGCAGCCCAGCGGGAGCAAGCTCCCTCGCCACAAAAAACAAAACAGATTGGAAAATTGTGCACTCACAATTTTTTCACCATCGCCAACCACCGTCTAAGCTTCAGACAAGTCAGATCAATCTGCGTGAATGGATCAATCGGCTATGGGCGCTTTGTGGCAAACCGATACGAGTAAAACTGTGGTCCCGACTGAACGTGTGGATGAAGCGCCGTCACCTGAAAAACCTCGCCCCAGTCGTGTCAAACACGGCTGGAAGGCGTTTTGGTTGTTGCTGCTGATCATCGCGATTGTCGTGGGACTGGCGGCAGCCAAGGAAATGCGCACCTCCAAATTCCAAGCCCGGGAAGTCAGCAAGTTTGCGGCGTCCCTGAGCTATTCCCTGGAACCAGGCCCCAGCGATGCCATCCGCTACCCTGGCGCCGGGCCTTTTGATTTGCGTCTGGGCTACAGCTCACTGGATGAGTTCCTGCCCCGGCTGCTCAAGCGCAATTACGTGATTGCCGCCCAAACCCGTTTTTCCCAAAAGTTGATGGACTACAGCGGCAAGGGCCTTTTCGTGCCCTACGCCGAGAAAATCCAGGCCGGCCTGTCGATCACCGACTGTCGCGCGATGCCGCTGTACCAGTTCAAATACCCACAACAGCTTTATTCAAGCTTTGATGCGATCCCGCCGGTGGTGGTCAACAGCCTGCTGTTCATCGAGAACCGCTTTCTGCTTGACCCCAAGCAACCCTTGGCCAACCCCGCCGTGGACTGGCCGCGCTTCGGCATGGCCGCGTGGTCGCAGGTGGCCAAGTTGATTCACCTGCCGGGTCAATCGGCGGGCGGCAGTACCCTGGCGACACAGCTTGAAAAGTATCGGCATTCGCCCGATGGCCTGACGGTGTCGGGTGCGGAAAAGATCCGGCAGATGATCTCCGCCACCGTGCGGGCCTATCAGGCAGGTCCGGACACCCTCGAGGCCCGGAAAAATGTGGTCCGCGACTACCTCAACAGCGTGCCGCTGTCCGCCGTGCCCGGTCACGGTGAAGTGCATGGCATGGCCGAAGGGTTGCGCGTCTGGTACGGCGCCGACTTCGACAAGGCCAACGAAACGCTGGCCAGCCCTGCCACCGATCCAAAGACGATGGCCGCCAAAGGTCTGGCCTTGCGTGAAATACTGTCATTGATGATTGCCCAGCGTCGCCCTTCCCACTACCTGACCAAGGGCCGTGATGAACTGGCTGACCTCACCGACAGCCACATTCGCCTGCTCGCCCAGAACAACGTGATCGATGCGCCTTTCGCGGCAGCGGCACTGGCCAGCAAGGTGACTTACCGCGACTGGCAAACCCAGCCGACCATTCAGCCGATCGAAACCAACAAAGGCATCAGCGTGGCGCGCAGCCGTCTGGGCGGGTTGCTCAATCGTCCACTGTACGACCTCGACCGCCTCGACCTGTCCGCCACCAGCACCCTGCAAGGTGAATTGCAAAGCCAGGCTACCGAGTACCTCAAGCGCCTGGCCGACCCGGTGTTCGCCACGCAGATCGGCTTGATGGGCGAACGCCTGCTCACCCCCACCAGCACCACTCAGGTGCGCTACAGCTTCACCCTGTTTGAACTGACGCCGGACGGCGCGCGCGTGCGGGTGCAAACCGACAGCACCGACCAGCCGTTTGACATCAACGAAGGCAGCAAGCTGGAACTGGGCTCCACCGCGAAAATGCGCGTGCTCACCACCTACCTGCAAATCATGGCGGAACTGCACGATAAATACGCCGGGATGAGCATCCCGGAACTGAAGAAAGTCGATGTCCCCGATCAGGACCGCCTGAGCCGCTGGGCGGTTGACTACCTGATCGAAAACAAGGATCGCAACCTGCCCGCGATGCTCGGTGCCGCGCTGGATCGCAAATACTCGGCCAGCCCTGGCGAAGCGTTTTTCACCGGTGGCGGGTTGCACGTGTTCCATAACTTCCGCAAGGAAGACAACGGCCGCATACCGACCCTGCGCGATGCCCTGCGTGAGTCCATCAACCTGCCGTTCATTCGGCTGATGCGCGACCTGGTGCGCTACACCACCTATTCCGGCCCCAACAACAGCGCCGAACTGCTCAAGGACGACCGCGATCCCCGGCGTCAGGAATACCTCGCCGATTTCGCCGACAAAGAAGGCACTTCGTTTCTGCTGAAGTTCTGGAAAAAGTACAAAAACAAGGACACCCAGGCACGGCTCGACACCTTCCTCGACGGCATGCGCCCGACGCCGATCCGCCTGGCAGCAGTGCACCGGTATCTGCTGCCACAAGCCAGCCAGGAAAGCTTTAACACCTTTGTGCGCTCGCACCTCAAAGGCGCCAAGCTCACTGAAAAACTCACTGACGAACGCCTGCAACGGCTGTACGAAAGCTACAGCCCGGGCACCTACGACCTGCCGGACCAGGGTTTCATCGCCAAGGTTCACCCGCTGGACCTGTGGCTGATGGGTTACCTGCTGAACAACCCTGACGCCAAGTGGAGCCAGATTGTCAAAGCCAGCCAGTTCGAACGTCAGGAAGTCTATAGCTGGCTGTTCAAAAGCAAGCACAAGGGCGCCCGCGACAGCCGTATTCGCACCATGCTCGAGATCGAAGCATTCCTCGACATCCATCAACGCTGGCAGAAAGTCGGCTATCCGTTCGATCACCTGGTGCCGTCGCTGGCCACCGCCATTGGCAGCTCCGGCGACCGTCCGGCAGCGCTGGGCGAGTTGATCGGCACCATTCTCAACGATGGCGTGCGCATGCCGACATTGCGTATCGACACGCTGCATTTCGCGGCGAATACGCCATACGAAACCAAACTGATCAATGACCCGGTCGCCGGCAAACGGGTGATGCCGTCCGAAGTGGCCACGGCCATGCGCGAGGCCTTGTCGCAAGTGGTGGACGCCGGTACCGCCAAACGTGTTTCCGGCAGTTTCATCACCCCCGATGGCAAACCCCTGGCGATGGGCGGCAAGACCGGGACCGGGGATAACCGCATCGAAGCCATTGGTTCCGGCGGGCGGATCCTGAGTTCGAAGTCAATCAACCGCACGGCCACCTTCGTGTTCTATATCGGTGATAGCCACTTCGGTACGTTGACCGCCTTCGTGCCCGGGCGCACCGCCGAGGCCTTCAAGTTCACCTCCGCGCTGCCCGTGCAGGTGCTCAAGGGCATGGCACCGATTCTCACGCCTTATCTGCAACCGGGTACGCATACGCAATGCCTGCCAGTGGAGGTCGCACGGCGCTGAAAAAAGGTGGTAATTACCTATTTTCGGCATTGGTAATTCCAATGCTTTTGGGCGGCTGACACTGATTAAGCAGCGGTAATTCAGGCTTTTACTTTGAGCCTCGGGCGTTAGGCTGGTCACTCCACTTAACGCTCAAGGTTTATTAAAAGCATGACTGACTTACACGGACGTATATCAGCGCGACCGACACCGGGGGCCAATGACAAAAAAGGTCGCCACTACGATTTCATCAAAAGCCGTATCCATCCCACGTTCAAGGACGCGTCAGTGCGACGGATCCGGGAACTGAGCCTCACGCAAACGGCTTCAGGGTATTGGGCACAGAACATCAGGGGGTTCGATCACACCCCGCTACAACACGCCAACCTCGACCTCTGGTCCGCTCAAAACACCGTCGACCGGGTCATGGACAAGGTCCGAGGCGTTTACGAGTTCGCCGAACCGTTGCTGACCAGAGCGTTGCTGGAACAGTTCGGTGTCGACGTCGATGTAAAGACCACTTACCTGCACCTTTATCTACCCAAACAGCTTCCCTGGTATGCCAGCCACCTCAACGGCGTGGTGACCCGCACCGTTTCACTACTCGACGCGGCCCTGCATAACTTCGCGAGCCACGAAACCTGCGAGGCGGACTCGAACTTCATCAGCCAGCCCGATGCCCGCGGGCATTTCGACACCCTGGCGATCAAACGAAAAATGTCCATCGCCCAGTTCCAGACCCTGTGTCGCACGCTGGACATTGGCGCGCGCTACACGAAATACCTCGAAGAACAGTTGCGGCCCAGGGATGGCCTCGCCCAGGTGGTTTTAAAACACAAGATCATCGAGAACGAGAAAGCCGCGTTTAAAGCCGCCGCCAGACTGGCCGTCCTGAAGGGCGACATCGACGCCGATGCCGGTGACCTGATCCTGATGATGCTCGATGGCCAGCGCAACCTCACCCGCAAAGGCCGAATCATGCAGTTCGCCAAACTGTCCATGCTCGACAGCCAGCTGACCGGCATCGTCTTGATTACGCCGGATCTGAACCGGGTCCATGAGGTGGTGCCGATCTTCGCGTATGTCCCACAAGACCCCGAGCACCCGCTGAAAGAGTACCCCTCGACCCTCGCGCTGATGAAAGAACTGACGCGTCAGCTGCGCGACAACGATGTCATCTCCTCCACCGGCATGACCTACCAGCAATTCTTCAGCCGGTTCGTCGATCAATCCGATCGGGGGCATTTTTTCGGCGGGCTGCCACAACGCCTGTTTCAAGTGAAATGGCATCGCAAAGAGCCGCTGGACCCGAGGCCGAGCTGGCGCGAAGAGGCTATCACCGCCCCTCGTCTGCAGTTCAACACCGCACCGATCAGCGGCGAACTCTGGCAGTACCTGTTCGAGCAAAAGCTCAACAAGGTCCTCAATGACGCCCGTCACATCGCCGTATCAACCGCCGATGCCGATACTCATGCACGATGGGCCTGGTGGGAGAACTTCAAGAAAATCGTCTCGGACATCTTCAACATCGCCCTGATGGTCGTCACGCCGTTCGTGCCCGGACTGGGTCAGCTGATGATGGGCTACATGGCTTATCAGATGGCCAGCGACGCCATTGAAGGCCTCGTCGACATGACCCTGGGACTGTGGACTGAAGCCACCGAACACATTGTCGGCCTGGTCACCGATGTTCTTCAGCTGGAAGCGTTCGCCGCCGGTGCGCAGATCGGTGCGCTGGCACGCCTGAAACTGTCGCCGCTGATCGAAGGCATGAAACCGGTCACGCTGCCCAACGGCGAACCCCGGTTGTGGCACCCCGACCTGAAACCTTATGAATGGCCCAATGTGCAGTTATCGCCGGACTCCAGACCTGACGCGCTGGGGCTGCACGCTCACGAGGGCGAGGCTGTTCTGCCGCTGGATGACAAGCACTACGCCGTGCAAAAGGATCCGCAAACCGGCAACTACCGGGTCAAACACCCGCATCGCGACAATGCTTACCTGCCCGAGTTGAAACACAACGGCCTCGGCGCCTGGACCCATGAAGCCGAGAACCCGCGAGCCTGGGATCGTCCGACGTTGATGCGCCGTCTCGGCCACACCGTGGAGGGCTTCAGCGACGCGGAACTCGAAGCCGTTCGCATCGCCAGTGGTACCGACGACGGTGCGCTGCGCCGGATGTACGTCGACAACACGGCCCCGCCACCGTTACTCGACGACAGCCTCACCCGCTTGAACATCCAGCGCCAGACCCGCCAGGCCATCAGGAGGATTCGCTCAGGCCAGCCTCTGGATCCTTCCTCCTACTGGTTTGAACCGCTGGCGACTTACCTGGACGGCTGGCCCGCGGATAAAGCCCTGAAGGTCTACGAAAACGCCGACATGAGCGGCCGGTTCCGCCAGTACGGCAACGCCGATGCGACGGCCGAACAGACCCTGTCCACCAGTTTGTCGAACCTCATGAGCGAGCAATTTGCACCAGACCTTGTCGGGTTTCTCAACGAAGAAGAGCTGCACGCCGTGCTCGGTCGGTCCACCGCCCAACGTGAACGGGTGCAAGCCTTGCGCAATCGTCTGGCGGACGAAGCCGATCGACTGACCCCAGACATCATCAATCAGCTTTACCAAGGGGCCCAGGCGTTCGACGATCCGCCGCTGCGACTCATGCGCCACACCTTTCCCGAGTTGCCGTCCCGTGCCGCAACGACGCTGCTGAACACCACCGACGCTGCCGACCTCAAGCGCATGATTCAAACGCAACGACTGCCCTTGAGCCTCAAGAGCCGCACCCGTGAGGCGGCCTTCGAAGCCCGGACCAACCACGCCTATGAAGGTTTCCATGACGGCGCGCAGTGGGTGGCGCAAACCGAAAGCCTGGTGCTGAACGCCTTGAGGATTCATACCGACACGTTCGCGCAATTGCGCATCGAGGTTCGCGAAGGCAACGATGCCGGCCCCTTGCGCAGCCGTGTGGGTGCCGAGGGCGCGTCGATGGTCCGGGTGTTGGTCAAGGACGATGGCAACCGGTTCGAAGTCTGGGACGGTGACAACCGAAAACTGCACGACGCCACTGATTTTTACGAAGCCGTTCTCAACGCCTTGCCGGAAAACAAACAGGCGCAGTTGGGTTATCGGCCAGGCCAGGGGGGCTTCTTCAAGCAATGGGTGATGGCCAAGACCGAGACACCGGCGCAGCGCCGCACGGCGCTCGCCGCACCGCCGATCCGTCCGCTGGCTGACCATGAAGACATGATCCTGTTGCGCGGTCCCGGCTTCTCCACCGTTGCCCCCACGCTCACCGAACGGGTGCAGGATATTTACCCTCACTTCAACGACCGCGAGGTCAATACCTTCGTTCGATCCCTGGGTTCGCAGGAGCAAGGGCATCAGACACTGACCCGACTGGACCGCGAACTGGACGACCTGCGTGTGCTGTTCAATCGCTGGCGCTACCAGCAGCCGGATACCTGGGGCCCGGATCAACACGGGTTCGTCAACAGTGGCGGCTTGCACATTGCCGAACGGTTAATCGATTGTTTCAAACGCAAGCCCACGGTCTTTGGTGAACGCAGCATCACGGCCGACGGCGGGTATGCGCTGGACCTGTCCACAGAGTTCAAGTCGCTTGACCTCGAACGCTGGTGGAAGGAGCTGCCGGATATCAAGCGCTACCTCGATCAGATCAGCACCTTGAATCTGGACCGCACGACCTTTTTTGAAAGCGGTCCCGGTCTGCTCAGTGACTTCCCTCATCTGCAGCAACTGAGTGCCCGCAATTGCGGCTTGACGCGACTCCCCGACGCCATCGGCAAAATGCACCACCTGCGGACGCTGCGGTTGATGAACAACAACATCACGTTGACCCCGTCTGCCGTCGAGCAACTGCGAAACCTGACCCGCATGGAAACCCTCAGGCTTGATGACAACAGGCAGTTGGGCCGGCTCCCGGACGTCGGACGCATGCCCAGACTGAGAGTCCTGAGCTTGAGCAACACCGGGGCCACCGCCTGGCCCGATGGCCTGTTCGGGCCTTTCAACAAACGTCGACCGCGGGGCTTCTTTCTGGATTTGCAGGAGAACCCGATCAACGTCATTCCCAAGGTCGTGCCCGGCTCGGAAGATGCCTTCCTCCTGGCGCGGACCCGCTTGTACGACGAGCGGCTCTCGGAGGCCAACCGGATCACCTTCAAAGCGTATCGACGATCCGTCGGCATCTCGCCAGAGCAGGTCTACGCCTATGCGGCACGGGACACGATGAACCTGTGGCCCATGAACGATGACTCGACATGGTGGAGTGCCGAGGTCTCAGGGCTGGGTACTTTCCGGGAGGAAGCCTGGCACGAATTGATGACCGAGCCTGGCTCCGAGGATTTTTTTGCCTTGATCCAGAAACAGACCCGCTCGGCCGATTACAAGGCCGGTGGTGATTTGCGTCAGCAGCTCAGCAATCGGGTATGGCGCATGATCGAAGCCATCGACCTGGACACCGGATTGCGCAAGGACCTGTTCGAAATGGCCAGGGCGCCTACTACCTGCGCCGATGCCGGGGCTCAAGTATTCAACCACATGGGCATCAAGGTGCTCGCCTCCGAAGCCTATGCCTTGTCGACGTCCAACGCCGTGCTTGAAAGCAAACTGGTGAACCTGGCCAGAGGTGCTGCTCGCCTCGCGCGCGTGGATGACATTGCCCGTGCCGATTTCGGCAGCCGCCCGGGCAATCCGGATGAGGTCGAGGTGTACCTCGCCTACGAAACCGGCCTGGCTCAACGCCTCGGCTTACCGTGGCAATCGGAGACGATGCTGTTTCGCACCATCGCCGGTGTGAACGCCAAAACCCTCGACACCGCCTTCGAGACGGTGATGTCGATGGAGGCCGGCGATGGGTTGGTCAACGACATGATCGAACAGCCTTTCTGGCAGAAATACCTGCAGGACACCTATCCGAACGAATTCCGGCGCAATGCCCGGTTTTACGAAACCAAGAGCGACTTGCTCGATGAGTTACGCGAAGTCCAACACACCTGGGCCCGTTCCAGGGACCAGCAAATTGCACAACGACGCGCCCTCAAACAGCGTCTGCAAGACCTCGCCCGGCGCCTGAATATCGATGACAGTTTGGTGTTGACGGGCCAGGACATGACCGATGAGGTCTACGGCCAATTGCTGCACGACATGGGTTACGAAGAAAAAGAGCTGAGCCGAAAACTCACCCGCGAAGCGTTGCAAAAACACGCACAGCAATAAACGGCAATCCCTGATGCATCGGGTGATGCATCAGGGTTCACGCTTAACCCACCTGCGAATCCCAAACCACCGTGACAGTGCCCGAGTACGTTCTGGCGACACCGGGCTTGATCATCTCCTCGACCTCATCCTGCGCAATTTCGAAGTGCAACGTGCCCGGTTTGCGATCGACATAAAAGCGCGGCTGGAACAGCTCGGTACCAATGCCGTCGCGCCGTAACGGCCGGCGGCTGACCGGTTGATCGGTGGCATCCACCAGGCCATTGGGCAGGGTCACGCTGACGTCGAGCGGCACGATATGGCCCGAAACCGGGTCGCGCACCGAGCAGCGGTTGCCATCGGTGCTGTACTGGCAGTCCAGGTTCATCTTGAAGCGACTCGATGAAGACACATTGAACGTCTGATCACGAAACAGCCGTGTGGGCTTGCGCCCTTGGGTCAGCCAGGCTTGCCAGCCGCCCTGCGGTACCAGCTCAACGCGATTGCCACCGGGTGGAATCTCGACCTTGAGGGTGTGCCGAACATCCAGGGAGAAGTTGAGGGTCAGTTGGTTGTCACTGGGGATCATGACATCGCCCATGTCGAAATCCTGACGTGGACCGACGGTGTACGGCATGGTGCCGGTGTATTTGCCCGACTTCATGGTCAGGGGGTTAGGCGTGCGCAGCTCATAAGCGAACACGAAGTAAAGGTAGCGAAAGGAAAGCGGAATATCGAACTTCGCCGTCTTGCTGCACACGCCCACCCCTCTGGCGACTCGCCAGAAACTGTTGTAGCCCGAGGGCCCTGCCGAGTGCCAACCCACACTTGAACAGGGTATCGGCGCATAGGCCCAACCGCCACCTACCCACAAGTCATCCCACCAACCTCCTCCGGTCAGTTCAGTGACAGGGCGGGGAATCGCAGCTTCGTGCCCGATCCCGCCGATACGAATGGAAAGCACCTCGCTATCACCCGACTCGTGGGTAACCACCACCTCTCTCCAGTCCGAGGGAACGCGGGCCATTCCTCCTTGCCGCGGGTCCGCATGGTTGGCCAGGATTGGCGCATTCGCCGTGAAGGAAATAGGCGCAATAAGGCTGAACAGCTTATAGGGCGCACAGGCTTGTGGAATCTGCCGGCAAAAACCTTCGGACGGGGTCATGTTGACGAACACGTTATTATTCGGCTCCGACGAATCCGGCTCGAACACCGCTTCGATGTCCATCACAGCGGCCTGTATGGGCAAGGCAAACACCGCACACAGCAGGCTGGCCGATGCAGCCCCCTTCAACGTCCGGGCTGATCGCTCATTCAATAAATTCATCATTTGGGCAACACCGCGTTGAAGACCATGTTGACGCTTCCAAAATAGTTGCCGGGTTTGTAAACCCCATCGGCGGGTGGCACAGGCAGCACTTCCAGTAAAACCCGCTTGCCCTGCGCGGCGTCGATCAGCGAAACCACCTCGCGGCTTTCC
The DNA here is from genome assembly GCF_046535095.1 of Pseudomonas sp. SIMBA_041. NCBI lineage: Bacteria > Pseudomonadati > Pseudomonadota > Gammaproteobacteria > Pseudomonadales > Pseudomonadaceae > Pseudomonas > Pseudomonas sp. SIMBA_041. The sequence goes on from NZ_JAWRXJ010000007.1 coordinate 234,006, forward strand.
CCCTCGTTCAACAACTTTTCGTTGAACAGCACGCGCAATCCAATGTCATGGGCCTGCGTCCCGTTAGACAAGTAAGGCCTGCCCTCAAGGCGGGCTTCGATGGAACCGGCTTCGCTCTTCACATCGAAATACTTGCGCAAGCCGCCCAGGGTCGAGGTCGTCAGATTCCATGGCAATGACTGTTCGCGGTGAATCCAGCCGGGGTCTGCGGGAATGACGTAAAACGCCTGGCTCGGGACCGTCACGAATACTTCAAAGTGCTGCACTTCGCGGGCCGCGAACGCACCCTGGCAGGCCATTGCCGACACCATCAGGACCGTCAGTTGTCTGAACATAGTCATCAGCCTTTCACATCGAGTTTCTTGCGGCTCTCGCCTTCAACCAGCGTGAAGCGGTACTCGCGGCCAGCCTGTTTCTCGAACTCGAAATGGCGGCCGGCCAGAACATGATGCTTGGTGGTCGGCTGGCAGTCCTGGTCATTCTTGACCGAGCAATCCTTGAACTCATCGATCACCACCACGGTGTTGCCGGTATTGCGGATCCGGTACCTGGCCGCCTCGTTTTCGATCACGCTGGCGTAACGCGGGGCCTTGGGGCGAACGAAAAACACCGCGCCATACCCGGCCAGCACCGTGACCCCGGCGGACAGGGCTTTCTTGTACTGCTCACGCTCCTCGCCGGAGACGGCGAATTCGTCTTCCTTCTCGGGCACCACCGGTATGAAACGCACACGGAAATAGCGCTCTTTGTCGCGCTCGCCCATGTACAGCAACCGCGTGCCCTGCATGCCACTGGCGGGCACGATCAGTCGCGCCGGGCTGGCCATCAAGCCATCCCGGGAATTGCCCTCGGCATTGGATTTGAGCGGCACCTCCCGCGACTTGCCATCGGCGTCGTAGAGGATTTCAAGGATGTTGACCTTGACGAAAGCGGTGCTGTCGCCGCCGTTATAGACGCGTTTCAAAAAGGTACTTTTGTCACCGTCCAGGTAGTCGTAGACCGTGCCGATATTGATGTTCGGCCCGGCATGTGCCGTCTGGGTGAACAAACAAAAACCAATCAGTGCCAACCGACGTTTCATCGTCATTTACCTCATAAAAAAATTCGGGGTGTCGGGCATCAGCCTGCCGTCGGCGTCTCAAGCGTCAGGTCCGCCAGGGTGTCCGGCGTGCAACGCAGATCGCCAATCATCAGCACGTTGTTTTCCGTGCGGCCACGGCTCGGGTCGAGGCGGAACTGGCACAGCAACTGGTTGCCGTGGCGCACTTCCAGGGTCGGGGAACCGGCGTTCATTTCCATGGAGAAGAAGCCGTCCACCTCACTGACCCCGCGACTGGCGTGGTTGATGATGTGATGGCCCTTGAGCGGGTTGCCCTGGGGGTCGATCAGGCGACCGAGGACAGTGAGGGTTCGCATCACGCGAATCTGGCGATAGTCCACGCCGCCCTTGTTCAGGTGATAACTGGAACGGACCGGCTGGATGGTCGCGGCAGGCACGTGGTTGCCTTCGAAATCGAAACTGACGGAGCTGCTTTTGTAGGCCGTGATCGGCACAAAATTGCGTCCGGGCTTGAGGACTGCGCTGCCACCGCTCAGATCGTCGGCACGTAAAGTGATGTCTTCGATGTCCGATTCGACATCGATGATCATGCCCGCACCGTTGCGGTGGTATTGGCTGGTCACGACCATTTTTTGCCCGCCGACGGCGACGGTGCTGTCGAGGTTCAGACCACCGGTGAAGTCGTTGTTGTAAGAGGAGCGCTGGATAAATCCGTCGGCGTTGGCCAGGTCCGATTGCATCGTCGCCATCGCGTTCATGCCGATGCCATAGGTGTCGGTGATCGCCGTGGCGGAAACGCTTTGCAGCAGGTGGTCCTGCAAGTCTTTGCGGTAAGTGATCGAGGCATTGTTGTCACGCCCGCCATCGCGATCGGTGCGGGTGCCGATGCTGCCGGACAACTGTTCTCCCGGGCCACCCAGCGCCACGCTCACGCTCAGGTCAAGGCCGCGATTTCGATCATTGCCCGAACTGACGCTGCCCGGCCTGTCGAACAGCGACAGGCGCCAATTGGCGTCGCTGCCAAACAGTTGCGTGCGTTGAGTCCAACCCAGGTCCACGCCGACGCCTTCGGTGTTGCCTTCACTGTGGGACACCCGGGCATTGACCGAACTTTTGCTGGTGAGGCGATGATTGAGAGACAAGGACGAGTTACTGGTCTGACCGATAAATACATTGCGCTGCCGCACGCGCGTGCCGTCGGGCAAAGTGTCGTAGAGCCGGGTGGTGTCGAGCCAGCTGCGGTTATGGCTGGCGACGAGGCTGCCGCTGCCGTAGGAATAAAGCCCCTGCACGTCGAAACCGGTGCCGTAGTCCTCGGTCTTGTAGACGTTGGCGAAGACGCTGGCGTTGTGGACGATGGCCCAGTCGACCGATGTGCCGTATTGCAGGGTGTCTTTCACTTGCCGACCCGACAGGCCGAGAATCACCCGCGGGTGCAGCAGGAAGTTGAATGCGGCGCCGGCAGTCATGTCGCCATCGGCCTGCTCATCCCAGTTGCTGAGCATTTTCGATTCACGCCCGGCAAACAGGTTGTAGCGCCAGCGCTCGTCATGATTGCGCCAATTGTTGGGCTTGTAGACCAGCTCCTGCGTGCTGGAGGTGATCTGGCCGTCTTCGATCAGCCGCACTTCCACGTCATAGATGCCGCCGGGCAATGGCCGCGTATCGAGGGTCTGCAAACCGGCGGGTATCGCCTGAGTATTGATCAGCAAGCCGTCGCGGTAGATCTCCACCGAACCCTGACGATTGGCCGTGACATAGATCGGGTAGACCGCCGGTTTCGGGTTATTGATGGCCAGGCTGTCGGAGCTGCCGTACATGACGCCGAGCGCTGTGTCGGGGTTGGCGCCGAAGGAGCGCGGCTGACGGGTCAGGCCTTCCGAGGTGGGCGTGAACAAGCCCAGGCGCAGGAAGTTGCCTTCCAGTTCGCGCTGGGTAAAGAGCTCGTGCATGGCGTGATAGAGCTGATTGTCCACACCACCGAGGCGTGACAACTGCAGGTTGACCGCCTGGGTCCAGTTGCCCAGGCTGCTGCTCGCTTCCAGACCGTATCGACCACCGAGGTCCTGGTTCTGGCCGCCATTGAGGTTCAGCTGGTTGCGCACGATCAACCCGGTGCTGCCGCCTTCGGGCTGGTTGTAATAGCGCTGCACCTGATCATCGCGTTCGGCGTTTTGCGTGAGGATCGACACCAGCGAGTTTTCCAGGCTGTAGTGCACGGCCAGCAGTTGTTCGGGGCAATTGGCTTGGCAGGCGCCCAGCACCACGCCTTGTTTCAGGTAGTTGGCCCAGATGTCGCGCTCGCTGGGCTTGATCATGCTGTCGCTGACATCGGTGAAGTCAACGAGGGTTATTCGATCGTCGCGGGTCAGCACGACCATCGCCTCACCGAGAAACTGTTGATCAAGTTCCACGCGCACCGCCAGCGGCACATCAAAGAAGTGCTCTTCGAACTCGCTCGGTAATCCCTTGGCTTGCGCAAGCAAACTTCGGGGTGTGTGGCCGTTGTCCGCTGGCGCGGCCAGGGCAGTCGCACAAAAACATAGGGCAAGCGCCGTCGCGATGGGAGTCATCGGGAACATGAACGAAATACTCTGAAGATAAATTCGTTGAAACCCGATCGACAGGCACAACCTCCCTGGCGATCGGTGAACGTTGCCAAGTAAGACAGAACTTACTTACAGCACGCGCTTACTTCAGATGCGCGGAATGGCATCAAAGATGACGACCGGGTTGGCGGTGTAGATCCCCACCTGACTGTTGCCCGGCTTCTCTGCCGTAATCACCAGGTCGGCGCGCATGCCACCGTTGGATTCGGCGTCGCCGACGACTTCCTGAGAATCAGCGGTCAATGGCGTGCCATTGAAGGTGTAAGTCAGAGGAATGTTCAAGGCTGGATTACCATTGAACAGCGGAGTAGGACCGCCCACGACATAAGCGCCGACCGAGCCATTGGTGTGTTGAACATCATAGGTGCCACGGACTTCCGTCAGGGTGCCGGAGCCGACGACATACTGCATTTTCTCGTCTTTGCCGAAGTCTTTGTCTACAGGCTGAGCGTGGAAGACCTTGCTCGGAATATCAGCGGTAATGTTGATGGAGGTGCGCGATTCTTCCGCCGCGAACGCCATCGAAGTGCTCAGGGCCAGGAGGGTCATCGGAACGGCGATTGCAAACGTCTTGAACATTATTGTGTACCTGTATTTTTTCAAAGGATTGGACCGAGGAAAGTTGGGCAAGCGGAAATCTCTCCATACGGTGATGGCGATTTCGCTTAACTTTCGACGCCAAAGAATGATCGTCCAATCCCATGAGAAAGTAAGTACGCAACTTCCGAAGAACATGTAGTAACAACGGCGTTCGAACAATAGGAAAAACACTGGAAAAACGCCAACTCGATTGTTTTACCCTCAGAGAAATACTACACACAGTTTTCACCTGAAAAAGCACACAGATAGGAACTAATTGAATTCCAAAAGATGAAGACTACTTATCTTGCAACAGCGGAACAATTATCAATCGATGAGCCGCCATGATTAGTTTAATTGCTCTAAAAGAGCAACCCATACCGTATTCCTCATCGCTCAGCGCGTCTGGCCGTCAAGCGGTGGCGCAGACCGACCATTGGTCCAGTAGGCTTGCGCTCACCTAAAGATATATCTTAAGTTGTATCTAAACACGACGAGAGAAGACGCAAAAATGAGAGACCATCATTCCCACCGAGACCATAGCGACAGCCGCGACGGCTTCGAGAAACGCCCTGGCCCCGGCCGTGAACGCGGTGGCCGCGGCCCCCGGGTGTTTGCCCCCGGCGACCTGAAACTGCTGCTGTTGGCGTTGATCGCGGAGCAGCCCTGCCACGGCTATGACCTGATCCGTCAGATCGAAAGCATGTTCGACGGCGCCTACTGCCCCAGCCCCGGCGTGATCTACCCGACCCTGACCTTTCTCGAAGAAAGCGAAATGATTCTGGGCGATGCCGAAGGCGGCAAAAAACGCTACACCGTCACCGACGCCGGACGCCTGTCATTGACCGAACAGGCGATTGCGCTGGACGGCGTGCGGATGCGCATCGAGGTCAGCAAGCGCTCGCTGCGCGGTCATGACCGTCCCGCCGAGATCCACGAGGCGGTGCACAACTTGCGTCACGCCTTGCAGATGCACCACGGCCGCTGGAGCCCGGAAGAAATCCTGCGGGTGCGCGACCTGCTCAACAACACCGCCAAGGCCATCGTCGACGGCCCTGCCGTTCAACCCGTTCAGGAGCAAGCCGAATGAGTGAAGTGATCGTGCAATCCATCCACCGTGTCATGCATGAAATCAAACGCCGTCGTCTGCAAGTGTTGCGCGTGGTCGACCTGACGCCGCGCATGCGCCGGATTACCCTGGGCGGGCCGGAGCTGGCCGGCTTCGTCAGCCTCGGTACGGACGACCACGTCAAACTGCTGTTCCCGCAGACCGCGGCGGAACACGCGGCGCTGGAAACGCTGGTGCTCGGCGCGGGCAAGGACAACGGGCCGATGCCAGCGATGCGCGACTACACGCCACGTCGTTACGACCTCGACACGCTGGAACTGGACATCGATTTCGTGCTGCACGGCGACGGCCCTGCCTCGACCTGGGCCGAGCAAGCCAAACCCGGCCAGTTCCTGCACATCGGTGGGCCACGCGGCTCGATGATCGTGCCGGACATGTTCGACAGCTACCTGCTGATCGGCGACGAAACCGCCCTGCCCGCCATCGCCCGTCGCCTCGAAGGCCTGGCGGCCAATCGCCGTGCGCTGGTGGTTGTGGAAGTGGAGAACGGCGCTGAACAACAACGCCTGGAAAGCGCCGCGCAGGTCCATGTGATCTGGGTGCTGCGCGAAGGCGGCAAGGACAACCTGCTGACGACCGTGAAGCAACTGCAAGTGCCGAGCGGCAATCTCTATGCGTGGGTGGCGACGGAGACCAAAGTGTCGCGGCAGATTCGGCGGGTGTTGCTTGATGAGCACGGCTTGAATGAGCAGAGGGTCAAAGCAGTCGGCTACTGGCGATTGGATGACAGCGACGATGAATAACTAAAGGTTACCTGTCTTCCCTGTGGCGAGGGGACTTGCCCCCTTCGCCACAGCAGCTCCCTCGCCATAGTTCAGGTTCACTTTCGGGCAAGCCACCGATCCAGCCCGATCACCATCAGCGCAACGATCACAAACCCCACCAACAATCCCCCCGCATTCACAAACACCTGTGGATAACCCAACTTATCCACATCAATGAACGGATAGGGATAAACCGCCAGCAGATGCCCGCGCCACAACACATAGGCGAAGTACCCCAGCGGGTAAATCACCCACAGGCCAATGTGCCGCAGCCGTAACGTACCTTTGGGCACGCACCTCCACCAATAGGCCAGAAACAGCAGCGGCATGATGTCGTGCAGCACTTCATCCGCCAGGAACTGCCAGCCTTCGGGGTGCCACAAATGCCGCAGCAACACGCTGTACGCCAGCCCCACCACAGCGATGCTCACGGCAATCGCGCTGCTCACCCACGGCTGCAAAAACCAGCGTCGAGCCGCAGACTCGCGGGACGTCCATTCGCAGGTCAGAACCGTCGCCACCAGCGTGTTGGTCAGCACCGTGAAATAGCTGAAAAAGCTCACCAGACCGCCGATCAACCTGGCATCCAGCGTCCAGCGCGAATACAGAATCAGGTACAACTGAATGGCCAGTCCCGCCCAGCCCAGTACCGCCGCAGCGGCCACAAAACGACGCCTCGCGACCGAGCCCTGCATGTTCAGACCGGTCGCTTGGTGCGCATCAACTTCACGTACAAACGCTCGACTTTCTCCCGGGCCCACGGGGTTTTGCGCAGGAACGTCAGGCTCGACTTGATGCTCGGGTCGCTCTTGAAGCAGCGGATATCAATGCGCTCGGCCAGCCCCGACCATTCGTAATGTTCAACCAGGGCGTTGAGGATTTGTTCCAGCGTCACGCCATGCAGCGGGTTGTTGTTCTGTTCGGTCATGCCGGGCCTTCGAGCGATGTAAGGAGTGGGAAGCCGCGCACCTTAGCCGAGGGTGTGATCGGGTGGAAGCGCTGCGTGCGCTATCAGTCAATGTAGGTGACGTTGAAGATCGCCGCCCGACACTGTTACCAAATCTGAAACGATCCATGTCCATAAAAGCCCTTTCTCTATTTGTAACAGAACATTATCCTTGCGCCGCCAAGCTGAAACGCTTCTTCAAACTGCTTTACGCCCTGCTGCACTCCATAATTCCCTAGAAAAAGACCCAGAATTTCTTCTCTATGCCTTACTTTCAAACTTCGCGAGACAGCGCTGTCTGCACAGCTATCGCCAGCCGAAAAGCCCTGAACCTGATCGGTGGACTCACCGCACTGGGCTTTGCCACCTGCACCCAGGCGGCGCCCGCCTTCGATAGCGATTCACCGTGGATGCTCGGCGACTGGAACGGCACGCGCACCGAACTTGCGGAAAAAGGCTACGACTTCAAAGTCGATTACACCGGCGAAATGGGCAGCAACCTGCATGGCGGCTACGACCATGACCGCACCGCGCGCTACAGCGACCAGTTCGGTTTCGGCACGCACCTGGATTTGCAGAAAATCCTCGGTTGGGACGACGCTGAATTTCAGCTGACCATCACCGAGCGCAACGGCAACAACATCAGCAACGACCGCATCAACGATCCGCGCGTGGGCGGCTTTACGTCGGCCCAGGAAGTCTGGGGCCGTGGGCAAACCTGGCGCCTGACGCAGATGTGGTACCAGCAGAAATTCTTCGACCAGAAGCTCGACATCAAGGCCGGTCGTTTTGGCGAAGGCGAAGACTTCAACAGCTTCCCGTGCGACTTCCAGAACCTGGCGTTCTGCGGCTCCCAAGTCGGTAACTGGGTCGGCGACGTCTGGTACAACTGGCCGGTCAGCCAATGGGCGTTGCGCGTCAAATATCACCTGACGCCGGAGCTGTATGCGCAGGTCGGTGCCTACGAGCAAAACCCGTCGAACCTGGATCGCGACAACGGTTTCAAGCTCAGCGGCAGCGGCACCCAGGGCGCGATTTTGCCGGTGGAACTGGTGTGGACGCCGAAACTCAACGGCCTTCCGGGCGAATACCGCGCCGGTTATTACTACAGCAGCGCCAGCGCCACCGATGTCTATAAGGACAGCAATGGTCAGCCGGCGGCCCTGAGTGGCGAAGCCTATCGCAGTGCATCGAGCAAACACGGCGTGTGGCTTGGCATTCAGCAGCAGATCACCAGCGTCGCCAGCGATAACAGCCGTGGTTTGAACGTGTTTGCCAACGGCACGATGCACGACAAGAAGACCAACGCCATCGACAACTACGTCCAGGCTGGCGTGGTCTACAAGGGCTTGTTCGACGCGCGCGCCAAAGACGACATCGGCTTCGCCCTGGCCCGGGTTCACGTCAACCCGGCCTACCGCAAAAACGCCGAGGCGACCAATCAGGCCCGCGCCGTCTTCAACTACGACGATCCGTCGTACCTGCCGCCGCAAGACACTGAATACAGCGCCGAGCTCTATTACGGCGTGCATGTGACGAACTGGCTGACCGTGCGCCCGAACCTGCAATACATCCGCCATCCCGGTGGCGTGGACCAGGTCGATGACGCCCTGATTGGCGGGATCAAGATCACTTCATCCTTCTGACCCCCCCCCTATAGGAGCAGAGCTTGCTCACGATGACAGAGTGTCAGTTGACGAAGATGCGGTCTGACACACCGCCATCGCGAGCAAGCACTGCTCCTACAAGGGTTGCAACACCTGAACAAGCTCTAACCAAGTTTCACTTTTATAACTGAACCATGCCCACGCCAGATCGTCATCTACAGTGAACTTGCGCGGGACTACTTAAAACGTCACGGAGAACCACACTATGAGCACTGATGGTGCTTTGAGTCGAAGCCGTCTGTTGCCGAGCCTGCTCGGCATCCTGCTTCTGCTAATGGGCCTGGCCATGCTGGCAGGCGGGATCAAGCTAAGCATGCTCGGCGGCTCGCTGTATTACCTGCTGGCCGGTATCGGCCTGACGCTGACCGGCGTGCTGCTGATGATGGCCCGCCGCGCTGCGCTGGGCCTGTACGCATTGGTGCTGTTCGCCAGCACCGTTTGGGCACTGTGGGAAGTCGGCCTCGACTGGTGGCAACTGGTGCCGCGCCTGGCGCTGTGGTTTGCGCTGGGTATCGTCATGCTGCTGCCATGGTTCCGTCGCCCGCTGCTGCGCGAAGGTGCTGCACCGATGGGCACCGGCGCCCTGAGCGTCGCCGTGGTCGTGGCGGGCGTGGCCGCATTGGCCAGCCAGTTCACCAGCCCGGGTGAAATCAAAGGCCAACTGGACCGCGACAGCGTGCCCGGCATGACCAACACCGCGCCGGCCATGCCCGACGGCGACTGGAACTCCTACGGCCGCAGCGCTCACGGTGATCGTTACTCGCCCCTGGCACAGATCACCCCGCAAAACGCGCACAAACTGGTCCCGGCGTGGACTTACCGCACTGGCGACCTGCCGGGTCCGAACGATCCGGGCGAGACCACCGCTGAAAACACCCCGCTGAAAGTCAACGGCATGCTGTACGTGTGCACGCCGCACAGCCAGGTGATCGCGCTGGACCCGGACACCGGCAAGGAAATCTGGCGTTTCGACCCTAAGCTCTCCACGCAAAACGCGGCGAACTTCAAGGGGTGGGCGCACATGACCTGCCGTGGCGTGTCGTACCACGATGACGCCGTCTACGCCTCCGAGCAGAGCCCGACCGGCAGCGCCAGCGCCGCTGTCACCAACGCCTGCCCACGCCGGATCTTCCTGCCGACCGCCGACACCCGTCTGATCGCCCTCAACGCTGACACCGGCAAGATGTGCGAAGACTTCGGCGACAAGGGCCAGGTTGACCTGCGCGCCAACATCGGCGGCTTCACCGCCGGCGGTTACTACTCCACCTCGCCTCCTGCGGTCACCAAAGACCTGGTGGTGATTGGCGGCCACGTGACTGACAACGTCTCCACCGACGAGCCAAGCGGCGTGATCCGTGCGTTCGACGTGCACACCGGCAAACTGGTGTGGAACTGGGACAGCGGCAAGCCGGACGACACCACGCCGATTGCCGAAGGCCAGACCTACACCCGCAATTCGCCGAACATGTGGTCCATGTTCGCGGTCGACGAAAAACTCGGCATGCTCTACCTGCCGATGGGCAACCAGACGCCGGACCAGTTCGGTGGCGCTCGCACCCCTGAATCGGAACTGCACGCCGCCGGCCTGACCGCGCTGGACATCGCCACCGGCAAAGTGCGCTGGCACTTCCAGTTCACCCACCATGACCTGTGGGACATGGACGTCGGCGGCCAGCCAACCCTGATGGACCTGAAAACCGCTGACGGCGTGAAGCCGGCGGTACTCGCGTCCACCAAGCAAGGCAGCATCTACGTGCTGGACCGCAGCACCGGCAAAGCCATTGTGCCGATCAACGAAGTGCCGGTGCCACAAGGCGCTGTCGCCGGTGATCACACCTCGCCGACCCAACCCAAGTCCGACCTCAACTTCATGCCGCCGCCGTTGAAAGAGCGCGACATGTGGGGTGTCACGCCGTTCGACCAACTGGTCTGCCGGATCACCTTCAAATCCCTGCGCTACGACGGCCCGTTCACCCCGCCATCGCTGCAAGGTTCGATCGTTTATCCGGGTAACTTCGGCGTATTCGACTGGGGCGGTGTCTCGGTGGATCCGGTGCGTCAGATCCTGTTCGTGAACCCGGACTGGATGGCCTTCAAATCGAAGCTGATCCCGGCTGCGGAAATCGCTGCCCAAGGCCCGCGTAAAAGCGAAACCGAAGGCGTACAGCCAAACAAAGGCGCGCCGTACGGCGTCGTCCTCGAACCCCTGCTGTCGCCGATGGGCCTGCCGTGCCAGGCTCCGGCGTGGGGTTACGTGGCCGCGGTCGATCTGACCACCCATGAAAAAATCTGGATGCACAAGAACGGCACCGTGCGCGACAGCTCACCGGTTCCGATCCCGTTGAGCATGGGCGTACCCAGCCTGGGCGGCACCTTCACCACCGCCGGTGGCGTCGCGTTCCTCAGCGGCACCCTCGACCAATACCTGCGCGCCTACGACGTGAAAAACGGCAAGCAACTGTGGGAAGGCCGCCTGCCGGCCGGCGCCCAAACCACACCGATGACCTACACCGGCAAGGACGGCAAGCAATACGTGCTGGTTGTTGCCGGCGGTCACGGGTCGCTGGGCACCAAGCAAGGCGACTATGTGATGGCGTACAAACTGTCCGAGTAAGTTCTAGCGGCGGTTAATGGAAAGGCGACTCCTGCGAGGGGGTCGCCTTTTTTGTGGCCACTATTTTTGTCACCCCACTCCTACAATTGGACTGGGTTCATCTGCTACTGCTGGGTCGGCTATCAGGCGGGCAAGTTGGCGCGGTGCATCTACACTGGACAGGTCAACACACTCACCTGTCCAGACCCTGAACACACACCTTGAAATATCCCGTGCCATTGAAACCACCCCCCACCTGCCCCATCTAACACCCATACCCCATTGCGCAGGTGCCCCATGAGCGACCAGCAAGACTTCCCCGAAGACCCGAGCGAGTACAACGAAGCCGAGCAAATCGAACACCACGCCACCGGCAAAGGCCTCGCCCTGCCCGGCCAGAACCTGCCGGACAAGGTCTACATCATCCCGATCCACAACCGCCCGTTCTTCCCGGCCCAAGTACTGCCGGTCATCGTCAACGAAGAACCCTGGGCCGAAACCCTCGACCTGGTCAGCAAGGCCGATCACCACTCCCTGGCCCTGTTCTACATGGACACGCCCCAGGAAGACCCGCGCCATCTCAACACCGGCGCACTCCCCGAGTACGGCACCCTGGTCAAGGTGCACCACGCCAGCCGTGAAAACGGCAAACTGCAATTCGTCGCCCAGGGCCTGACCCGGGTGCGCATCAAGACCTGGCTCAAGCACCATCGCCCGCCGTACCTGGTGGAAGTCGAATACCCGCACCAGCCCACCGAGCCGACCGACGAGGTCAAGGCCTACGGCATGGCGCTGATCAACGCGATCAAGGAACTGCTGCCGCTCAACCCGCTGTACAGCGAAGAGCTGAAAAACTACCTCAACCGCTTCAGCCCCAACGACCCGTCGCCGCTGACCGACTTCGCCGCCGCCCTGACCTCCGCCACCGGTGGCGAACTGCAAGAAGTGCTCGACTGCGTGCCCATGCTCAAGCGCATGGAAAAAGTCCTGCCGATGCTGCGCAAGGAAGTCGAAGTTGCGCGCCTGCAGAAAGAGATTTCCGCCGAAGTTAACCGCAAGATCGGCGAGCATCAGCGCGAGTTCTTCCTCAAGGAACAACTCAAGGTCATCCAGCAAGAGCTGGGCCTGACCAAAGACGATCGCAGCGCTGACATCGAGCAGTTCGAGCAACGCCTCACCGGCAAAGTGCTCTCGCCGCAGGCGCAGAAACGCATCGAAGAGGAAATGAACAAGCTGTCGATCCTCGAGACCGGCTCGCCGGAGTACGCGGTCACCCGCAACTACCTCGACTGGGCGACCTCGGTGCCGTGGGGCGTGTACGGCGAGGACAAACTCGACCTCAAGCACGCGCGCAAGGTACTGGACAAACACCATGCCGGCCTCGACGACATCAAGGACCGCATCCTCGAATTCCTCGCGGTCGGTGCTTACAAAGGCGAGATCAGCGGCTCTATCGTGCTGCTGGTCGGCCCGCCGGGCGTGGGTAAAACCAGCGTCGGCAAGTCCATCGCCGAATCCCTTGGCCGGCCGTTCTACCGCTTCAGCCTCGGCGGCATGCGCGACGAAGCCGAGATCAAGGGCCACCGCCGCACCTACATCGGCGCGCAACCGGGCAAACTCGTACAGGCGTTGAAAGACGTCGAAGTGATGAACCCGGTGATCATGCTCGATGAGATCGACAAGATGGGCCAAAGCTATCAGGGCGACCCGGCCTCGGCGCTGCTGGAAACCCTCGATCCGGAACAGAACGTCGAATTCCTCGACCACTATCTGGACCTGCGTCTGGACCTGTCGAAAGTGCTGTTCGTGTGCACCGCCAACACCCTGGACTCAATCCCCGGCCCGTTGCTGGACCGGATGGAAGTGATTCGCCTGTCGGGTTACATCACCGAAGAAAAAATCGCCATCGCCAAGCGTCACCTGTGGCCGAAACAACTGGAAAAGGCCGGCGTGTCCAAAGGCAGCCTGAGCATCAGCGACAGCGCGCTCAAAGCCTTGATCGACGGTTACGCCCGCGAAGCCGGTGTGCGCCAGTTGGAAAAACAACTGGGCAAACTGGTGCGCAAAGCCGTGGTGAAATTGATCGACGACCCCAAAGCCGTCATCAAACTCGGCCCCAAAGACCTCGAAACCTCACTCGGTCATCCGGTGTTCCGCAACGAGCAAGTGTTGTCCGGCACCGGCGTTATCACCGGTCTGGCCTGGACCAGCATGGGCGGCGCGACCTTGCCGATCGAAGCGACGCGGATCCACACGCTGAACCGTGGCTTCAAACTCACCGGGCAATTGGGTGATGTGATGAAAGAGTCGGCGGAAATCGCCTACAGCTACGTCAGTTCCAACCTGAAATCGTTTGGCGGCGATCCGAAATTCTTCGACGAAGCCTTCGTCCACCTCCACGTCCCGGAAGGCGCCACCCCGAAAGACGGCCCGAGCGCCGGCGTGACCATGGCCAGCGCCCTGCTCTCGCTCGCACGCAACCAGCCGCCGAAAAAAGGCGTGGCCATGACCGGCGAACTGACGTTGACCGGGCACGTCCTGCCAATTGGCGGGGTACGCGAGAAGGTGATTGCGGCGCGGCGGCAGAAGATCTTCGAGTTAATCTTGCCGGAGCCTAACCGTGGCAGCTTTGAGGAGCTGCCGGATTATCTGAAAGAAGGGATCACCGTGCATTTCGCCAAGCGCTTTGCGGATGTGGCGAAGATATTGTTCTGATCGTTAGGTAGCGCCTGAACCACCGCTTTCGCGAGCAGGCTTGCTCCCACTGGGTTATTGCAATCCATGGTGGGAGCGGGCTTGCCCGCGAAGGCGTCGGCACTGACGGCGCAAATCCCCAGCGCTGTCACACTTTGTCTCATCTTCAGTTATGCTCGCCGTTCGTCGTGAACGCCGGAGCCGCTGACCCTATGTCCCCCACTCGCTTGTTTGTCCCCCTCGCCCTTTCCTTGCTGGCCGCCTGTGCCACGCAGCCGAAACAGAACGTGACCGTGGAAAAACAAAGCCAATGCCCGGTGAAACTCAACAACGGGCAAAACCTGATCCTGACCCTGCCGAGCAACCCGAGTACGGGTTACCGCTGGGCGATCCAGGATTCGGCCGGTGGTGTGCTGCATGCGCTCAGCCCCGAGGTGTACAGCAACCCCGAGGACGCCGGCATCGTCGGCAGCGCCGGTATTTCGACCTGGCGCTTTCAGGCGTTTGCCGCCGGCACCGGGCGTTTGCGCCTGACCTCGCAGCAGCCTTGGGCGCCGGAAGTGTTGCCGGTGGACACCTTCGATTGCGCGATTTCGGTTAACTGATCGTGGGCTGGCTGATTCTGGCGCTGATGGGCGCGGTGACCTTCCTGTATGGCGTAAGCGTGCACGCGATGTTGCTTTGTCTGCTGGTCAAACCGTTGCCAGTACTGGCCCTGCTCGGTTGGCTGCATGACGCGCCGCCCAGCGACTATCGACGCTGGATCAGCCTTGGCCTGATTTTCTCGCTGCTGGGTGATGTGTTGCTGGCCTGGCCGGGGGATCTGTTTGTGTTTGGTCTCGGGGCGTTTCTGGTTGCACACCTGGCTTATCTCAAAGCCTATTTGAGCGATTGCCGGCGGTTGGCGGCGTTGCCCTTGGTGATTGCCCTGGGCGTCGGCGCAGTATTGTTGGGGATTTTGATTTCCCACGGTCTCGGCCCATTGCTGGTTCCGGTGATTGTTTATGGCCTGGCCATCAGCGCAATGCTCTGGCGGGCACTGGCTCGCTTGGGCACGGAGGTGCCAAAACGCTCGGCACTGCTGGCGGCGGCAGGTGCGCTGGCGTTTGTGTTCTCCGACAGCGTGATTGGTATCAGCCGCTTTGTGGCGCCGTTCGATGCGGCGCCTTACGTGATCATCGTCAGTTACTGGCTGGGGCAGTGGGGGATCACGGCGTCGGCGTTCGGCCCCCAGTATCAAGCACGCCACACGCTGTAGCAGCTGCCGAAGGCTGCGTTCGAGGGCAAAGCCCTCGCCTCCCAAACAACATCAATCGTACTTAAGTGACGCAAAACAAGGCACGACTGCTTCGCAGCCGAACGCAGCCTTCGGCAGCTGCTACAGGATTGCGTACGCCTTCGGCACGGTTTATCAGACAACCCGCGCATCCCCCCGTCAATTTGGCTAAAATGCCGGCCTTTTCCACCAACGCCGCTGGAACCGCCGTGAGCAAAGAACCCGATCGCCTTTTCGCCCAGCCTTTGGCCCAGGTGCCTGACTTCGCCTTTAACGAGGACGTGGTGCGGGTGTTCCCGGACATGATCAAGCGTTCGGTGCCGGGCTATCCGACCATCGTGGAAAACCTCGGCGTGCTCGCCGCGCAATTCGCCCAGCCCAACAGCGTGCTCTACGACCTCGGTTCGTCCCTGGGCGCTGTGACTCAAGCCTTGCGCCGACACGTGCGCACCGACGGTTGCCGGGTGATCGCTGTGGATAACTCGACGGCAATGGTCGAACGCTGCCGCGAATACCTCAACGGTCAGGACTCGATGTTCCAGGAGTTGCTGCCCGTTGAAGTAATCGAGGGCGACATCCTCGCCCTCGACTTCCAGCCCGCCTCGGTGGTGGCGTTGAACTTCACCCTGCAATTCATCGCCCCGGACCAGCGCACGGCATTGCTGTCGCGCATCCGCCAATCGCTGTTGCCGGGTGGCGCGCTGATCCTGTCAGAGAAGCTGCGTTTCAATGACCCCGAAGAACACGCGCTGCTCACCGACCTGCACGTCGCCTTCAAACGCGCCAACGGCTACAGCGAACTGGAAATCGCCCAGAAACGCAGCGCCATCGAAAACGTCATGAAGCCCGACAGCCTCGAAGAACACCGCGAGCGCCTGCTGGCCGCCGGGTTCTCGAAAGTCGTGCCGTGGTTCCAGTGTCTTAACTTTGCCTCGTTGATTGCCTTGCCATGATTGATCTGTCCCCCCTCGCCCGCCGTCTGGCCGGTACACCACTGGCCGCCTGGGCCAACACCCTGCAAGCGCAACTCGACAAGAAAATGGATAAGGGTCATGGCGACCTGGAACGTTGGCAGAGTGCACTGGATGCATTGCCGAAGCTTCAGCCGAGCGAAGTCGACTTGCTCAACGGCCTGATGCTGGACACCGAGTGCGACGACGAAACCCGTGCGCAAATGCGTACCGCGCTGATGGGTTTATCGCCATGGCGCAAAGGACCGTTTGATCTGTTCGGCGTGCACGTCGACACCGAATGGCGTTCAGACTGGAAATGGTCGCGTGTTGCACCGCATCTGGATCTGAAGGGCAAACGCATTCTTGATGTGGGTTGCGGCAACGGTTACTACATGTGGCGCATGCTCGGCGCCGGTGCCGACAGCGTGATCGGCGTTGACCCGAACTGGCTGTTCTTCTGCCAGTTCCAGGCCGTGCAGCGCTACCTGTCGGAACCGAATGCCTGGCACCTGCCATTCCCGTTCGAAGACTTGCCGCCGGAGCTGGAAGGCTTCGATACGGTGTTTTCCATGGGCGTGTTCTATCACCGCCGTTCGCCGATCGAGCATTTGCTGGCGCTGAAGGATTGCCTGGTCAAAGGCGGTGAACTGGTGCTGGAGACGCTGGTGATCGAAGGCGATCAGCAGCAGGTGCTGGTGCCGGAAGACCGTTATGCGCAGATGCGCAACGTGTGGTTCCTGCCGTCGGTGCCGGCGCTGGAATTGTGGTTGCGCCGTGCCGGGTTTACCGATGTGCGTTGCGTGGACGTGAGCGTGACCACGGTCGAGGAACAGCGCGGGACGGAGTGGATGAAGTATCAGTCGCTGAGCGACTTCCTGGATCCGGACGATCACAGCAAAACGATTGAAGGGCTGCCGGCGCCGATGCGTGCCGTCATCGTGGCCCGCAAGTAAACCGAAGCTTTCAGCAACACCGAAGATCAAATGTGGGAGCTGGCTTGCCTGCGATAGC
This sequence comes from Pseudomonas sp. SIMBA_041, assembly GCF_046535095.1. NCBI lineage: Bacteria > Pseudomonadati > Pseudomonadota > Gammaproteobacteria > Pseudomonadales > Pseudomonadaceae > Pseudomonas > Pseudomonas sp. SIMBA_041. Next base: position 251,287 of record NZ_JAWRXJ010000007.1, read on the forward strand.
GGAGTGTCAGACAGCAAAGATGTCGACTGTCAGCCCCCCATCGCAGGCAAGCCAGCTCCCACATTGATCGGGTTCTCAAGTTCACTCCTCGGTGCGACTCAATCTGCTGGCTTGGCTCTTCGGGCCTTGAAAAACTCGCTAAGCACCGCCCCGCACTCCTGCGCCAACACCCCGCCTTCAAACAACACCCGGTGGTTCAAAAACCCTTGGGTGAAGAACTGCCCCTGACTCTGCACAATCCCGGCCTTGGGCTCCAGCGCGCCATACACCACCCGCGCAATCCGCGAATGCACGATCAGGCCGGCGCACATGCTGCACGGCTCCAGCGTCACGTACAGCGTGCTGCCCGGCAGACGATAGTTGCTCGCGGCCAAGGCTGCGGCGCGGATCGCGACCATTTCAGCGTGGGCACTCGGGTCGTTGCCGCTGATCGGGCAATTGAAGCCGCGACCGATGATCTCGCCGTCCTGCACCAACACAGCGCCCACGGGCACTTCACCCAACGCTGCGCCTTGTGCAGCCAAGGCCAGGGCTTCGCGCATGAAGTCGCGATCACGGCTGCGGTCGATGATCGCGGCGGGACGTATCTGACGCATCAGGCCACCTCGATAGCGGCCATCAGGCCGGTTTCCATGTGATCGATCACATGGCAATGGAACATCCAGATGCCCGGGTTATCCGCTACCAGCGCCACTTGCGCACGCTCGTTCTTGCCCAACAGATACGTGTCGGTGAAGTACGGAATGACCTTGTGCCGGTTCGAGGCAATGACTTTGAAGCTCATGCCGTGCAAGTGAATCGGGTGCTGATACTGAGTCATGTTCTTCAATTCGAAAATGTAGCTCTTGCCCTTCTCAAGCTTGGCAATCGGGCGGTCGGCGCAGGTCTTGTCCGTGATGTCCCAGGCCTTGCCGTTAATCTGCCACAGGCTCGGCGGTTTACCGTTGCCGACGTTGACCGACACCGAGCCCACCCACTCGAAATTGAAGTTGAGTTTCTCGGCGTTGGCCAGGTCCGGCTCGGCGATCGGGTTCGCAGGCAGTGCCGGCGGCCATGGTGTCGGTGCGTCGGTATTCGCCACTGAGCGCAAGGTGCCCAGGCGAACCGGGCCGTTGCGCAGGGACAATTCCTCACCGGCCGGCGGCGCCTTGATCGCCAGGCAAATACGCATGCCGGGGCCGAGCCAGTACTCCTTGCCCAGCGGACGCGGCTCGATGGGATTGCCGTCCAGTGCGTAGATCTGCGCTTCGACTCCGGGGATGTTGAGGCGATACGTCAGCGTGTTATCGAGGTTGAGTATGCGCACGCGGGTGATCTGCCCGGCGGGCAAGTCGATCACCGCCTGCGAGACGCCATTGATGGTCGACAAACGTCCCGCCGTACCGCCGCGCGCGGCTTCACGAGGAATGCTGAACGCAACGAAAGCACCCTCTTCATCGACGTGCCAGCTCTTGAGGCTCAGGGTTTTCTCGTACTTGAAACCGGTCGGCTCACGCTCTTCGATGATCAGCGGACCGACCAGCCCGCGACCGAGCTCTTCGCTGCTGTTCACGTGCGGGTGATACCAGTAGCTACCGGCGTCGGGCACGCGGAATTTGTAATCGAAGTACTCACCCGGCAGCACCGGCAATTGCGAGACGTAAGGCACGCCATCCATCTCCAGCGGCAAGCGGATGCCGTGCCAGTGAATGGTGGTCGCGACCGGCAGGTGGTTTATGAAACGCACTCGCAGCCAGTCGCCCTGGCGAACCCGCAACTCGGTGCCCGGCGCCGAGGGGCCGAACGCCCAGGCTTCGGTCTTGTGCCCGGCCACCAGTTCGACGTCCAGCGGCGCTGCGATCAGCTCGTAGTCGTGACCTGCGTCAGCGTCAGCCATCTTGCCCAGCCAGTACCGCGACGCGCCCCCCGCTCCGACACCAACGACAACAAGACCGGCCAGGCCACCGAGGATTTGGCGACGGGTAAACGACATGAACTTAACTACCTCACGTATCAGCGACAGGCACGAGGGCCTGCAAAAGGCGAATACGATACACCTGCGGTTGAGAAACAGTAAGGGTGGGGCGGCGGATGGCCGCAGCAGATGCGATCTGCTGCGTGACCCTACACGGTCACGAAAGGCATGTGGGCATAACTATGTAGTGCACTTGCCTTGAGCTAACGGGTCATCCTCACAGCCCATTTCTCAAGGAGCGAGAGCATGCCTGTTGATCAGAATACCGAAGCGTTACCCAATTCTGCCGACAAGGAGCGGCTGAAAACGATTGCCCCCGTCGTTGTGACGGCCTGCCCGGGCTTGAAGGATGAAGCCCACGCAGTCGCCAGCGAAATCCTGAACAAACACGGCATCACCGGCATGGACCCGGATGAGGTCTGGTGGCATCGGTTCGACAACGTCTCGGCCAGCAGCAACACGGCCTTTCTGAGTTGGGAGCACGCCCCCAAACCCTGTGAATCATTGACCCTGACGCAACTGGTCATCCAGGGATACCGCGTGACCGATCAAGACGACGCCCTCGAACTGAACAGTAACGGCGGGTTTTACACTGAGGATGCAAACGCCAGCATTTTCAATGAAACCAATGAAGTGCGGATGTACCCCAGCAAGGTCCTCACGGACCTGTGGGAGATGAACCTCAGTGAACGTTATCTGAATAAACTGAACGCGTTCTGGGCGACTCATCTCGATGACTTCCGGACCCTGGCCAAATCCAACTACCTCAGCAAAGCCGTCGAGGCGCGTCAAAACGGCCAACTGCAAGAGGAGGATTTCCAGACCGTCGTCAGGGCCGTCGTCGGTGGTGCAACCTGGCCGATCACCCTGGCGACCCTGCAGTCCCAAACCGCTTCGCCTGCAGATCTACGTATCTGCGCGCTGGATGTCGCAGGTCATGTCGCCACCGATATTCTGCGCATTGTTGACCGCAATGGTCGACAGATCACTTACGTTCCCGGTGCCGCACAGGCTTTCCACGTGCAGCCGACAGCGACGGACATGCACTGGTGGATCTTGCTGCAAATGAATGAAGAGCAACCGCGCACGGAGTTCATGACCCATTTCCCGCTGTCGGTACGCAAGGAAGTCCACGACAACATCACCCCGCTGATGAACCAGTTGGTCGGCACCTGGGGAAAATACGACCACCATTTGATCAATCAGAAAAACATCACCATCAGCGGCGATCCCTTCACCTGGCAGAGCCGGGCGGTCCAGAGCACGATGCTGGAAGAGGCCGATCTGACGCTGGTGACTCACGGACAAATGCGTAAACAACTTTGGCTGGGTTACCTGGCTGCCGGGCTGCATGTGTTTGGCCCCTTGGCGGTGATGGGTTGGCCAATCGCGTTGCCGGTGATCGGGGCCAGTATCGCCGCGATGGGCTTGAACATCGACAAGGCGGTCAATGGCAAAACGGCGGCGCAACGCAAGGCTGGCGTCATCGGCGCGGTGCTCGATGGCATCAATGCCCTGTTCAATATCCCGATGCTCAAGGAAGCCAGCGTTCTGGAAGAAGTCGGGGCTTCAGTGGATGCCGCCGAAGCCGCCGAAATGGCTTCGCTGAGGGAGTCGGACAGTGCCGCTGAATCTACCGTAACGGAAGATCCGCGTGAGCTCGACAGCGTAGAGTCGAGTCGCCCTCAACCCGAAGGGTCACCTTTATCGCCGAGCGAACCGGTTGTAGTGCCTGAACAATGGCAATGCCATGAGTCACTGGAAAGCGAAATGCTGTCTGCCCAGAGCGGTAAATTTCAGGGGATCTATTCGCTCCATTCCACCCCATCGACCGCAATCAAGATGAACGACGCAGCCTATTACGTGCGCTTCGAAGGCGACGCCAACGGTGCCGGCAAATGGGCAATTATTGATCCAGAAAACCCCGACGCTTTCTCGGGCACGTTCCCCGTTCGCCTGAACGCTGACGGTCAGTGGGAGCTGATACCCCGCACAGGACTGAAAGGCGGAATGCAATCGCCGCCCACCAGCGAGTTGGGTGAGCCCTCTCTACCCCAAGACGGGGCATGGGCGCAGGAACCCGGTACTTATGTAAAAAAACTGCGAACGCCCCGCATGAGGGAATGGGCCCTGGGCGGTCCGGATGAGTTTATTACGGTTATTGAGGAAGAAGGACAGGAAGTACGGACCAGTCGATTTGCCTGGCATCAGCGCATTGCTCGTAACCGGCTGATACACGATGCCGAAGCCTATTACGAAGCTCATCCACCGTTGCCCCCCGTGCAAACGTCTTCCCCTCCTCCGTTCAAAACGGCGGCCGAGCTGTTTCAAACAGTATCCGAACAAAAGTCCGGGTTGGTCTTGGGCCAGACACCGGGCAGCCTCGCCGGTAGAAAATTGCTGATCGAAAATATGCCGACACTGGCGAAACTTGGGTTCAAGAGGCTCTATCTGCAAGAGCTGCTGACCAACGCCAATCAAATGGATCTGGACACTTTCGCTCGCACCGGGGAAATGCCCGCAGAGCTCGAAGACTACCTGCAAAAACTCGATCTCAAGACGGGTCACGACCCGGAGGGCAAGTTCACTTCCCTGGAACTCGTGAAGGCCGCCAACGCGCAGCATATCCGCGTTCAAGCCGTCGACTGCGCGATTACTTACAACATCAACGGTCATGTCAGCCTCGAGCCGCAACAACAAATGGCACGAAGTTTTTTTGCCAGCGAAGTCATTCAACTCAATGAGCAGGCGCACGGATCAGCCAATTGGGTGGCGTTGGTCAATCGGGAAAACATGAGTTCCTTCAGGCGTTATCAAGGCATCAGTGAACAGGTGGGCGCTGTGAGTGTGCGCATCGATGAGGTGAGCCCCGGACTGGCGGAGCCCATTACAGCCGACTCCGGCGCAGCGGTGGTGTATGAGGACTCTGCGGACACGCCTGTCTATGATCTTCAGGAAGCCCCCTTTGAGGGCTCGAACACCGTAACGTCATCCATCAAAGGCGATTGGCGGTTGCAAGTGGAAAACCCATGGACCTATAGATCCTCGACGAACCTCAAAGCCCTGTTGCCGGAGCCAGGCATGTACACCTTTCAGCGTTCGGACAGTGCCGTGCTTTTGGTCTATCGCAATGGCAACAAGCAGATAGAAGAAACCATTATCAAAACGATGCCCGGCGGATACATCGAACTCGATTCCCCTATATGGCCGGACTTCGTCTTCAAGCCTTTCAATAATCTTGAAGCGCTGAAGAATGCACTGGCCGCAAAGGGCATGAGACTCATGGGTTGGCCTGCTCAACCGTCCAAAGCGGTGGATACCGTTGAACAAGTCGCAACTCAGAACATAACTTCCGAGGCATCAGGGACAAGCGAGGTGCTCGAAAAGCTCATTCCGACTCTGCCTGATATCGAGCCACAGGCCTCGGTGCCGGAGCACTGGCAGAGTAATGAAATTCTGGAAAGCCAGGCCCTGCTGGCCACCGACGGAAAATTCAAGGGCATTTATTCACTGAACTCAAACCCGTCCACCGCGATCCTCATGAACGATCAGGCTTACTACGTTCGTTACGAAGCCGATATCAATGGCGGCGGCACATGGGCCATTATCGACCCGGCTACCCCCCATGCCTCCACGGGGTCAATGCCGGTGCGATTGAATGGCGAGGGCGAATGGGAGCTGGCGCCCAATGCCGGATTGAAGGGCGGCGGCAAAAACCTCAGCAAGCCTGTTCCCGGCCCCTCGAAGCCGACGAATCATGTCCGGCCAACGCCTGATTTTTCCAGGCACTTGACGAGATACGACGCCCCCAATGGACGCTCGCTGAACTTCCTGGCTCTGGGAAAGCCCGAAACCCATATAAAAGTCGTTGCCGCACCTGGCGGGGTCCTCAGAGGGGTTTCCCCCTATGAAGAGTATGTCGCCGGGCGTAGAGCGGTCCTGATCAGGGATGCCATCAGATTCCAGATCCCGAAGAATTTTTTTGCCTCGTTACCGGCCCGCCCGATTCAGCCCGTCATCACGCCCTCCACGACCGTTACGGAGCTCATCGAGAAAGTATTCAACACTGCGCCCGGTCTGGTAATCGGTGAGAGTCAGGACCGCATTGCCAGCATGCGGTTCCTGATCGAAAACATGCCAACGCTGGCGAAGCAAGGCGTCAAGACGATCTACATGCATCGCCTGCTCAACGACTTCAATCAAGTCGACCTGAACGATTTCGCCGAAACCGGGGACATGCATGGGATGCTGGGGAAGTACCTGCAAAAACTGCCAGGCGATCCTGCGGGACAGTTCACCCCCCTCGAAGTCGTCAAGACCGCCCAACAGAACGGCATTCGAATCCAGGCCACCGATTGCCTGGCCAGTTATCGCTATACAGACTCGAATTTCCGCGCCATCTCACGGCAATCCGTCAGGACCTACCTCACCCATACCATCATAAAGGCCACACAAGCCCGCAATGGTGGCGGCAAATGGGTGGTAATCACCGACCAGGAGAGTACCAACACGTTCAGGGGAATGGCCGGCATCAGCGAAACCGAGGGGGGTATCGGTCTACGCATCGAAGAAGTGGGCCCTGACCAGCGTCAGCACCTGGACATCGACCATGGCATCGAAGTCGGCCGTGAAAACAGAAATCGCACCCCTGATGGGCGGTAATGTCGACACCCTGTATGCCGACATCAGCCTGCAGATTCCAACTCAGTTCATTCAGCGATCGCCCGAGCAAATCAATGAGCTGCTGTTCCGCCAAGGCATGTTCACCATTGAAAGTTCGGAGGACACGTTGACGCTGATTCATCGCAGCCGGACCAACCAGATAGTGCGAACGATGATTGCGCGAACGGCGGATGGCGGCTTTCTGATTAACCGTCCTGCCTGGACTGCCGTGCATCAGATCACCTACGCGAATCTGATCAACCTTGTCCACGCACTCAACCGCATGGGCCTGACCCTTGAAGGGCGCCTGCCCTCTGTAGCGGCCTGATCGCAAAAAGGCCCCGTGAACTTGCGCTCACGGGGCCTTTCAGGTGTTACGGACGATCAGTTTAAACCGGGATCACTCCCACTCGATCGTCGCTGGTGGCTTGCTCGACACGTCATAGGTAACGCGGGAGATGCCTTCGATTTCGTTGATGATCCGGCCGCTGACGGTTTCCAGCAGTTCGTAAGGCAGGTGAGCCCAACGCGCAGTCATGAAGTCGATGGTTTCCACCGCACGCAGGGCCACGACCCAGGCGTAACGACGGCCATCGCCCACAACGCCAACCGATTTCACTGGCTGGAACACCACGAACGCCTGGCTGACCTTGTGGTACCAGTCGGCTTTGCGCAGTTCTTCGATGAAGATGTGGTCGGCACGACGCAGCAGGTCGGCGTATTCCTTCTTCACTTCACCGAGGATGCGCACGCCCAGGCCCGGGCCCGGGAACGGGTGACGGTAGACCATGTCGTACGGCAGGCCCAGTTCCAGGCCCAGACGACGGACTTCGTCCTTGAACAGCTCGCGCAGGGGTTCAACCAGCTTGAGGTTCATTTCTTCCGGCAGGCCGCCCACGTTGTGGTGCGACTTGATCACGTGAGCCTTGCCGCTTTTGGCGCCAGCCGACTCGATCACGTCCGGGTAGATGGTGCCTTGGGCGAGGTACTTGATGTTGTCCAGTTTGTTCGACTGGGCATCGAAGACGTCGATGAAGGTACGGCCGATGATTTTGCGTTTCTTCTCTGGATCGCTTTCGCCAGCCAGGTTGTTCAGGAACTGGTCTTCGGCGTTGGCGCGGATCACCTTGACGCCCATGTTCTCGGCGAACATGGCCATCACTTGCTCACCTTCGTGCAGACGCAGCAGGCCGTTGTCGACGAAGACGCAGGTCAGTTGGTCGCCAATGGCTTTGTGCAGCAGTGCGGCAACCACCGAGGAGTCAACGCCACCGGACAAGCCGAGCAGTACGTTGTCGGTGCCGACCTGGGCGCGGATGTTGGCAATGGCGTCTTCAGCAATCTTCGAAGGCGTCCACAGGGCTTCGCAGCCGCAGATGTCGAGGATGAAGCGCGACAGGATGCGACCACCCTGCTTGGTGTGGGTCACTTCCGGGTGGAACTGCACGCCGTAGTAGCCGCGAGCATCGTTGAACATACCGGCGATCGGGCAGCTTGGCGTACTGGCCAGGATGTGGAAGTCCTGCGGCATCTTGGTGACTTTGTCACCGTGGCTCATCCACACGTCGAGGCCAAACAGGCCGTCGGCGTCGATATGGTCTTCGATGCCGTCGAGCAGGCGGCTCTTGCCGACGACGTCAACGCGAGCGTAACCGAACTCACGCAATTCGGAACCTTCGACCTTGCCACCCAGCTGTTCAGCCATGGTCTGCATGCCGTAGCAGATACCGAAGACCGGTACGCCCAGGTCAAACACCGCTTGCGGGCAGCGCGGGCTGTCAGCGACGTGCACGGACTCGGGGCCGCCGGCGAGAATGACGCCTTTTGGAGCGAATTCGCGGATCGCTTCGTCGTCCATGTCGAACGGATGCAGTTCGCAGTACACGCCGATTTCACGCACACGGCGGGCAATCAGCTGGGTGTACTGGGAACCGAAGTCGAGGATCAGGATGCGGTGGGCGTGAATGTCGAGGGCCATGATTCAGTCTCGTCTAAGTAATTCAGAAACAGTCGTGATTCAGAAACAACTCGGGGCTGAATAAAACAGCCCCGGTTACTTAACTTTTTGCTTGAAGCCTCAACCTACGCGGTAGTTTGGCGCTTCTTTGGTGATTTGTACGTCGTGAACGTGGGACTCGGCCATGCCAGCACCGGTGATCCGCACGAACTCAGGCTTGGTGCGCATTTCTTCGATGTCGGCACTGCCGGTGTAGCCCATCGAGGAACGCAGGCCGCCCATCAGTTGATGGATGATGGCGCTCAGGGTGCCCTTGTAAGGAACACGCCCTTCGATGCCTTCCGGAACCAGTTTCTCGGCGCCTGCCGAGGAGTCCTGGAAGTAACGGTCGGAGGAACCTTGAGCCTGGGACATGGCGCCCAGCGAACCCATGCCACGGTAAGCCTTGTACGAACGACCCTGGAACAGTTCGATCTCGCCCGGCGCTTCTTCAGTACCGGCGAACATCGAGCCCATCATCACGCAGGAAGCACCGGCAACGATGGCCTTGGACAGGTCACCGGAGAAACGGATGCCGCCGTCGGCGATCAACGGAACGCCAGTGCCTTCAAGGGCAGCGGCGACGTTGGCGATGGCACTGATTTGCGGAACGCCGACACCGGCGACGATACGGGTGGTGCAGATCGAGCCAGGGCCGATACCGACCTTGACGGCGTCAGCGCCGGCATCGGCCAGGGCCTTGGCGGCAGCGCCGGTGGCGATGTTGCCGCCGATGACCTGCACTTCAGGGAAATTCTGTTTGACCCAGCGAACGCGGTCGATCACGCCTTTGGAGTGACCGTGAGCGGTGTCGACCACCACCACGTCAACGCCGGCATTGACCAGGGCTGCGACGCGATCACCGGTGTCTTTACCGGTACCGACTGCAGCGCCTACACGCAGACGACCTTGATCGTCCTTGCTGGCCAGTGGGTAAGCCTTGGCTTTTTCGATGTCGTTGACGGTCATCATGCCTTTGAGGGCGAATTTGTCGTCGACGATCAGTACGCGTTCGATGCGGTGCTTGTGCAACAACTCGCGAACGTCGTTCTTGTCCGCGCCTTCCTTGACCGTGACCAGACGCTCTTTAGGCGTCATCACTTCACGGACGGAGACGTCCAAGCGGTTCTCGAAGCGCACGTCACGGGAAGTGACGATGCCGACCAGGTCGCCATTGTGCAGTACCGGAACGCCGGAGATGTTGTGCATGCGGGTCAGTTCGAACAGTTCACGAACCGTGGCGTCAGCCTCGATAGTGATCGGGTCCTTGACCACGCCGGCTTCGTAACGCTTGACCTTACGCACTTCGGCAGCTTGCTGCTCGATGGTCATGTTCTTGTGGATGATACCGATGCCACCTTCCTGAGCCATGGCGATTGCCAGACGGGCTTCAGTAACGGTGTCCATGGCGGCAGAAACCAGAGGAATGTTCAGCTCGATGCCACGGGTTAGGCGGGTCTTGAGACTGACTTCGTTAGGAAGTACCTCGGAATAACCGGGCACTAGGAGAATGTCGTCGAATGTCAGAGCTTCTTGGCTGATACGCAGCATCGCGGGGGCTCCCGAGCGGGAAAATGGAAGCGCGCCATTATAGTCAGACACCCCCTCGGGTTCAATGTAAAACTCTGTCTATTATTAGCATTACTGATATACGGGATTTCTCGCGGCCTACAATTCAACTTTGACCCAACTCACCGGCTGATCCAGCCAATCGGCAAATTCGTCGATAAAGCTCTGCTTGAACCCGGCTTCTGCCCAGTTATTGAAGATGAATCCGAGGTTGGAAAAACCGCATTCCTGCAGGAACAGAAACCCGTTGATGTCATCTTCATGCCCGCATTCTGGACAGGTGAAGTTGTCGGTGCGGCCGGGCATCCAGTCTTCCAGGCTTTCGAACAGCGCTTCGCCGACTTCCTTGCGGCATTCGGCGCAGCCCGCCTCGCTCAGGAAACCTTTGGCCGGCGTGTAAATGCAGCGCTTGGTGATGATCTCCAGACCATTGATTGGCTCGCCAAATGGCAGTGCTTCGGGGTGCAGGACCACGGCGCGGGCACCGTCGGCGATGGCATGGCCCATGCGATTGCCGGTGCGGCCGCACGTCGTGAGCTCTTCCTTGATGATGTTTTTGCGCACCAGCCACCGCACGACCGCCCGGGCCCGGGGTTCGTGCACTGGCAGCGTGGAGATTTTCGGGACGATGATGCTTTGGGAGTTCATGGCACAGCCCTGCAAATACTGAATATTCACCCTTGTAGGAATGAGCCTGCTCGCGATAGCGGTTTAACATTCAATAATGTTGTCGACTGATACACCGCTATCGCGAGCAGGCTCACTCCTACAGGATTTTCGGGCGGCAGCTTAATCCCTGACATGCTCAGGTCAAGTGCTCAAGTAACGTCCGATCAAGGCAATCCCGCTGGCCAGTACCAACCAGGTCACCAGTCGCACAAACGCTTCGCGCGATAACCTCATGGTCAATCGCCGCCCGATCCATAGCCCCAAGGCCATGGCCGGCAACAAACACAACGCCAATACCAACAAGGGTAGCTCGGCGTACACACCTGCGACGGCAAACAGGCTCAAGCGCACCACCGTGCTGCAACTGATCAGCGCACTCTGGGTTGCGCGGGCCGCCTCTTTGGGCAATCGGCTGTTCAAATAGATCGCATATAAGAAGCCGCCACTGCCAAACAACGCCCCGAACATCCCGCCCACCGCGCCCATCGGCACCGCCCACGCGGCGGATAACTGTGTCGGACGGGTTTTGACCCACAGGCTGTAAATCGCATAAGCACTGATAAATAGCCCCATCAGCAGCAGCAAAACGTCGGATTTCAGGTTCAGCAGAAAGATCACCCCCAGTGTGCACCCCACCGCCATGCACGGTAGCAACCGCAGCAACTCGGGTTTCGCCACATCACGCCGCGAGGGCAGCAGATTGCCGAACGCCGCGACAAAATCCAGCAGCACCAGCAATGGCACGATCTTCGACAACGGCATGAACAAAATCAGAATCGGCCCCGCCACCAGCGCGGTGCCGAAACCGGCTATGCCGAACACGATATAAGCCAGAGCGATGCCCAGCCCGATGATCAGCCAATCCGTTGTGCCGAAGGGCCATTGGTGCAACATCTCAAACAAGTTCATCTGCACGCCTTCATTAATTACCTGTGATGACTTTAGCCAGCGCCGAGTCTTGCGACTAATATCTTCAAAGTCGCCCTCTCATCTCAAAAAGGCATGCCTCGTGCTTTCAACCCGTCAATTGCGTTACTTCGTGGAAATCGCCGAGTGCGGGAGCTTCAGTGCAGCCGCTGAGCGTTTGTTTGTCGCGCAGTCAGCCTTGAGCCGGCAGATCAAGGACATGGAAACCCGTCTGCAAACCCCCTTGTTCGAACGCACTGCACGTCTGCCCCGGCTGACGGCGGCCGGTGAAGCCTTCCTGCCCAGGGCCAGAAACCTGCTGATCGAATTGACCAAGGCCAGTCAGATGACTACCCAGGTCGGAAATGGAGAACTCGGCACCTTGCGTCTTAGCCACTCAAGCACCGTGCCCATGAGTGGTCGCCTGCTGCGAGGCATCAGCGGCTATCTGAGCCAGCATGTCGGCGTGTCCATGGAGATCGCCAAGCTGTCTTCCGAAGCGCAACTTGAAGCGTTGGCCGACAGTCAGCTGGATGTCGGACTGCTGCGGCTGCCGGTATTGCGCCAATGTGAAGGCGTGCAGATTGTTCCGTTGTACAGCGAACGCTTGCTGCTGGCCGTTCCCCCCAATCATCGACTGGCTGTGGATAACTCCGCTCAGGGCATCGATCTGGCGCAACTGAAGGATGAAGCCTTTATCTCCATTCCTCATCCCCAGCGCGGCGGCCTGAGTTATCTATCCGCCGAGCTGTGCATGCGTCAGGGTTTCTTCCCGAGAGCGGCCCGAGTGGTGTCGCGCAAAACCACACAACTGCAATTGATTCAGGCCGGGTTCGGCATCGCCCTGCTGCCGGAATCGATGCGGGACATTGCGCCATCTGACATTCACTTCCTGCCCCTGGCAGACCCGGATTGCCTCAGCACCGTCGCCCTCGCCTGCCGGCAGAATCCCACGACGCTGGTTCAACACTTCATCAATGTCTGCACAGATCATTGTGGGAGCGAGCCTGCTCCCACAGGGGATTTGCGCTGACTCATGGAGATTCGAAGTCGAATGCCTTTAAACTGCGCCCCATGATTAAAGATCCCTTTGCAAGACTCGGCCTGGACCGTGAAGTCCTGACTGTCAGCCAGCTCAACGGCCGCGCGCGGGTGTTGCTCGAAGACGTGTTCAGCAATATCTGGGTCGAAGGCGAAATCTCCAACCTCGCCCGCCCGGCGTCCGGCCACGTGTATTTCACCCTCAAGGACAGCGGCGCCCAAGTGCGTTGCGCGCTGTTCCGGCAGAACGCTGCGCGGGTTCGCCAAGCCTTGAAGGATGGCCTGGCGGTCAAAGTCCGCGGCAAGGTTTCGTTGTTCGAGGGGCGCGGCGATTATCAGCTGATCCTCGACACCGTGGAGCCGGCCGGTGACGGCGCACTGCGTTTGGCCTTCGATGCCTTGAAGGAAAAGCTCAGCGCCGAAGGTCTGTTCAGTGCCGAGCGCAAAGTGGCGCTTCCAGCGCACCCTCAACGCATCGGCATCATCAGTTCGCCGACCGGCGCAGTGATTCGCGACATTATCAGCGTGTTCCGCCGCCGTGCGCCGCAGATCCAGCTGACACTGATTCCCACCGCCGTGCAAGGTCGCGAAGCCACCGCGCAGATTGTCCGCGCACTGAAACTGGCGGACGCCCGTGGTTTCGACGCGCTGATCCTGGCCCGTGGCGGCGGCTCGCTGGAAGACCTCTGGTGCTTCAACGAAGAAGCGGTGGCCCGCGCCGTTGATGCCTGCGTCACACCGATTGTCAGCGCTGTCGGTCACGAAACCGACGTATCGATCAGTGACTTCGTGGCCGACGTTCGCGCCCCGACGCCCTCCGCTGCCGCCGAACTGCTCGCACCGGATTCCAGCGATCTGGTGCGCAGGGTCGAAAGCCTGCATCGCCGGCTGGTGATGCGCATGCGTGACCGCTTGATGCGCGACCGCCTGCGTCTGGAGGGCATCTCTCGCCGCCTGCGCCACCCCGGCGAACGCCTGCGCCAGCAAGCGCAGCGTCTGGATGATCTGGACATGCGCATGCGGCGCGCCTTCGAACGCAGCCTCAACACCCGTCGCGAACGTTTGATTCGCCTGGAAACCCGCCTCGCCGGGCAACATCCTGGCCGGCAACTGGCGATGCTCCGCCAGCGCCTCGACAGCCTCGCCGAACGCCTGCCCCGTGCCATCCGCGAAGGCCTCAAGTCGCGGCGCCTGCAACTGCAAAGCCAAGTGCAGACGTTGCAGGTGGTCAGCCCGCTGGCGACCCTTGCCCGTGGTTACAGCATTCTGCTGGACGAGCGCGGCAACGCGATCCGCAGCGCCGAACAAACCCATAACGGTCAGCGCCTGAAGGCCAAGCTCGGCGACGGCGAACTGCAAGTTCGGGTCGAAGACAATCATCTGACGCCTGTCACCCTTTCTTTACTGGATTGATCCATGCCGCGTTTTTTAGCTCCGCTGCTGTTGCTGTGCCTGACCTTCAACGCCCACGCCGACAGCTACATCACTCGCCTATTGAACAAACCGGTGCCGGGCGGCGTGGCCGTGGTGGATCTGGGCGCCGCTGCCCAGGCGCCAAAAGCCAGCTATCAAGGCAAACCGGTGCTGGTGGTCAAGGAACAGAACAACTGGCTGGCGATTGTCGGCGTGCCGTTGACCGTGAAACCGGGCACGCAGCAGATCAGCAGCGGCGGTCGCAGCCTGAACTTCACCGTCGGCAACAAGAAATACCCGGAACAACACATCACCCTGAAAAATACCCAGCAGGTCAATCCGAACCCGGACAACCTCAAGCGCATCGAAGGCGAACTGGCCGAGCAGATCCAGGCCTACCGCAGCTTCAGCCCGAACACTCCGAGCAACCTGTTGCTGGACAAACCGGTCAACGGACCGCTGTCGAGCAAGTTTGGCGTGCGCCGCTTCTTTAATGGTGAAGAGCGCAATCCGCACGCGGGGCTGGACTTCGCCGTGCCGGCGGGTACGCCGATCAAGACGCCGGCCGCGGGCAAGGTGATTCTGATCGGCAACTACTTCTTCAACGGCAACACGGTGTTTGTCGATCATGGCCAGGGCTTTATCAGCATGTTCTGCCATATGTCGAAAATCGATGTGAAGGTTGGGCAGCAGTTGGCGCGTGGTGGAGTGGTAGGCAAGGTCGGTGCGACTGGCCGTGCGACCGGGCCACATATGCACTGGAATGTCAGCCTGAATGATGCGCGGGTGGATCCGGCGATTTTTATTGGGGCGTTTCAACCCTGAATTGTGTGCAAAGGCTGATGGCCTCTTCGCGGGCAAGCCCGCTCCCACATGGGATCTCCAACCCTGTGGGAGCGGGCTTGCCCGCGATGGCGGCATCACAGACGCCTTCTATTCAGCCTCAAGATCCTCAATCCCATGGGCTTCCCGGTCCGCCAGGCAATGCCTGATCCACTCCTGAGTCTCCGCCGAAAACCCCGCCAGTTCCTCAGACGTGATCAACTCCCGCGCGCACAACCCAAGCAAGTGCGACCGCGCCTCATGCCGTGAAAACCTGAACACACCAAACGCCCAATACAGCTCCTTTTGCCTGCACTGAAGCAGCTCTTCAGTGGCTTCAATCCGCTCGTAAGGCGTCAGGCTTTTATCCGCCACGGTGCGCTCGACCTCCTCCATGATCCGGATACACATCCGCTCATGGGCCAACGGCCGCAACGCGCTATACCGCTTCCAGTCCGACTCGTTCATGTCCGACTCCTGCCTTGATCAGGCTTTAAGCATAGCCGCGCTCAAGCGGCCGTCATCGCAATTCTACAATTGCGCAGTGCTCAAACCTCGCGCAATCATCAAAACAATCAGCCCCGCTCACAGCAATAAAATCTCGATAAAACTGCCTTTTCGGGTATTCCTCTCAATTTTTTTCGACCGCTTGCCATCCTTCACCCTCGCGGTTAGGGTTGAAGGCATGAAAACCTTTCACACCCTCATTCAGCTTCGCCAGCACCGCAGCCTGTGCCTCGTCAGCGCACGACTGCCAGGCTGAATCGCGGTGCCTCGCCCTACGCTTTTCCCCAAGAACATTTGATCCACCGGCAGGCCGCCTTTTTTCGGCCCACACAATAAGGATTCCCCCGATGAGCATGCTCAAAGACCCGTCTTCGAAATACCGTGCGTTCCCGACCATCGATATCCCGGATCGCACCTGGCCGTCGAAGACCATCACCGCCGCGCCGATCTGGTGCAGCTCTGACCTTCGTGATGGCAACCAGTCGCTGATCGAGCCAATGGATGCGGTCAAGAAGCTGCGCTTCTGGAAAACCCTCGTGGCTGTCGGCGTGAAAGAAATCGAAGCCTCGTTCCCGGCGGCATCGCAAACCGACTTCGATTTCGTGCGTACCCTGATCGAAGGCAACCACATCCCGGACGACACCACCATTCAGGTGCTGACCCAGGGCCGTGAAGACTTGATCGAACGCACTTTCGAATCCTTGCGCGGCGCGAAGAAAGCCATCGTTCACCTGTACAACGCGACCTCCCCTTCCTTCCGCCGGATTGTCTTCAATCAGGACAAGGACGGAATCAAGGAAATCGCCGTCAGCGCGGCCAAGCTGTTCGTCAAATACGCCGCCCAGCAGCCAGACACCGAGTGGACCTTCGAGTACTCGCCAGAGACGTTCAGCGCCACCGAACTGGAATTCGCCAAGGAAGTCTGCGATGCCGTGATCGAGGTCTGGAACCCGACGCCTGAGCACAAGATGATCCTCAACTTGCCTGCCACCGTCGAATGCGCCACCCCGAACATCTACGCTGACCAGATCGAATGGTTCGGCCGTCACATCAACCGTCGTGACAGCGTGATCATCAGCCTGCACACCCACAACGACCGTGGCACCGGTGTCGCTGCTACCGAATTGGGCCTGATGGCCGGTGCCGACCGTGTCGAAGGCTGCCTGTTCGGCAACGGGGAGCGTACCGGTAACGTCGACCTCGTGACCGTGGCGCTGAACCTCTACACCCAGGGTGTTCACCCTGAGCTGGACTTCTCCGACATCGACGGCGTGCGCAAAGTCGTCGAAGAGTGCAACCAGATTCAGGTACACCCTCGTCACCCGTACGTTGGCGACCTGGTGCATACCGCATTCTCCGGCTCGCACCAGGATGCGATCCGCAAGGGCTTCGCCCAGCAGAAACCGGATGCCCTGTGGGAAGTGCCATACTTGCCGATCGACCCGGCCGACATCGGTCGTAGCTACGAGGCGGTGATCCGCGTCAACAGCCAGTCGGGCAAGGGCGGTATCGCTTACCTGCTGGAACAGGAATACGGCATCAACTTGCCACGCCGCATGCAGATCGAGTTCAGCCAGGTTGTACAACGTGAAACCGATCGCCTCGGCCTGGAAATGACCGCTCAGCAAATCCACGCCTTGCTGCACAGCGAGTACTTGCAGGCCAACACCCCGTACGCGCTGGTCAGCCATCGTCTGCAGGAAGAAAACGGTCACAGTGCGGTGGAAGTGGAAGTCTCGAGCAAAGGTCAGGGCGAAACCAACCTGCACTGGCGCGGCAAGGGCAACGGCGCGCTGGAAGCCCTGGTGGCCGGCCTGCCGATTCCGGTGGAGATCATGGACTACAACGAACACGCGATCGGCGCGGGCACCAATGCCAAGGCAGCGGCCTACATTGAACTGCGTGTGAACGGCGAGCGTGCGGTGCACGGTGTGGGTATCGATGAAAACATCACCACGGCCAGCTTCAAGGCCCTGTTCAGCGCGCTGAACCGCTCGCTGAGCCAGCCGGAAGCCAAAGCGGCGTAAGCGGTCGCTGAAATGCAAAAGGCCCCAAGGTACTTACCTTGGGGCCTTTTTGTTTGCCTGCTGTTTTTGTGCTGACCGTCCTGGGTGCATCGCGAGCAAGCTCGCTCCCACAGTGGATTTTGGTGTACACAAACTTTGCGTTCACATCGATCAATGTGGGAGCGAGCTCGCTCGCGATGAGGCCGGTTCAAACGGCAAGGATGTCAGGTGAACTCGAAGGTATCAGCGTCAAGGTTCGCCGGGAAACGCGTGCGATAGGCCTGCAGGTCCGCAGCGTTCAGCACCACTTGAAACACGCCGTCGGCTTCACCGGCACTGAGCAGGGTTTCGCCCTGGAAATCCAGTACCTGACTGTCACCGGTGTAGGCGAAGCCTTTGCCATCAGTACCGATGCGATTCACCGCGGCCACGTAGCAGAGGTTTTCGATGGCCCGCGCCGGCAGCAAACGGTTCCAGTGCTGACGCCGTGCACCTGGCCAGTTGGCGGTGTACAGCAGCAAGTCGGTGTCTTGCGCATCCCGGCTCCAGACCGGAAAGCGCAGGTCGTAACAAATCAGCGGCCGCACGCGCCAGCCCTTGAGTTCGAACT
Source organism: Pseudomonas sp. SIMBA_041 (assembly GCF_046535095.1). NCBI lineage: Bacteria > Pseudomonadati > Pseudomonadota > Gammaproteobacteria > Pseudomonadales > Pseudomonadaceae > Pseudomonas > Pseudomonas sp. SIMBA_041. The sequence continues at coordinate 269,442 of NZ_JAWRXJ010000007.1, forward strand.
GCACCTGACGCTCGCCCGGCGTGTAATGGTTATGCTCGCCAGCCATGCGGAACAGATGGCGCTTGTCGTAGTGCCACACCTCCCCGTCCGGCCGCGCCCACAGCAGGCGATTGCGATGACTGCCGTCTGCGGTTTGAACAATGATGCTGCCGGTGATGACCGCGTCGAGTTTCGCCGCCTGAACGCGCAGCCACTTGCTGGTCGGACCGTTTTCCGCCTCCGCCAGCGTTTCCGATTCCATGGAGAAACCGGTGGTGAACATCTCCGGCAGGATGATCAGGTCCGCGCCGCGCGCCTGGTCCAGCAGCTGCTCGAAATGCTCCAGATTGGCTTGCCGGTCGTGCCAGGCCAGCGTGGTCTGGATCAACGCGACATTCAGGTTGGGCAGTGCACTCAGATCACGCATAGTTTTGCCGCTGCTTCACGCAGGGTCTCCTCGCGTTTGGCGAAGCACAGGCGCACCAGGCGCTGGCCTTCGGGTGGGGTCTGGTAGAACACCGAGATCGGGATGCTCGCGACGCCATGTTCGCGGGTCATCCACAATGCCATCTCGACGTCATTGAGGTCCGGGCGGATCTGCGAGTAGTCGACCAACTGGAAATAGGTGCCGGTCACACGAGTGAAACTGAAGCGCGATGGCGTCAGCAAATCGCAGAACATATCCCGCTTGGCCTGATAGAAACCTGGCAACTCTTCGATGTGTTCCGGGTGCTCCGCCATGAAGTCAGCCAAGGCAAATTGCAGCGGAGTGACGCCGCAGAAACTGACGTATTGATGCACCTTGCGCAGCTCGGCGGTGAGTGCCGGCGGTGCGACCACATAGCCGGTTTTCCAGCCGGTAACGTGATAAGTCTTGCCGAAGGAACTGACCACGAACGCGCGCTGATACAGCTCTTCGTGATTGAGCACACTGACGTGAGGCACGCCGTCAAACACCAGGTGTTCGTAGACTTCGTCGCTGACCAGATAGATGTCGCGACCCCGAATCAGATCCGCCAACTGATCCAGCTCGGCCCGGCTGATCAGCGCCCCACTCGGGTTGTGCGGCGAGTTCAGCACGATCATCCGCGTGCGCGGGGTAATGGCGTCAGCCAGTTTCTGGAAGTCGATGGAGAAATCGTTCAGCCCGAGCTGCACGTGCACGCAGCGTCCACCGGCCAGTTCCACCGACGGCTCGTAACTGTCGTAGCAAGGATCGAACACGATGACTTCGTCGCCGCTGTGGATGACCGCCTGAATCGCGCAGAAGATCGCCTGGGTGGCGCCAGGAGTGATGGTCACTTCGTGATCGGCATCGACGTTGACGCCGTAGCTGCGAGCGATCTTCGCCGACACTTGCTGCCGCAGAGCCGGCAGGCCGGTCATTGGCGAATATTGGTTATGGCCATTGGCGATGTGCCGGCCGACTGCATCGCACAGGGCTTGCGGGGCATCGAAATCGGGAAAACCCTGGGACAGGTTGATCGCCCCGGTTTGCGCCGCGAGTTGAGACATCTGAGTGAAGATAGTGATGCCGACATTCGGCAGCTTACTGGTGATCATCGGTAGCCCCTTGCAGGTGAGCTGCAAGTTTCAAGCGACAAGCTGCAAGCGGTCAAGCCTCAAACCTTCAGGCACAAAAAAGGGCCCCTGACAGGACCCTTTCTTGCTTCGACTTGAAGCTTGCTGCTTGAAACTTAAAGCTGCTTCTATTTCTTATCGCGGCGCTTTTTGTCGGCCTTTTTGTGGTGCGACATCATGCGACGCTTCTTGTTGACCTGGCGGTCGGTCAGCGTGGTCTTTTTGCCTTCGAACGGGTTCTCGCCGCCCTTGAACTCGATGCGGATCGGCGTACCGACCAGCTTCAAGACACGACGGTACGTGTTTTCCAGGTAACGAACGTAAGACTTCGGCACCTTCTCGATCTGGTTACCGTGGATCACGATGATCGGCGGGTTCGCACCACCCAAGTGGGCGTAACGCAGCTTGATCCGGCGGTTGTTGACCATCGGTGGCGCGTGCTCACCGACCGCATCTTCCAGAATCTGGGTAAGGCGGTTGGTCGGCCAACGGGTCACGGCGGACTTGAACGAGTTCTGTACCGAGGCGTAGAGGTTGCCCACGCCCGTGCCGTGCAGGGCCGAGATGAAGTGGATGTCGGCGTAATCAACGAAGAACAGTCGGCGTTGCAGCTCGACCTTCACGAAGTCGCGCTCGCTCGGCGTCATGCCGTCCCACTTGTTGATCGCGATCACCAGCGCACGACCCGACTCAATGGCGAAGCCCAGCAGGTTGAGGTCGTGGTCCACCACGCCTTCGCGGGCGTCCATGACGAAGATCACCACGTTGGCGTCTTTGATCGCTTGCAGGGTTTTGACCACGGAGAATTTTTCAACTTCTTCGTGGATCTTGCCGCGCTTGCGCACACCGGCGGTGTCGATCAGCGTGTACTTCTCGTCGTTACGCTCGAACGGGATGTAGATACTGTCGCGGGTGGTGCCGGGTTGGTCATACACAATTACCCGGTCTTCACCGAGCATGCGGTTGACCAGGGTCGACTTGCCGACGTTCGGGCGACCGATGATGGCGATCTTGATACCGTCTTTTTCGCTTGGGCCAGGAATGCGCTTGGCTTCCTCACCTTCGGCAACGATCTCTTCTTCGCCGTCTTCCGGCTCTTCCTCGTCTTTCGGGAAATCGCTCAGGGCGATTTCCAGCATCTGGGTGATGCCACGACCATGAGCACCGGCGATAGGAATCGCGTGGCCCATGCCCAACGGGGCGAACTCGGCGCGGGCCATTTCAGGGTCGATGTTGTCGACCTTGTTGGCAACCACGTAGGAACGCTTGTTACGTTTGCGCAAATGCTCGGCGATCATCTGGTCGGCGGCGGTGAAACCAGCCTTGGCATCTACCAGGAACAGAACGACATCCGCTTCTTCAATGGCCAGAAGCGACTGCTCGGCCATTTTTTCGTCCATACCGTGCTCGTCACCGGAGATACCGCCGGTGTCGACCAGAATGTAGGAACGCCCTTGCCACTTGGCCTCACCGTATTGGCGATCACGGGTCAGACCGGACAAGTCGCCGACGATGGCGTCACGAGTCCTGGTCAGGCGGTTGAACAAGGTGGACTTGCCGACGTTCGGTCGGCCCACCAGGGCGATTACGGGAACCATGCGGCTCTCCACTTCGTTATTTCAGAAAATACAAAAGCCGCTGCGAGGCAGCGGCTGGTGCTCGGGGCAACGCTTGAGGGCGCTGCGAACCCCGTGTTACGGGGCTGCCTGGGGATTAACCCCAAGCATAGTCAAACCTTTACTTAATGGTCAGGGCTTCCAGTTTGCCGCTGTTGCCATACACATAAATCGTGTCACCCACCACCAGCGGACGGGCACGCAGGCCGTCGCTGTCAATCTTTTCGCGGCCGACGAAACGACCGTCCACCTGGCTCAGCAGGTGCAGGTAGCCTTCCATGTCGCCGACTGCAACGTAGCTGGAGAACACTTCCGGAGCCGACAGTTGACGACGGGCCAGCGAGTCGTTGCTCCACAATGCAGTGGTGGAACGCTCGTCGACGCCTTCAACCGTGCCCGCAGACAGGCTCACGTAGACGTTGCCAAAGCCCTGGGCGACACCGGCATAGCTGGAAGCATCACGCTGCCAGAGCTGACGACCGCTTTCCAGGTCCAGTGCCGCAACGCGCCCCTGATAGCTGGCAACGTACAAAGTACCGCCGGACAGCAGCAAGCCGCCGTCGATATCGACCACACGTTCCAGCTCCGAACGACCTTGTGGAATCGCTACTCGCTGTTCCCACACCGGCACGCCGTTGGTGATGTCCAGAGCGACCACTTTACCGGTCGACAGGCCAGCCAGCGCAAGGCGGTTGGTCACGATCGGTGCGCTGGTGCCGCGCAGGGTCAGGACCGCAGGCGTACTGTCATACAACCAGCGCTGGTTGCCGGTCGCGGCATCCAGACCGATCAGACGGTCGTCCTGAGTCTGAACCACAACCACGTCACCGTTGTTGGCCGGCGGTGCGAGGACTTCACTGGTCACGCGAGCGCGCCATTTCTCTTCACCGTTGATCGCGTCCAGTGCAACGATTTCGCCTTTGAGCGTGCCGATCATGACCAGCCCGTAACCCACGCCAACGGCGCCGGAAACGGGCAGTTCGAGATCTTTCTTCCATTTGACGTCGCCATTGCTGCGATCCATCGCGACCACCACGCCAGTGACGTCGGCAGCATAGATGTTGTCGCCATCAATCGCCGGTACCAGCATGTTGTAGGTTTCGCCCTGACCGTCACCGATCGAACGACTCCACTGCTTGTGCAAGACCACTTCTTCTTTGAAGTCGACGAGCTCGGCAGGCGGCAATTCTTTTTTGCTGTTGCTGCTGCAACCCGCGGCCAAAATGGCCAGGGCCAGCAATGCTGCATGTTTCCAACGAATCACGTCACGCATCCCCTTTGGCCAGATCGTCCAGCTTGATTTGTAGGCCGCCGACCGCCGCTTCATCCGACAGGGCTGCCTTGGCTTTTTGATACGCCGTGTTCGCTTCGTCGGTACGACCCAACTGCACCAGCAGGTCGCCTTTGAGTTCTTCACGAGTGGCCAGGAATGCTTTGTCGGCATCGCCTTCGAGCAACTTCAGGGCTTCATCGGCCTTGTTCTGCGCGGCCAGTACCTGCGCCAGACGCTGACGGGCGATTTCACCCAGCGCCGGGTTGGCCGGTTTGGCGACAATGGCTTTGAGCTCGGTGGCGGCGTCGTCCAGCTTGGCGCTGTCGACCGCGACTTTCGCCACGAACAGGCTGCCGTATTGTGCGTAGGCACTGCCGGCGAACTCGCTGTTGAGCTTGCCAGCCAGGTCGGCAACACGGGCTGCGTCAGGCTTGCCGTCAGGCGTCAGCGTGGTTTCGAGCAGTTGCTGATAGAGCATCGAGGCGCCTTGCGACTGATTGCTCTGATACTTGTGAAAGGCTTGCCAGCCGAACACGATGACCAGCGCCAGCAGGCCGCCAGTAACCAGGGGCTTGCCGTTGCGTGACCACCAGTCCTTCAAATCCGCCAGTTGTTCGTCTTCGGTACTCGACACCCCAATACTCCTTAATCGCTAAATCGGCTGTTTGACAGCTTCAACCCTGCACGACGCAGGTGGCCAGGTGTGCAGCAAGCGCATCCCAGGCAATGCTTTGTTGTTCGCCCTGGCCACGCAGGGGTTTGAAACCTACCACTTGCTGGGCCATCTCATCGTCACCGAGGATCAGCGCATACAGCGCACCGCTCTTGTCGGCCTTCTTGAACTGGCTTTTGAAGCTGCCGGCGCCGGCATTGACTTGCAGGCGCAGGTTGGGCAATTGATCACGAACACGTTCACTCAGGGTCAGGCCGGCGAGTTCCGCCGCTTCGCCGAAGGCGCAGAGGTAGACATCGACCTGACGGGAGATTTCTTCCGGGATCTGCTCCAGGGTCTCAAGCAACAGCACCAGGCGCTCGATGCCCATGGCGAAACCAACGCCCGTGGTCGGCTTGCCGCCCATCTGCTCGACCAGACCGTCATAACGACCGCCGGCACACACGGTGCCCTGGGCGCCCAACTTGTCGGTGACCCATTCGAAAACGGTCTTGCTGTAGTAATCCAGCCCGCGAACCAGCTTCGGGTTGATCACATAAGGAATGCCGGCGGCGTCCAGACGAGCCTTGAGGCCCTCGAAGTGCACGCGGGACTCATCGTCCAGGTAGTCGGCCATTTTTGGCGCGTCGACCAGGATCGCTTGGGTGTCGGCGTTCTTGGTGTCCAGAACCCGCAACGGGTTGGTCTTCAGACGGCGTTGGCTGTCTTCGTCCAGCTTGTCCAGATGCGCGGACAGGAACTCGACCAGCGCTTCACGATAGCGACCGCGCGATTCGGCAGTGCCCAGGCTGTTGAGCTCGAGCTTGACCGCATCACGGATGCCCAGCTCGCCCCACAGGCGCCAGGTCAGCACGATCAGCTCGGCATCGATGTCCGGACCGTCGAGGTTGAACACTTCGACACCGATCTGGTGGAACTGGCGATAACGGCCTTTCTGCGGACGCTCGTGACGGAACATCGGGCCGATGTACCAGAGTTTCTGCACCTGGCCACCGCCGGTGATGCCGTGCTCAAGCACTGCACGCACGCACGCAGCGGTGCCTTCCGGACGCAGGGTCAGGGAGTCGCCGTTGCGATCTTCGAAGGTGTACATCTCTTTTTCGACGATGTCGGTCACTTCACCGATGGAGCGCTTGAACAGCTCGGTGAACTCGACGATCGGCATGCGGATCTGCTTGTAACCGTAGTTATCCAGCAGACGCGAAACGGTGCCCTCGAAATGACGCCACAGGGGAGTCTGTTCGGGCAGGATGTCGTTCATGCCACGAATGGCTTGCAGAGACTTGCTCACTTTAAATCCTTAAATTCGTTCGGCTCAGCCGCGGGCGATGACTGCCGCGTCGGCTTCGACTTTCTCGGCCGCTTTCTGGCGGATCAAGCGTTCAAGCTCATCCACCAGATTGTCATTCGTCAGTTTCTGCGACGGCTTGCCGTCGATGTAAATCAGGTTGGGCGTGCCGCCGGTCAAGCCGATATGGGCTTCCTTGGCTTCACCCGGCCCGTTGACCACGCATCCGATGACCGCGACATCCAGCGGCACCAACAAGTCTTCGAGGCGCCCTTCCAGCTCGTTCATGGTCTTGACCACATCGAAGTTCTGCCGCGAGCAGCTCGGGCAGGCGATGAAGTTGATGCCACGGGAACGCAGATGCAGGGATTTGAGAATGTCGTAGCCGACTTTCACTTCCTCGACCGGGTCAGCCGCCAACGAGATGCGAATAGTATCGCCAATCCCTTCGGCGAGCAGCATACCGAGGCCCACGGCGGATTTCACTGTGCCTGAACGCAAACCACCCGCTTCGGTGATACCCAGGTGCAGCGGCTGGACGATTTCCTTGGCCAGTAAACGGTAGGCTTCGACGGCCATGAACACGTCAGAGGCCTTCACGCTGACCTTGAAGTCCTGGAAATTCAGGCGTTCGAGGTGCTCGACGTGACGCAGGGCAGATTCAACCAGCGCTGCCGGGGTCGGCTCGCCGTACTTCTTCTGCAGGTCTTTTTCCAGGGAACCGGCGTTGACGCCGATGCGGATCGGAATCCCGCGATCACGGGCGGCATCGACTACCGCGCGGACGCGGTCTTCGCGACCGATGTTGCCCGGGTTGATCCGCAGGCAGTCCACACCCAACTCGGCCACGCGCAATGCGATCCGGTAGTCGAAGTGGATGTCGGCCACCAAGGGCACTTTGACCAGTTTCTTGATCTTGCCGAAGGCTTCGGCGGCATCCATGTCTGGCACGGAAATGCGCACGATGTCGACGCCAGCGGCTTCCAGACGATTGATCTGGGCCACGGTGGCGGCAACATCATTGGTATCGCTGTTGGTCATGCTCTGCACAGCGATAGGCGCATCGCCGCCAACAGGCACGTTACCGACCCAGATCTTGCGGGATTCGCGACGTTTGATTGGAGATTCGCCGTGCATGACTTATTGACCCAACTTCAGGCGAGCAGTCTCGCCACTGGTGAACGGAGCGACATCAACCGCCTGACCGTTGTAGCTGACCTGCGCACCACGGGCGAAGCCCAGGCGCACGGCAAACGGCGGCTTGCCGCTGACGGAAACGCTATCGCCTTTACGCTTGAGACCACTCAACAGCACCTTGCCGGTGCCATCGGTCACTTGCGTCCAGCAATCGGCGGTGAACTGCAGCTGAACCTGGCCCTGACCGGCTACTGGAGCCGTCGCAACCGGTGCCTGTGCGGCAGGAGCAACCGGAGCGGTCACTACCGGTGCCGGAACCGCTGGAGCAGCCGGCGCCGGAGCAGTCGGCGTCGCAACCACTGGGGCAGTGTTGTGCGCTGGAGCAGCAACAACAGGAGCGGCGTTGTGCGTCGGAGCCACCGGTGTCGATACTACCGGAGCAGCCGGCGTGGTTGCTTCAGCTTCAGCCGGTGCTTCAGAGGAGGCCTCGGCTTGTGGCAATGCCAGCGAAGTAGTCCCCTCCGCCTGACCTTCCGCGACGGCCTGGTCTTCCGGCTCGTCCAGCGGATGGATCTGGGTGGTGCCGTCGGCGCCTTCAACTTCTACATGTTCCGGGGCGAGGCCGATCGAATCCTTGGTGCGCAGCGAGGTTTGATCCTGCCACCAGACAAAACCACCCCCAATCACCGCGATCAGCAGCAACAGGCTGACGATGCGCAAAATAGTATGGGAAACCCGTACCGGCTCTTCGATACGCCCCAGGCTGTGAACGCTGCTGCCCTGGGAATCGGTGCCGGTGGACTGGTCGAACTGCTGGACGAGAACGGCCTGGTCCATGCCCAGCAATTTGGCGTACGCACGGATATAACCGCGAGCAAAGGTATGCCCAGGCAGCTTGTCGAATGCGCCGGCTTCAAGATTGCTCAAGGAGGTGACGGTGAGGTTGAGCTTGAGGGCCACTTCGGCCAGCGACCAGCCATTGCTTTCGCGGGCCTGGCGCAAAGTCTCACCGGGGTTAACGCGATTCGCTGCTACAACTTCGGGATGCGCCGCTTTCATCATTGCTCCGACAGGTATTGCTGATATTCCGGCGTACCGGGATAGAGTCGTTTTAGTTGCAGGCCTGCACTTGCGGCCTTGTCGCGATCTTCGAACACATTTGCCAGCCGAACGCCGAGCAATAGACTACGTGCATTTTGCTCGGCCAGCAGGCTAAAACGATCGTAATAGTCACGCGCGGGCACATAATGCCTGTCTTCGAAGGACAACTCAGCCATTTCGAGCAATGCACGTGGCTGTTGGCGATTCAAACGCAGGGCTTTTTCGAGTTGCTGCTGTGCAAGATCACGCTCGCCCAACTTTGAAGCGGTCATGCCCAGGTTCTCGAATACTCGCGAACGCTCAGGATACAGCGTATCGGCGGCGGCCTGTTCAAAGCGCTCGTACGCCTCTTTGTAGCGTTTTTCCTCGAAGAGGAAGCTGCCGTAATTGTTCAGGATTCGTGCGTCGTTGGGGCGGGAAGACAATGCCTTGCGAAAATGCTGGTCGGCCAGTTCCGGCTCCATTTCAGCCTGGAACACCAGACCCAGCGCGGCGTTGGCATCAGGGTCCGAGTCATCCAGCTCCAACGCCTTTTTCAGCGGGACCTTGGCGCGCTCGGTCATGCCCTGCTGCAAGTACCCCAGGCCCAGCTGTACATAAGCCACACGCGCTTCATCGCGCCCCTTGCTGGTCTTCATCGGGTTGAAATCGCCCGACAGGACACAACCAGCACATAGGCTGGCCCACAGCAAAAGCAGCGCGAAGCGCAGGGACATAGAGATCCTCTCTTTAATTATTTCGCAGCGTTTGTAGCCATATCGTTCTCGGCGCTCAACTCGCGCACGGCGATATAACGTTCGCTGCGACGGGTGCGATCCAGCACCTGCCCTACCAATTGGCCACACGCGGCATCGATGTCTTCACCGCGAGTGGTGCGTACGGTGACATTGAAGCCTGCATGGTGAAGCTGATCCTGAAACCGGCGAATCGCGTTGTTGCTCGGGCGCTCGTAACCGGAATGCGGGAACGGGTTAAACGGAATCAGGTTGATCTTGCACGGGATGTTCTTGAGCAGCTCGATCATCTCAACGGCGTGTTCAACTTTGTCGTTGATGTCCTTGAGCAAGGTGTACTCGATGGTCAGCACGCGTTTTTCGCCCAGGGACGACATGTAGCGCTGGCACGACTCGAGCAGCATCTTAAGCGGATATTTCTTGTTGATCGGCACCAATTGGTTACGCAATGCGTCATTCGGTGCGTGCAGCGACAACGCCAGGGAGACGTCGATGTGCTTGGACAGCTCATCGATCATCGGTACCACGCCGGAGGTCGACAGGGTCACACGGCGCTTGGAAATGCCGTAGCCCAGGTCGTCCATCATCAAGTGCATGGCCGCGACGACGTTGTCGAAGTTCAGCAGCGGCTCGCCCATGCCCATCATCACCACGTTGGTGATGGCACGGTCGGCAGTCGCCGGGATGCTGCCAAACGATTTATTGGCAATCCACACCTGACCGATGACTTCGGCGGCGGTGAGGTTGCTATTGAAACCTTGCTTGCCGGTGGAGCAGAAACTGCAATCCAGGGCACAGCCTGCCTGGGACGAAACGCACAGAGTGCCGCGCTTGCCCTGGGGAATGTACACGGTCTCGACGCAGCTGCCGGATGCCACGCGCACCACCCACTTACGGGTGCCGTCGGTGGAAATGTCCTCGCTGACCACTTCAGGACCGCGAACTTCAGCAATCACCTTGAGCTTGTCGCGCAAGGCTTTGCTGACGTTCGTCATGGCGTCGAAATCATCGACGCCAAGGTGGTGAATCCATTTCATTACCTGACCGGCACGGAAACGCTTCTCCCCGATCGAGTCGAAGAATTTTTCCATTTCCTGTTGAGTCAGACCCAGCAGGTTGGTTTTTACAGTCGATGTAGTCATGGATTCACCTTCACTCTTAAGCCAATGCTTAGCGAGTGGTTACTTCAGTAGCTGCGAAGAAGTACGAGATTTCGCGAGCAGCAGCGGCTTCGGAGTCCGAACCGTGTACAGCGTTGGCGTCGATGGAGTCAGCGAAGTCAGCGCGGATGGTGCCGGCAGCAGCTTCTTTAGGGTTGGTAGCGCCCATCAGCTCACGGTTCAGAGCGATAGCGTTTTCGCCTTCCAGAACCTGAACAACAACCGGGCCGGAGATCATGAAAGCAACCAGGTCGTTGAAGAAACCACGAGCGCTGTGCTCAGCGTAGAAGCCTTCAGCTTCAGCTTTGGACAGTTGCTTCAGTTTCGAAGCTACAACGCGCAGGCCTGCTTTTTCGAAACGAGTGGTGATCTCGCCGATGACGTTTTTTGCAACAGCGTCAGGCTTGATGATGGAGAAAGTACGTTGAACAGCCATGGTGTAACTCCAGAAACGGTAATTTGTGAAAAATTAAACCCGCGAATTATACGCGGGTTCTTGGGTATTGCCTAACCTGCAGCGTGGCTCAGTCGCGTTCTTCGATCCAGTGGGCCTGAATGGCCTCCAGAATCTTTTCGCCACTATGCTCAGGCTTGTCGTCGAAATCGGGCAATTCCATAACCCATTTGCGCAGATCGACGAAGTTGACCGACATAGGGTCAACATCGGGCTTGCTTTCAGCCAGCTGGATCGCAATCTCCAGCACATCAGTCCACTTGAGACTCATGACAATTCCTTGAATCAGTGCGGCGCTTCGGCTGCGTGGTTGAGCGAGTATTTCGGAATTTCGACGGTCAGGTCTTCCGTGCCGACTCTGGCCTGACACGCCAGGCGGGACTGAGCTTCCAGCCCCCAAGCCTTATCAAGATAGTCTTCTTCCAGCTCGTCAGCCTCTTCCAGCGAATCAAAGCCTTCACGAATCAGGCAATGACACGTGGTGCAGGCACAGACGCCACCACAGGCACTTTCCATCTCGATGTGGTGTTCGTGCGCCAGTTCGAGGATGGAAATGCCGGGCTCAGCCTCTACAACCATGCCGTCCGGGCAAAACTTCTCGTGTGGCAGAAAAATGACCTGCGGCATCGTTATTCCTCAATCTCGTTCAGGTTGCGCCCCGCCAGCGCGGCTTTCACCGTCGAGTCCAGGCGGCGGGCAGCAAAGGCATCGGTCACTTGCGACAGACGCTTGGTCTGCTGCTCGATGGCGTAACCATCGGTACCTTTCATCAGTTCGGCCAGTTCCTGCATCTGCAACTCGATGACCATGCGCTCTTCGGCGTCGAGCAGGCGCTCACCGTCGACATCAAGGGCGGCCTGCACCGCCTCGATCAGGCGCTGTGCATCGACTTGCTGCTCACGCAGTACACGGGCGACTTTATCGTCATTGGCGTGCTGGAACGAATCCTTGAGCATTTTGGCGATTTCGCCGTCGGTCAGACCGTAGGACGGCTTGACCTGAATGCTCGCTTCAACGCCAGAGCCCAATTCACGGGCCGAAACGCTGAGCAGACCGTCAGCATCGACCTGGAAGGTCACGCGAATCTTCGCCGCACCGGCCACCATCGCTGGAATGCCGCGCAATTCGAAGCGTGCCAGGGAGCGGCAGTCGCTGATCAGCTCGCGCTCGCCCTGCAATACGTGGATCGCCATGGCCGACTGGCCATCTTTATAAGTCGTGAAGTCCTGGGCGCGAGCGACGGGAATGGTGGTGTTGCGCGGAATCACCTTCTCCATCAGGCCGCCCATGGTTTCCAGCCCCAGGGACAACGGAATCACGTCGAGTAACAGCAGCTCATCGCCATCGCGCTTGTTGCCAGCCAGCGTATCGGCCTGGATCGCGGCACCGATGGCCACCACTTGATCCGGATCGATTTCAGTCAGCGGCTGACGACCAAAGGCTTCCGCGACCGCTTCGCGAACGCGAGGCACACGCGTCGAACCACCGACCATGACCACCGCGTGCACTTCTTCCAGCTCAACACCCGAATCACGCACGGCGCGGCGGCAGGCTTTCAGGCTGCGAGCGACCATCGGCTCGATCAGCGCATCAAAGGCTTCGCGGGTCAGCTCGGCTTTCCAGCCGCCATGAGCCACTTCAACCGACGAGGCGGTGGTCAGCGCTTCTTTGGCGGCACAAGCCGCTTGCAACAGTTGACGCTGCGCCCCCGGATCGAGGTCGGCGGACAGACCGGCGCTCTCGATGATCCAGCCAGCGATCGCGTGATCGAAGTCATCGCCACCCAGCGCGCTGTCGCCGCCGGTAGCCAAAACTTCAAACACGCCGCCGGTCAGGCGCAGAATCGAAATATCAAAGGTGCCGCCGCCCAGGTCATAAATGGCGACCAGGCCTTCAGCGTGTTGATCCAGACCGTAAGCCACAGCGGCGGCGGTTGGTTCATTGAGCAAACGCAGCACGTTCAGACCGGCGAGTTTGGCCGCGTCCTTGGTGGCTTGACGCTGCGCATCATCGAAATAGGCGGGAACGGTGATCACCGCGCCGACCAGTTCGCCACCCAAGGTCGCTTCAGCGCGCTGACGCAGCACTTTGAGGATATCGGCGGAGACTTCGACCGGGCTTTTCGGCCCTTGCACGGTGTCGATGAACGGCATGTGCGACTCGCCACCGACAAAGCGGTACGGCAGTTGATCGCCCAATTGCTTGACGTCGGACAGACCACGACCCATCAAGCGCTTGACCGACAGCACGGTGTTCAAGGGATCTGTGGCGGCAGCCAGTTTGGCGGACTCGCCGACTTCGACGCGATCAGCGTGATAGCGCACGGCAGACGGCAGGATGACCTGCCCGTCAGCGTCGGCCAGAGGCTCGGAAAGACCACTGCGCAACGCAGCGACCAGCGAATTGGTAGTGCCCAAGTCGATCCCCACAGCCAGACGACGCTGGTGCGGTTGAGGACTTTGGCCGGGTTCGGCGATCTGCAGTAGGGCCATTGGTATCAGGACTTATCTGTATATCAGGCGTGCGACCGGAGCGGCACTGGGTTAATCGTCGAGGCGCTCTTCTAACTGGCGCACTTCGTAGGTGAGCTTGTCGAGGAACTGCATGCGCCGCATCAGGCGTTCGGCCTGCTCACGGTGCGCCGCATCATTCCAACAAGCCGCGAAGCTTTGGTTCAGTACATCCTGGGCGGTTTTCAAGCGACGCTTGAACGCTGCAACACCGGCCAGATCAGCACTGTCTTGCAGGTCTTCGAGCTCTTCACGCAGCTCCATCTGCTGCAGCAAAAACTCCGGATCATGCACCGTGACCTCCAGCGGCAGCTCACCACCGTTCAAGGCGAGCAAGTAACGCGCGCGCTTGGGCGGACTTTTGAGCGTCTGGTAGGCCTCGTTGAGGCTCGCGGATTGCTCTAGCGCCAACCGCTGCTCACGCTCGGAAGCGTCAGCAAAGCGGTCCGGATGAACACTGCGCGCCAACTCACGGTAGCGCGTAGCCAGCTGGTCGAGGTCCAGATTGAAACTCGGTTGCAGCTCAAATAAAGCGAAATGACAAGGAGTACCCACGACAAGCCTCAGATGTTGAAGCTTTCGCCGCAGCCACATTCACCGCGTACGTTGGGGTTGTTGAACTTGAAGCCTTCGTTCAACCCTTCCTTGACGAAATCGAGCTCGGTGCCGTCCAGGTAGGCCAGGCTTTTCGGGTCGATAATCACTTTTTCACCGTGACTTTCGAACACCTGATCCTCTTCAACCACCTCGTCGACAAACTCCAGCACGTAGGCAAGGCCGGAACAGCCTGTGGTGCGAACACCCAGACGAATCCCTTCACCTTTGCCGCGCCCGTCGAGGGAGCGCCGCACGTGTCGAGCAGCCGCTTCTGTCATGCTGATAGCCATCGGTGACTCCTTACTCGTCGCCAAAACCTGAAAGTCAGATCAAGCCTTTCTTCTGCTTGTAGTCACGAACGGCCGCTTTGATAGCGTCTTCTGCGAGTACGGAGCAGTGGATTTTCACTGGCGGCAAGGCCAGTTCTTCAGCCAGCTGAGTGTTCTTGATGGTCTCGGCTTCGTCCAGGGTCTTGCCCTTCATCCACTCGGTAGCGAGGGAGCTGGAGGCGATAGCCGAACCGCAACCGTAGGTCTTGAACTTGGCGTCTTCGATGATGCCTTGCTCGTTGACCTTGATTTGCAGGCGCATAACGTCGCCGCACGCCGGAGCGCCGACCATGCCGGTGCCGACATCAGGATCTTCCGCGTCCATCTTGCCGACGTTGCGCGGGTTTTCGTAGTGGTCGATGACCTTTTCGCTGTAAGCCATGATGCTTAATCCTCACTCATCAGAGAGTCGCTCTTTAAGCCCTGCCAACCTGGGTTGTACAGGGCCGGTTCGCGGCGACTTGAAATCAGTGTGCCGCCCACTCGATTTTCGAAATGTCGACACCGTCTTTGTACATGTCCCACAGCGGCGACAGAGTGCGCAGCTTGGTAACGGCCTCGCAGACTTTCTGCGCGGCGTAATCGATTTCTTCTTCAGTGGTGAAACGGCCGAAGGTGAAGCGAATCGAGCTGTGTGCCAGTTCGTCGTTGCGGCCCAGGGCGCGCAGTACGTACGAAGGCTCAAGGGACGCCGAGGTGCAGGCCGAACCGGACGAAACCGCCAGGTCCTTGAGCGCCATGATCAGCGACTCGCCTTCAACGTAGTTGAAGCTCAGATTCAGGTTGTGCGGTACACGAGCGGTCATGCTGCCGTTGATGTACAGCTCTTCCAGGCCTTCGACCTGTTTGAAGAAGCGGTCGCTCAGGGCTTTGATGCGCACGTTTTCGGCAGCCATGTCTTCTTTGGCTACGCGGAAAGCTTCACCCATGCCGACGATCTGGTGGGTCGCCAGGGTGCCGGAACGCATGCCACGCTCGTGACCGCCGCCGTGCATGGTCGCTTCGATGCGAACACGCGGCTTGCGGCTGACGTACAGCGCGCCGATGCCTTTAGGGCCGTAGGTTTTGTGGGCAGAGAACGACATCAGGTCGACTTTCAGCTTCGACAGGTCAATGTCGACCTTGCCGGTGGACTGAGCCGCGTCGACGTGGAACAGAATGCCCTTGGAGCGGGTCAGTTCGCCGATGGCTTCGATGTCGTTGATGGTGCCGATTTCGTTGTTCACGTGCATGACCGAGACCAGGATGGTGTCGTCACGCAGGGCCGCTTCGATCATCGCCGGCGTTACCAGACCATCAGTCTGAGGCTCGAGGTAGGTCACTTCGAAGCCTTCACGCTCCAGTTGGCGCATGGTGTCGAGGACAGCCTTGTGCTCAATCTTGGTGGTGATCAGGTGTTTGCCTTTGGTCGCATAGAAATGCGCCGCACCCTTGATTGCCAGGTTGTCGGATTCGGTGGCACCGGAGGTCCAGACGATTTCACGCGGATCGGCGTTGACCAGGTCTGCGACCTGACGACGGGCGTTTTCGACGGACTCTTCAGCTTTCCAGCCGAACACGTGGGAACGGGACGCCGGGTTACCGAAGTTTCCGTCAACCAGCAGGCATTCACTCATTTTTTGCGCAACACGCGGATCAACCGGGGTGGTCGCAGAGTAATCAAGGTAAATCGGCAATTTCATGGACTATCTCCTAAATCAGGCTGGCTGGCGTGCCGTTAGCTCTTTGGCTGTCATTCGACGGCGGACGCTTCAATCTTGTCCAGGCGTGGCGCCTTGCTGTTGCAACGACGCTGGTCCTGACGCTGGGCTATGTCTTGTACCTCACGGCGAGTCACAAGGTCAGCCAAGCTGATACCGCTCAGAAATTCGTGAATCTGCAGGCTCAAGTCGCACCACAAGTGGTGAGTCAGGCAGGTGTCGCCTGAATGGCAATCGCCTTGGCCCTGGCATTTGGTGGCATCTACTGATTCGTTCACCGCATCGATCACCTGGGCGACCTGGATGCCCTGCATCTCGCGGGACAGTTGGTAGCCGCCGCCCGGACCGCGGACGCTGGACACCAGATTGCTACGGCGCAATTTGGCGAAAAGCTGTTCGAGGTAGGACAGGGAGATGCCTTGGCGCTCGGAGATATCGGCCAGGGACACCGGCCCGTGCTGCGCGTGCAACGCCAGATCGAGCATGGCGGTCACGGCGTATCGGCCTTTTGTAGTCAGTCGCATGGACAATTACCACGGAGTTCGGAATGGGGCGAGTATGCAATTCCCGAGTGTTTAAGTCAACTATAAGACCTAGTACTTTAGTCAGGTTTACCCGCAAAAGAGCGGCCGCATCATAGCAAAGGCTGGACGGTTACAGCCAGCAATTGCGCGTTATCGTTCATCGCGGGCAAGCCCGCTCCCACAGGGTCCCGTGTGAACACGGAGATACCTGTGGGAGCGCGCTTGCCCGCGATTGAAGTCGACCCGGTCTAGCTCGCCTGGCTCTGATCCTTGTCCTTCACACAGGCGAAGTCTTCTTCGCGCAGTTCAGGCAGGTCCTTGGCACAGTAATTACTGCCCAGATCCTTCAGTGCGCCGCACATCCCCTCCAGACGACCATCGACCGCCTGCAAGTGATCCAGCAACTGACCAATGGCACGCGCTACAGGGTCCGGCATGTCTTCGCCGACACCGTAGGCATCGAAGCCGATTTTCTCGGCCATGGCCTTGCGCTTGGCATCCTGCTCGTCATCGGACTTGACGATGATCCGCCCTGGAATACCGACAACGGTCGCGCCGGCAGGCACTGCCTTGGTCACTACGGCGTTAGAACCAACCTTGGCACCCGCGCCGACGGTAAACGGACCCAGCACCTTGGCGCCCGCCCCCACCACCACGCCATCTTCAAGGGTCGGGTGACGCTTGCCCTTGTTCCAACTGGTGCCGCCCAGCGTCACACCTTGATAAAGGGTGACGTCATTACCGATCTCGGCGGTTTCACCAATAACAATGCCCATGCCATGGTCAATAAAGAAGCGACGACCGACTTTGGCACCCGGATGAATCTCGATCCCGGTCAGCCAGCGACCGAAGTTCGACACCAGTCGCGCCAGCCATTTCAGCTCTGCGCGCCACAAGACCGACGACAGACGGTGAATCCAGATGGCATGCATGCCCGGGTAGCACGTCAGAACTTCAAAAGCGTTACGCGCCGCCGGGTCTCGATGGAATACGCTTTGGATATCTTCACGCAAACGCTCAAACATCATTAATCCTTCCGCTTTAGAAGCTCGCCACGGGCCGCTTTTTGGGTTTCCGTGAGGATGCCACGCAATATGTTCATTTCCGCCCGGCTGACCGAGCTACGTCCGTACAACCGGCGCAGGCGCGCCATCAAGTGCCGTGGTTTTTCCGGATCGAGGAATTCGATGGCCACCAGGGTGTGTTCCAGGTGCTCATAGAATCGCTCCAGCTCATCCATGGTCGCCAGTTCACCACTTTTGGTGGACGCCACTTCATCCTTCTCGACCTTGCTCGGCTGCCCTTGGGCCGCGAGCCAGGACATGCGCACTTCATAGCCCAGCACCTGCACCGCCGCCCCAAGGTTCAGCGAGCTGAACTCAGGGTCTGATGGAATGTGCACGTGATAATGACATCGCTGCAGCTCTTCATTGGTCAGACCGGAATCTTCACGACCAAACACCAAGGCAATCTCGGCGCCCTGCCCGGCTTCTTCCACCACTTTCACACCGCATTCGCGGGGATCGAGCAGCGGCCAGGGAATGCGCCGGTCGCGAGCACTGGTGCCGAGCACCAGATTGCAGCCGACCAAGGCATCTTCCAAGGTGGCGACGACTTGCGCGTTTTCAAGGACATCCCCGGCACCGGAAGCACGAGCGTCGGCTTCGTGATGCGGAAATTGCCGCGGTTCGACCAGCACCAGCCGCGACAGGCCCATGTTCTTCATGGCACGCGCAGCCCCGCCGATGTTGCCGGGATGGCTGGTATTGACCAGGACGACACGAATGTTATGCAGCACGGGAGGCAGTCTCGAACACAGAAATAAGGAGCCGAATCTTACAGTTCCTCCGGGTGTCCCGCCTCAAAAATAACTGTTCACTTTTGACGGCGTTCAATGTCGGCATGCTGCGCTGCCGCCTCTCCCCATAGCAAGTCATGAGTCGGCGCGGCGCCTTGCCCGCCAACATTGACCACTCGTCAAAAAGTGAACGTATTTCTGAGGCGGGACACACCGTTAAGCTATGAAAGCGAACACCGACCTTCACCTGTAGAAAAGTTCTGATAGAATGCTCGGCTTTCTTTAACAACCTTAGGTGACACATCCATGCAGCCCATGCTGAATATCGCGCTGCGCGCCGCCCGCAGCGCCAGTGAATTGATTTTCCGCTCCATCGAGCGCCTGGATACCATCAAGGTCGACGAAAAAGACGCCAAGGATTACGTATCCGAGGTGGATCGCGCCGCCGAACAGAAAATCATCGATGCGCTGCGCAAGGCCTACCCGAACCACTCGATCCTGGGTGAAGAAACCGGCATGCACGCCGGCAACGGTATCGAAGGCGAAGAATACCTGTGGATCATCGATCCGCTGGACGGCACCACCAACTTCCTGCGCGGCATTCCTCACTTCGCTGTCAGCATCGCCTGCAAATACCGCGGTCGCCTGGAACACGCTGTTGTTCTGGACCCGGTTCGCCAGGAAGAATTCACCGCCAGCCGTGGTCGCGGCGCTCAACTGAACGGTCGTCGCCTGCGCGTCAGCGGTCGCACCAGCCTGGACGGCGCCCTGCTGGGTACCGGCTTCCCTTTCCGTGACGACCAGATGGACAACCTCGACAACTACCTGGGCATGTTCCGCGCCCTGGTTGGCCAGACTGCCGGCATCCGTCGCGCGGGTTCGGCGAGCCTGGACCTGGCCTACGTGGCTGCCGGTCGTTTCGACGCATTCTGGGAGTCGGGCCTGTCCGAGTGGGACATGGCTGCAGGCGCCCTGTTGATTCAGGAAGCCGGTGGCTTGATCAGCGACTTCACCGGTGGTCACGAATTCCTTGAGAAAGGCCACGTCGTTGCTGGTAACACCAAATGCTTCAAGGCAGTTCTGACGGCGATCCAGCCGCACCTGCCAGCCTCGCTGAAGCGCTAAGCCTCCAGCGAAAGAGAAAGCACCCTTCGGGGTGCTTTTTTATGCCTGCGATTTGGGCATTACCCCCAATCCTTGTGGGAGCCGGGCTTGCCCGCGATGGCGGTTTCGCCTGCACCCTTCATGGTGACTGACACATTGCTATCGCGGGCAAGCCTGGCTCCCACAGGGTTTTACGGTGATTCATGAATTCCAGGCACAAAAAAAGCACCCCGAAGGGTGCTTCTTTTAAAACGCTTAAGCTTGAAGATTTAGCGGTTTTCTTCGTTCTGCGACAGGACCAGCTTGCCTTCCTTGTCGACCGGGATCTGGTTGCCCGGATCACGATCCATCCGCACCTTGCCTTCCTTGCCATCCAGCGAATAACGAACATCGTAGCCAACGACCTTGTCGCTGATGTCATTCACTGTATTACAGCGAGTTTGAGTCGTGGTGTAGGTGTCACGCTCTTGCATGCCTTCCTGAACCTTGTTGCCTGCATAACCACCGCCGACAGCGCCTGCGACCGTAGCAATCTTCTTGCCGGTGCCGCCGCCGATCTGGTTACCCAGCAAACCACCTGCTAATGCACCGACCACCGTACCGGCAATCTGGTGTTGATCCTTGACCGGCGCTTGCCGAGTCACTGCGACATCCTTGCAGACTTCACGTGGCGTCTTGATCTGTGTCTTGACCGGTTCAACGGCTAGTACTTGCGCATACTCAGGGCCGCTTTTAACCAGGCTGTAGGTGGCAACAGCACCCCCGGCAGTCACACCGACAGCACCCAATACCGCACCAACCAGCAACGACTTGTTCACATGAACCTCCTGACCATCACATGCGGGACAAACCCGCGCTTCTCCCAGCCTTGGAGCATAAAAAAAGGCGCGAGTTCAACTCGCGCCTTTTTTGGCATTCCGCGGGAAAGCGATGGCCGTTATGGACGGTCGTCGACTTCCTTCTCGGTTGCCGCAGGAGGAATCAGATCCTCACTGTTCAGGTTCAGCCAGATCAGCACCACGTTCGCGATGTAGATCGACGAGTAAGTACCCGCCAGAACACCGATGAACAGGGCAATGGAGAAGCCAAACAGGTTGTCACCACCGAAGAACAGCAGGGCCGCAATCGCCAGCAACGTGGAGATCGAAGTCGCCATGGTCCGCAGCAGGGTTTGCGTGGTCGAGATGTTGATGTTCTCGATCAGGTTAGCCTTGCGCAGTACTCGGAAGTTCTCACGAACCCGGTCGAATACCACGATGGTGTCGTTGAGCGAGTAACCAATGATCGCCAGTACCGCCGCCAGCACCGTCAGATCGAAAGTGATCTGGAAGAACGACAGGATACCGATGGTCACGATCACGTCGTGGATCAACGAAACAATCGCACCGACCGCAAACTTCCACTGAAAGCGGAATGCCAGGTAGATCAGGATGCCGCCCAGCGCCATCAGCATGCCGAGGCCGCCCTGGTCGCGCAGTTCTTCACCCACCTGCGGGCCGACGAACTCGACGCGCTTGACCGTCGCCGGGTTGTCACCGCCGACTTTCAGCAGCGCTTCTGCCACTTGATGACCCAACTGTGGATCTTCACCCGGCATACGCACCAGCAAATCGGTAGTTGCACCGAAGCTCTGCACGATGGCTTCGTGATAGCCCGATGTCACCAGTTGCTCACGCACCTTGGTGACGTCGGCCGGACGCTCGTAGGTCAGCTCAATGAGCGTACCGCCGGTGAAGTCCAGGCCCCAGTTCATGCCCTTGTGGAAGACGCTGAAAATGGCCAGCGCCGTAAGGAACAATGTGACGCCGAACGCAAAGTTGCGAACGCCCATGAAGTTGATTGTACGTAACATGGCAGCCCCTTAAATCCACAACTTCTTGAAGTCACGACCGCCGAAGATCAGGTTGACCATCGCGCGGGTCACCATGATGGCCGTGAACATCGAGGTAAAGATCCCGAGGGACATGGTCACTGCGAAGCCTTTGACCGGGCCGGTGCCCATCGCAAAGAGAATCCCGCCGACCAACAGGGTGGTCAGGTTGGCGTCGAGAATCGCGGTGAATGCCCGGCCGAAGCCTTCGTTGATTGCCCGTTGTACGGTCATGCCCGCCGCGATCTCTTCACGTATCCGCGAGAAGATCAGTACGTTGGCATCGACCGCCATACCCATGGTCAATACGATACCGGCGATACCCGGCAGGGTCAGCGTTGCACCCAGCAAAGACATCAAGGCCAGCAGCAGCACCATGTTCACCGCCAGCGCGACGGTGGCAATGATGCCGAAGAAGCGGTAGATGGCGATGATGAACAGCGAGACAAACAGCATGCCCCACAGCGAAGCATCGATACCCTTGACGATGTTGTCGGCACCCAGGCTTGGACCAATGGTGCGCTCTTCAGCGAAGTACATTGGTGCAGCCAGACCACCGGCACGCAGCAGCAGCGCCAGTTCGGACGACTCGCCCTGGCCGTTCAGGCCAGTGATGCGGAACTGAGCGCCCAGTGGCGACTGGATGGTCGCCAGGCTGATGATCTTCTTCTCTTCTTTAAACGTCTGGACCGCAACGTCTTTCTCGACGCCGTTGACCATTTGCTTGGTGTAGGTGGTCACAGGGCGTTGTTCGATGAAGATCACCGCCATGCTGCGACCGACGTTGCTGCGAGTCGCACGACTCATCAGCTCGCCACCGTGGCCATCCAGACGGATGTTCACTTCTGGCGTGCCGTGCTCGCCGAAGCCAGCCTTGGCGTCAGTCACCTGGTCACCGGTGATGATCAGGCCACGCTCGATCTGTGCCGGCGGACGCTTGCCTTCACGGAACTCGAAGGTTTCGGAAGTGGCTTTCGAAGCACCTGGCTCAGCCGCCAGACGGAACTCGAGGTTGGCCGTCTTGCCGAGGATACGCTTGGCTTCTGCGGTGTCCTGAACGCCCGGCAATTCAACCACAATGCGGTTGGCGCCCTGACGCTGAACGATCGGTTCGGCAACACCCAGTTCGTTGACGCGGTTACGTACCGTGGTCAAGTTCTGCTTGATGGAGTATTCGCGGATTTCCGCCAGCTTGGCTGGGGTCATCGCCAGACGCAGCACCGGTTGACCATTCAGGTCGGCCGGAACAATGTCGAAATCATTGAAGTTCTTGCGGACCAGCGCACGGGCCTGTTCGCGGGTTGCTTCATCACTGAAGCCCAGCTGAATGGCACCGTTGAGTTGCGGCAGGCTGCGATAGCGCAGTTTCTCTTTACGCAACAGGCTCTTTACATCGCCTTCGTACACTTTCAAGCGTGCGTCGAGGGCTTTGTCCATGTCCACTTCCAGCAGGAAGTGCACACCACCGGACAAGTCCAGACCCAGCTTCATCGGGTGCGCGCCGAGGCTGCGCAGCCACTGCGGCGTGGTTTGTGCCAGGTTCAGTGCAACGACGTAGTCATCACCCAATGCCTTGCGCACGACGTCTTTGGCCGGCAGCTGATCTTCAGCCTTGGTCAGACGAATCAGACCGCCCTTGCCATTGGCCGCCAGCGTGGCTGCCTTGACGTTGATCCCGGATTCCTTGAGCGCTGTGCTCACGCGATCCAGATCAGCCTGATTGACCAACAGCGCAGTACTTGCACCGCTGACCTGAATGGCCGGGTCATCAGGATATAGATTGGGAGCGGAATAAATCAGACCGACCGCCAGCACCGCCAGGATCAGAATGTATTTCCACAGAGGGTATTTGTTCAGCATCACGCCGCCCGTTTATGACGCGGGGCGCCTTGCGCGCCCCGTCGATTGAATATGAAGTTGAAACTTAGATCGCTTTCAGCGTGCCTTTTGGCAGCGTCGCGGCAATAGCGCCCTTCTGGAACTTCATTTCGACAGTGTCGGAAACTTCCAGAACAACGAAATCGTCTGCCACTTTAGTGATCTTGCCGGCGATACCACCGGTGGTCACAACTTCGTCGCCTTTCTGCAGGCTGCTCAGCAGGTTCTTCTGTTCTTTGGCGCGCTTGGCCTGTGGACGCCAGATCATCAGGTAGAAGATGACCAGGAAACCGACCAGGAAAATCCACTCAAAGCCGCCACCCATTGGGCCTGCCGCAGGTGCAGCAGCGTCAGCCATGGCATTAGAGATAAAAAAGCTCATTTAGCACTCCAGTTGCAAATGTTGAATCTTGGGGTCAGAAAACTCAGTCCAAAGGCGGAACAGGTAACCCGCGTTTGGCGTAGAAGGCATCGACAAAGGCGGCCAATGTACCCTGTTGAATAGACTCGCGCAAACCAGCCATAAGCACCTGGTAATGGCGCAAATTGTGGATGGTATTCAACATGCTACCCAGCATTTCGCCGCACTTGTCCAGATGATGCAGATAAGCACGGGAGAAGTTCTGGCAGGTATAGCAATCACAGGTCGGATCGAGCGGCGAATCATCATGGCGATGGAACGCGTTACGGATCTTCAGCACGCCGGTGTCAATGAACAGATGCCCATTGCGGGCATTACGGGTTGGCATCACGCAATCGAACATGTCCACACCGCGGCGCACACCCTCAACCAGATCTTCCGGTTTGCCAACGCCCATAAGGTAACGAGGTTTGTCAGCCGGCATCTGACCCGGCAGGTAATCCAGCACCTTGATCATCTCGTGCTTGGGCTCGCCCACCGACAGACCGCCAATGGCCAGGCCATCAAAGCCGATCTGGTCGAGGCCTTCCAGGGAGCGCATGCGCAGGTCCTGGTGCATGCCGCCCTGAACGATGCCGAACAGCGCCGCCGTGTTGTCGCCATGGGCTTCTTTCGAGCGCTTGGCCCAACGCAACGACAGCTCCATCGACACGCGAGCGACGTCTTCGTCAGCCGGGTACGGGGTGCATTCGTCGAAAATCATCACGATGTCCGAACCCAGGTCACGCTGGACCTGCATCGATTCTTCCGGACCCATGAACACTTTGGCGCCATCCACCGGGGAGGCGAAGGTCACGCCCTCCTCCTTGATCTTGCGCATGGCGCCCAGGCTGAACACCTGGAAACCGCCGGAATCAGTCAGAATCGGGCCTTTCCACTGCATGAAATCGTGCAGGTCGCCGTGCTTCTTGATCACTTCGGTGCCAGGACGCAGCCACAAGTGGAAGGTGTTGCCCAGAATGATTTCCGCGCCGGTGGCGACGATATCCCGCGGCAACATGCCCTTGACGGTGCCGTAGGTGCCCACCGGCATGAACGCCGGGGTTTCTACGGTGCCGCGTGGAAAGGTCAAACGACCGCGACGAGCCTTGCCGTCAGTAGCAAGTAACTCAAACGACATACGACTTTGGCGACTCATTCTGTTTCCTCTGGGCCACGTGGTGCGGGGTTACGGGTGATAAACATCGCATCACCGTAGCTGAAAAAGCGGTATCCATGCTCGACGGCCGCTTTATAAGCAGCCATGGCTTCGGGATAACCGGCGAATGCCGAAACCAGCATCAACAGCGTGGATTCAGGCAAATGGAAGTTGGTGACCAGGGCATCGACCACATGAAACGGGCGGCCCGGGTAGATAAAGATATCGGTGTCGCCACTGAACGGCTTGAGCACACCATCGCGCGCGGCGCTTTCCAGGGAACGCACGCTGGTGGTCCCCACCGCCACCACACGACCACCGCGAGCACGACACGCCGCGACCGCATCCACCACGTCCTGGCCGACTTCCAGCCATTCGCTGTGCATGTGGTGGTCTTCGATCTTCTCGACGCGCACCGGCTGGAACGTACCGGCGCCGACGTGCAAGGTCACGAACGCGGTCTCGACGCCCTTGGCGGCAATCGCCTCCATCAGCGGCTGATCGAAATGCAGCCCCGCCGTCGGCGCCGCCACCGCGCCCAGGCGCTCGGCGTAGACCGTCTGATAACGCTCGCGGTCCGAGCCTTCATCCGGGCGGTCTATATAAGGCGGCAAAGGCATGTGCCCGACGCGGTCCAGCAGCGGCAACACCTCTTCGGCGAACCCCAGCTCGAACAACGCATCGTGACGCGCCAGCATCTCGGCCTCGCCACCGCCATCAATCAGGATCTTCGACCCCGGCTTCGGCGACTTGCTGGAACGCACATGCGCCAGCACGCGATGACTGTCGATCACGCGCTCGACCAGGATTTCCAGCTTGCCGCCGGAAGCCTTCTGGCCAAACAGCCGCGCCGGAATTACCCGGGTATTGTTGAACACCATCAAATCGCCCGGGCGCAAATGCTCGAGCAAATCGGTGAATTGACGGTGTGCCAGGGCGCCGCTGACCCCATCAAGGGTCAACAGGCGACTGTTGCGACGCTCGGCCAAAGGGTGGCGGGCGATCAGCGAATCTGGGAGTTCGAAAGTAAAGTCAGCAACGCGCATGATGGGGTTCGTCTAGCAGGGGCCGGAAGTCTAGCCGAAATAGTGAAAATTCTCTATGTACCTGATTGACCGACGGTAATCTCATCTCTATACTTCGCCGCCATTGAGCCCTGATGGCGGAATTGGTAGACGCGGCGGATTCAAAATCCGTTTTCGAAAGGAGTGGGAGTTCGAGTCTCCCTCGGGGCACCAAAATTAAGAAAGGTCTTGCTTAGCAAGGCCTTTTTTTTCGCCTGCCAAAAAGTGCCTGACACAACGCCGACCTGTAGGAGCCGGCTTGCTGGCGATGCTTTTGATTTCTCGCACCCTCGACCGGTACGACCCTTCTCAAGGATTCACCCCATGGAACTGCTGCTGGAAACTGTTGCTCTGTTCTGCCTCAAGCTTGCTTATGAGACGGAGGATTCGAGTCCGATTCTTCGGGATGACTTGGTGATGAGTGAGTATGAGCGGGAGGTTTTTGGGTTGTTGGTAAGGCGGGGGGATGTTGAGGGGATTCAGTTGAAGGTGGGTGAATGCCTGAATTTGGCTCTGGAGGCATTAGGCGGCGTTGATAAACCGCTAGGGCGTGAGATGCATAGGTTGTCAGCTGATTTCAGCAATGCACGGACGATGGAGCAGCTTGATACCCCGCTTATGGCGCTCAAGGGCTACCTGAAAGATATTCAGTGAATGCCTGAGCCACACAGAAACCGGACACTGCCTTAACCCTTGCTAATCCTGGCCACTGGCCCGGGCTCGAGATTTGCTAATGGGTTCCACCTTTCCTCCAGTTTCGCAAGGCTCTATTACCTCGGCATTTCCGTCCTTTCTTCATCTGGAGCTAACGGCGCTTGGTCAACTCATGGGCCTTACCCAACTGGCAACACATCAGGGCATAGCGGTTAGAGTTTGTGAGGAAGACCTCGTCATTCCATACCGGATTCATCACAGGGGTGATGACGGAGTCTTGGAGCGTTTGACGGGAACCTAGAGAATTTTGTACTCGTGCCTTCTGACACGGCACCACGATGGTTATGTGCGCCAAAGTCAACTGAAACGGCTTCTCTTAGTGCAGAAACCCTGGATTGCCCGTTCGTGCTCCAGCTGACGGGCGAGTACGTCATCCAGATTCTTGAAACCATTGAAACGCATCTGCCCACGCTAGATCCGCCGCTTTACGGTCGTTTCATTCGAGACAATCAGGAGTACTTTCAAACGACGCAAGCACGCATGATCAGTTACTGGGATTGCCACTACCGACACCTGTACAAACTCCCATTCGGCCATGTTGGTTTTCGCGCGCTTGCCAAGCTTCGTGAGTTTTCTGAAAGTAGCTAGAACTCGACTCTGCCCCCACGTTATGGCCAAAAATTTACGACTCACCCGCCATACTCTTTATTATGCGCAGATCTTTTAAATTTCGAAAAAACAATAAACACCCCCTTTTCTTTAACCAGCATATCGAATAAATTTAAAAATACACAGGTAACTTTCAACAGCTTCACCCACCATAAATTGCGACTTTCGCCTCACTTAAAAAAACCTCAAGTTCCTTTGGATTCTCTTCAATCCACATCTCACACACGATGGAAAACAACCTGCTAAATTCCCACCCAAAAACCCGACTCACGTTATGGAAATAGTCATGAAAATCTGAACCTGCAGCCACGGCCTTTGCCTGGTTAACTTTCACTTCAGAAACCATCAGCTTTGTAGCAAGGAAGGCTGCTGGCTTTGACTTAAAGTAAGCCGCCATTATTTCATCAGGAGCTAGATTAGTAGGTAGAAAAAAATAGTCCCCACCTTTCTTTAAAGCTGCTTCGTTCCCACGGCAGTCACCATCATATAGCCCAGCAAACTTAAATCCCTTATGAGGAAAAGCCAACCGACCCAAATCAGCGGAAACATGCCCATCCGAACCAGATTTGTGATAATAAAAGCTATCTATAGAAAAATCTGTTGAGCTATTAAACAAAGCCTTAGCAAACAAAATACCCCCAATATCTTCCAAAAATAACATCCCTATTTTGGGTGAAACCAACCCCAAACTCTCAAGGTGAGATGCCATACCATCAGCGGCGGGAAAACTCTTAATACCCTCATCCGTCCTTAAAATCAGATGTACTCCACTAGACGGCATCCTTTTTAGGATATGTTCTGAATGCGTAGCCAACACCAAGGTAATACCTGACCCCGCAACAACTTTAGCTAAAACATTCGTCAATCTTTCTTGACTTGCTGGAGGCAGGAAGCTTTCTGGCTCCTCAACAAAAAGAACCTTACCCCCCTCAACATGCTCCATATACTTGACCAGCCACCAAAAATAAAACAATGACAGCTCCCCCATACCCATACCGGAACTATCATAAACAACCCCACTTAACTCAACCCTAAAAAAAGGAAAGGCAGGATAGTCATCGAATTCCCCTTCTACGGTGGTTATCCAGACACAACTATATTCATTCCCAGTCAGATAATTTATTACGCTTAACTCATCTGCCGCCGCAAGACTCTCGCCATGTTGTTCAATTAACTCTACGATATTTGTTTGTTGGAGCAACATCTCCTGAAAAAGCGGAATCAATGTACAGGGATCAAACATAAAAGAAGCTAATTCCATTTCCTCTTTACTCGGCGAGTCCAAGCCTACATCTGCGTCTTCGTAGTTCACATATTTTTCATAGCGAACACGATTTATCGCCAGATTGATTTTAAGCTTTGCATTCCGCAAGATAGGTGTCTTGAAGGGTGCACGGTTGCTGTATTCCCCTACCAAGCAATTATAGGCAAGCCTCATCAAGTTACTTTTACCCACACCATTTCTTCCTACGAAGACATTCACGCCTTCATTCAAAGAAATCTCTAGGTCATTTAAAACCTCATGCGAGGAAAACTTCAAAACCTCAAGCTTTACCGGGTATTTTCTCCGAGCTAGATCCTTCCAATAGTCATTAATTTTCGCTTCTTTTAAACCACTCATATTACGTCCCCCCAACTTAGGTCTCGACTAACCTTCGCCAAGGATGACTCGTTATAAACAACACTTTTCTGCGAGCTCAGATAGTGAAATATTGAATTCACATCCCCATAAGCCACAAACTCTTCTACTTCTTCGGAAAAATACAGAGAGTACATACCCCACAGAATCAAATCTCGCAAAATAACGGAGCTTGTATCAGCAACCCTAGAACTTGCCCGATCCTGATACACCTGAAAGGTCTTAACCAGAAAATCCTGTGTTATGCCACTTGGTATAAAGTCTTGAACAATTACAACCTCGTGATCTTCCCTTACATTTTCAAACCTATCGAAAAACTCATAAATAGTTTCAGTACCTAACCCCAAATCTATAGACTTATAAATAAAAATCAACCAAGATGAAATTGTCGCCTTGTTAAGCTTACTTGTATATTCCCTGTGCATCAAACACCCATGCAAGACATCCAAACAGCTTTTCGACATATCCGTCAATTTTTTTGAAAAACCAGTAGACTCCCTATATCTACCAGTCACCGTATTTGCAGTAACCTTTTTTGTTAAAGTCCCGCTCTCTAGCGTAAGAAGAAACTTAGCAAGCACATCATCGTATGCCATCCGAGAGTTCGAAAACCCGACAAGGTCCCGTGTAAACCCTACTTCCTCCATATATTCAGTAAGAGATTTAACCTGCTGCCTAGCCTCACCAAAATAAGCGTTACGCTGTTCAGCAGAAGTTAAATTTGTCGGCTGATTCAATCTATAAAACAACTCGCCAGGCTCACGAGGCTTATAGTCAGATATTGTGAGCACCCTTATTGTGAAATCCTCAAATTTACCTTGCATTTCTGCTGACAGGTCATCCCAGTAAAACCCATCAAGCGCCTGAATATATTTCTCTACAGGCTCTTGCTCGCCATTTATAGGGAATTGCCCCTCTATAAAATCTCGAATTGCTGCCAGCCGCTGCTGACCATCTAAAACCTCCTGCCTTTCGCTACTTGGAACCTGAATAACGTGAATTGGTGGAATATGCCAACCACGTAATACACTATCCACTAATCGCTGCTTTTTACCTTTCCCCCATACCTCCCCCCTTTGAAAATTCGGCTGTAAATCAAGACGATCTCCTCGTATCTTTCTATAAAGTGTTGCTATATCAGGATCTGATGGTGTCAGGTGCATTTTACATCCTCAAACTCAACGAGCACTTCACAATAAAAGTCAACGCCATACTTCCCCCCAACCTCAAAACATAAGCATTAACATTCCTTTGATGAACGTTGGTGACTGGCTAAGCAATCATCACTCGTTACAGGCACAAGTACAAGCCAGTGGCCATCAGAGAATCTCTTGATTCCAGATGCATTACTAACGAGCCCTAAGGTTGCAATCACCCCTACCTCTCCTCGTCTCGGTGCTATTGCCCAACGTCCTCACTTTCAAATACCGACATGCTTATCGCACCTGTTGCGAGGACTCAAGCTCACGCGCTCGAACTTTGATTTGAAACGAGGGGACCAAACCACATCCAATCTCGGAGTGAAGGGTATGGAATCTGCTCCTTCGAAGGTTGCAGGAACGAGGTCCACACGATACCCTCCCACCGTCGCTGCCAATTCAGCGACCGGGTGTGGAAACCCGTGCAATTCAAGGCGCAACAGCGCCCCAGACACGTCATCAGGCGCTTTTTTTATGCCTGCGGCGTGAGTTATGGCGGCTGTGCGTGGGACGTCTTCGGGCGTGCCGGTTTCCTTGATTCCCGGTTTTCCACCCTGCGCACAGCTGTCACCCATTCGTGTGGAAACGAATGCGGCAGCTTCACATATCAAGGAGTCTGATAATGCGCAGCATCAATCCGTACAAAATCTGGCTTTTCCCTCAACGCGACTCCCTGTTGCGTAACGCCCCACTGTCCACCCTCTCCCACCGCCTCTCCCTCATCGGAGGTGGCCAATGACCGATCAATCCGAGCTGAAAACCATCGGCCTAACCCCTGCCATTTACTGCGCCGATCAACCACTCTTCCACGTCACTCGCGGCGTTCCCCTCGGCGATGCATTGGCCATGGCTTCTGACTTTCTGTTTCTCGCCAAGAAGCTGAATGAAGATGCCGCGTACGCAACAGACACAGACCGCCACGCCTGGGCTGCGCATTATTTGACGGCGATGAGTAAGGCGGTGGTTGATGATGCGGTGAAGGTGCTTGGGCGGGGGCGGGAGTCTGCGGCGTCGGCTGAGCGGGCGGCGGCTACGTCTGAAGGGTAGTGGTTCAAAAATGAGGTGAGTGGGCTGCTTGTGATGATGGCGGTAGATTCAGCATGGATGTTGGCTGGTCTGGCGCTATCGCGGGCAAGCCCGCTCCCACAGGGATTGCGGTTAGCTGGAGGCCGTTGTTAGCCCCGAGTTTTCGGGGCTTTTTCGTGTTGGGGTCAGAGGACGTGTTGGGAGATCAGTTTTGAGATTTCTACCATGGATGTCCTGCCGGTGAATTCGAACTTCACTTTTCCCAACGACGAAAAGTAGATCTCCAGCTCTGAATCCAGGTCGAAGGTGCCGGACGTTTCCACCGAGTACGCCACGATGTTTTTGTAGGGCAGTGAGGTGAAGTCTTTTTTGCTGCCGGTGAGGCCCTGCACGTTGACGGCGATGATGCGTTTGTTGGTGAACACCACGCCGTCACGCATGGATTTGTAGGCGTCGATGACGTGTTCGCCGTCGAGCAAAAGGTCGGTAACGCGTTGGGCGTATTCTTCGTTTTGCTTGAGTTTGAAGAAGCCCTTGTTGTTGAAATCAATCATGTGTCGCTCCTGTTATTCAATCTGTATCGGTCCTTTGGTCCCGGCATCGCTGTCCATCCAGTAGTCCTGATTCTGCAGGCTTCGATCGCCCTGGAGGGTGAAGAGGATGTTCCCCTGGCGAAACTGCAGCGTGCCGTCGGTACGCTTGGCTTTGACCTGTTTGCCGTTGACCCACACTTGTTCCTTGGCATCGATGCGGATGGTGGCGACAGTGGCGCCGGCATCGCTCTTGGCCACCCATTGCCCGACGTAGGGGGTTGGGGCGCTTGGGCTGTCCGCGGCGGGGTTGGTGAAGCCTGCCTTGGCGTTTTCTGCCTTGCTCTTGTGGATATCGCAGCCTTGGGTTTCGCTGACCTGAGTGCAGCCGGATTGCTCCAGTTGTTTGCGATAGGTGTCGTTGATGGCGTAGGCCGGGGATTGCGCCGCGATCAGGATGACCAGCGCAGGCAGGATGAGTCGGTTCATATGTGCTCCTTTGCGATCTCGTCGGACGGCATCGTACGTTTACGGTAGCGGGCGAGTGTGCCGCGCTTGTACCACAAAACATTTCAGACAATGCGCGCCGTGGTCAGTGCTCTTCTAGACTTAACGGGTGGTCGTGGAAAGAACCAAACACGTCGCTTTGGTGCAGTCGAATCAATACCAGCGTGGCAAGCTCCCTCAATGCCCTATAAACGGTGCGGCAAAGACCGCGCCGGGCACAACAAGATGCCCGCTCAGGGTGCCCTGGCCAACGGCCTGACAATGCCACGATACCGTGACGTGGTGTGAATGCCGCAGCCGACACTTTCGGACGACCGACAACCGCCTGGTTTGTCCGTGACCGTGAGGAATGCTGTATGCCTGATGAGATGTTGCAATTGCCTATGGTCAACAGCGTGCTGGAGCGCCACAAGGGCTCTGCGGGTGCACTGTTGCCCATCCTCCATGAGATTCAGGCCGGTATCGGTTACATCCCCGATGCCGCCATCCCCGAGATAGCCCACGCCCTCAATCAGAGTCAGGCCGAGATTCGCGGCGTGATCAGCTTTTACCATGATTTCCGCACCGCGCCGCCGGCCCGGCATATCCTGCGGTTGTGCCGGGCGGAGTCGTGCAAGAGTCGCGGCGCCGAGCAGTTGGCCGCGCAGTTGCGTGATCGTCTGCAACTGGATGATCACGGCAGCAGCGCCGATGGCAGCATCAGTTTGCGTCCGGTGTATTGCCTCGGTGCCTGCGCCTGTTCGCCGGCGCTGGAGCTGGATGGTCAGGTGCATGCGCGGCTCAGTGCCGAGCGTCTCGATGCGTTGCTCGACGCTTGCCGGGAGGACGTATGAGCCTCTATTTATCCTGTGATTCCCTGGCCCGTGCCGTGGGTGCCGATGCGGTGGCGTCTGCACTTGCCAGTCAGGACCTGCAACGCACCAGCTCTCGCGGCCTGTACTGGCTGGAACCATTGCTCGAAGTGGACACCCCGCAAGGCCGTATCGGCTTCGGCCCGCTGACCGCTAGCGATGTGCCGTCGGTGCTCGATGCGCTGCAAGGCGACCCGTCCTCGCACCCACTGGCCTTGGGCCTGGTGGAAGAATTGCCGTATCTCAAGTCTCAACAACGCCTGCTGTTCGCCCGCGCCGGCATCACTCGTCCGCTGTCGCTGGACGATTATCGGGCCCACGGCGGTTTCGAGGGTTTAACCAGAGCTGTCACTATTGGCGGCGATGAGACCGCGACCGCGGTGTTCGATTCGGGCTTGCGTGGCCGTGGCGGCGCCGCCTTCCCCGCCGGGATCAAATGGCGCACGGTGCGCGCTACCGAGGCGGCGCAAAAATACATTGTGTGCAACGCCGACGAAGGCGACTCCGGCACGTTCGCCGACCGCATGTTGATGGAAGGCGACCCCTTCCTGCTGATCGAAGGCATGGCCATTGCCGGCATCACCGTCGACGCCAGTTACGGCTACATCTATGTGCGCTCGGAATACCCACAGGCCGTCGCCACGCTGAATGAAGCGCTGGAGATTGCCCGGACCAACGGTTACCTCGGCGCCAATGTCGGCGGCAGCGGTTTGGCCTTCGATATGGAAGTGCGTGTCGGGGCCGGTGCTTACATTTGCGGTGAAGAAACCGCGCTGCTGGACTCGCTCGAAGGCAAGCGCGGGATCGTCCGCGCCAAGCCACCGATTCCTGCGTTGAAGGGGCTTTTCGGCCTGCCGACGCTGGTGCACAACGTGCTGACCCTGGCCTCGGTGCCGCTGATTCTGGCCAAGGGTGCGCAGTTCTATCGCGATTACGGCATGGGCCGTTCTCTCGGCACGATGCCTTTCCAATTGGCGGGCAATATTCGTCGTGGCGGTCTGGTGGAACGGGCCTTTGGCCTGACGCTGCGTGAACTGGTGGAAGACTACGGCGGAGGCACCGCCAGTTGCCGGCCGTTGAAAGCCGCACAGGTCGGCGGCCCGCTCGGCGCCTGGGTGCCACCTTCGCAATTCGACACGCCGCTGGATTACGAAGCCTTCGCCGGCATCGGCGCGATGCTCGGTCACGGTGGCGTGGTGGTGGCTGACGACAGCCTGGACATGGCTCACATGGCGCGCTTCGCCATGCAGTTCTGTGCCGAGGAATCCTGTGGCAAGTGCACGCCCTGCCGCATCGGTTCGACCCGGGGCGTGGAGGTGATCGACCGTCTGCTGGCCGCGCCGGACCAAAGTGGTCGCGATGAGCAGGTCATCATCCTCAAGGACCTGTGCGACACGATGCAATACGGTTCGCTGTGCGCCTTGGGCGGCATGGCCCCCTTTCCGGTGGTCAGCGCCCTCAAGTACTTCCCCGCCGACTTCGGTCTGCAATCTTCGGAGGCCGACCAATGATTACCCTCTTCGACCCGAACACCGACATCGATCTGGGCACGCCGGCCCGTGAAAGTCAGGTGCAAGTCACCCTGAACATCGACGGCCGCAGCATCAGCGTGCCCGAAGGCACTTCGGTGATGCGCGCCGCTGCGCTGATGGGCACCACGATTCCAAAACTGTGCGCCACCGACAGC
Organism: Pseudomonas sp. SIMBA_041; assembly: GCF_046535095.1. Taxonomy (NCBI): domain Bacteria; kingdom Pseudomonadati; phylum Pseudomonadota; class Gammaproteobacteria; order Pseudomonadales; family Pseudomonadaceae; genus Pseudomonas; species Pseudomonas sp. SIMBA_041. The sequence goes on from NZ_JAWRXJ010000007.1 coordinate 304,133, forward strand.
CTCGAAGCCTTCGGCTCTTGCCGCATGTGTCTGGTAGAAATCGACGGCATGCGCGGTTATCCCGCGTCCTGCACCACGCCGGTCAGCGAAGGCATGAGCGTGCACACCCAGACGCCGAAACTCGCGACGCTGCGTCGCAATGTCATGGAGTTGTACATCTCCGATCACCCGCTGGACTGCCTGACTTGCTCGGCCAACGGCAACTGCGAGCTGCAAACCGTCGCCGGCCAGGTCGGCCTGCGGGAAGTGCGTTACGGCTATGAAGGTGACAACCATCTGGCCGACGTGAAGGACACCTCCAACCCCTACTTCGACTACGACCCGAGCAAGTGCATCGTCTGCAACCGCTGCGTGCGCGCCTGCGAAGAAACCCAAGGCACGTTTGCGTTGACGATTACCGGACGCGGTTTCGAATCCCGGGTGGCAGCCGCTGGTGGCGAGAATTTCCTTGAGTCGGAATGCGTGTCTTGCGGCGCCTGTGTGCAAGCCTGCCCTACTGCGACGCTGATGGAAAAAAGCGTGGTCGAACTGGGTCAGCCCGAGCACAGCGTGATCACCACCTGCGCCTATTGCGGCGTGGGCTGCTCGTTCCGCGCCGAGATGAAAGGCGACCAACTGGTGCGCATGGTTCCCGACAAGAACGGCCAGGCCAACCACGGCCACTCGTGCGTCAAAGGGCGCTTTGCCTGGGGCTATGCCACCCACCCGGATCGCATCACCACACCGATGATCCGCAAACACATCAACGACCCGTGGCAGGAAGTCAGCTGGGATGAAGCGGTGACCTACGCCGCCAGCGAATTCCGCCGGTTGCAGCAAAAATACGGCCGCGACTCCATTGGTGGCATCACCTCCAGCCGCTGCACCAACGAAGAAACCTACCTGGTGCAAAAACTGGTGCGCGCCGCCTTCGGCAACAACAACGTCGACACCTGTGCGCGGGTCTGCCACTCGCCGACCGGTTATGGCCTGAAACAAACATTGGGTGAGTCCGCCGGCACCCAGAGTTTCGACTCGGTGATGCAGGCCGACGTGATTCTGGTAATGGGCGCCAACCCCAGCGACGCCCACCCGGTGTTCGCTTCCCAGCTCAAACGTCGCCTGCGTGAAGGCGCGCGATTGATCGTGATCGACCCACGCCGCATTGATCTGGTGGACTCGGTGCATGCCCGCGCCGAACTGCACCTGGCCCTGCGTCCGGGCACCAACGTCGCGATGCTCAACGCCTTGGCCCACGTTATCGTCACCGAAGGCCTGCTCGATCAAGCCTTTATCGACGCCCGTTGCGAGGGTAGCGATTTTGCCCGCTGGAGCGAGTTCGTCAGCCGTGCGGAGAACTCACCGGAAGTGCTGGCCGCCGTCTGCGGCGTAGACGCTGCCGACATCCGTGCCGCCGCTCGCCTGTACGCCACCGGTGGTAATGCGGCGATCTACTACGGCCTCGGCGTCACCGAACACAGTCAAGGCAGCACCGCGGTCATGGGCATCGCCAACCTGGCCATGGCCACCGGCAACATCGGTCGCGAAGGCGTCGGCGTGAACCCGCTGCGGGGACAGAACAACGTTCAGGGCTCGTGCGACATGGGCTCCTTCCCCCACGAGTTGCCCGGCTACCGGCACATCTCCAACGAAGTGGTACGGACGCAGTTCGAGCAGGCGTGGAACGTCACCCTGCAACCCGACCCGGGCCTGCGCATCCCGAACATGTTCGAGGCCGCCCTCAGCGGCAGTTTCAAGGGCCTGTATTGCCAGGGCGAGGACATTGCCCAGAGCGACCCGAATACCCAACACGTCACCGCTGCCCTGTCGGCCATGGAATGCATCGTGGTGCAGGACATTTTCCTCAACGAAACCGCCAGGTTCGCCCACGTATTCCTGCCGGGCAGCTCGTTCCTGGAAAAAGACGGCACCTTCACTAACGCCGAGCGACGCATCTCCCGGGTGCGCAAGGTCATGGAGCCACTGGGTGGCAAGGCTGACTGGGAAGGCACCGTGGCCCTGGCCAATGCGTTGGGCTACCCGATGAACTACAAACATCCGTCAGACATCATGGACGAAATCGCCAGCCTGACGCCGACGTTCACCAACGTCAGCTACGCCGAACTGGATCGCCACGGCAGCCTGCAATGGCCGTGCAACGCCGCAGCACCGGACGGCACGCCAACCATGCACATCGAGGAATTCGTGCGCGGCAAGGGGCGTTTCATGCTCACCGGTTACGTGCCTACCGAGGAAAAGGTCAATAACCGTTATCCGTTGCTGCTGACCACCGGGCGCATCCTCAGCCAGTACAACGTCGGCGCCCAGACCCGGCGTACCGAAAACGTCGCCTGGCACGACGAGGACCGTCTGGAAATTCACCCGACCGACGCCGAGAGCCGTGGCATCAATGAGGGTGACTGGGTCGGCATCGGCAGCCGCGCCGGGCAGACCGTACTGCGTGCGCGGGTCACCGAGCGGGTCGCGCCGGGCGTGGTGTACACCACGTTCCACTTCCCGGAATCGGGGGCCAACGTGATCACTACCGACAACTCCGACTGGGCCACCAACTGTCCGGAGTACAAGGTCACCGCCGTGGAGGTCAGCCGCGTCTACCACCCTTCCGAGTGGCAAAAACGCTATCAGGCCTTCAGTGACGAACAGGATCGTTTGCTCAAGGAACGCCGGCATGCCCGTGGCGCTAAAGCGGAGGTGCGCCGATGAGCACTGAAAACCTGATCAAGATGGCCAACCAGATCGCCCAGTACTTCGCCACCGAACCGGACCAGCAAGCGGCCGTGCTCGGTGTGCGTAATCACCTGCAGATGTACTGGACGCCGGGCATGCGCAAGGAATTGCTGGCCTGGCAGACGGAGCATCAGGGGGCGGACATGCATCCATTGGCGCAGGCGGCGGTCAGTGGGGCGGGCTGGGCGGCATAGGTCTGGATTGACCTTGAAGATCACCCAACTTGTAATGAGGGAGCTTGCTCCCTCATTACATTGGATTCGCGCTGCGACTCAATCAAATCGATATAAACCCACAACGCCCTTCAGCTCAGAGCCACTGATTTGATATCGTGCCTGCCATCGCCTCACCTCAACAAAGACCCACGACGTTGTTAACAGGGAAGATGGAATGCAGTTAATCAGTATGTTGATGTTCTTCGCTGCATCAGCAGGGATGTGGATTTGGGTTGTGAAGAGCCGTGGCCCGTTGAATATCTGGCTGGCGAACCTCTCGGGTGCCGTGGCCAGTTTCATCGTCGGGACTGCGGTGCTGATTCTTTGCTCGAGCTGGTTAACCCCGGACGCCCCCGTCTCGCGAGCCCCGGCCTTTGCGCTTTATACGCTGATGGCATTTATGGGCACTCTGATCGGGACCTGGCTCTTGGTATTCACCAAGTGCAACCAGGAACAATCCCCCGCTTATCGACATTTTGCTGCGGCAGCGTGCAGCCTGGTGGCCGCACTGGTTGCGCTGGTGGTGTCGGTCACGATCTTTCCCCTCAAGTAACCCCCATCGGGCAATTGATGAAGTTCAGCCAGAGCTCTGCGCTATCATCGCCGGCCTGTGCGCCAAGAGCCTTGAACCCGGATGTCCGTATCTCTGCCTTTGTCTGATGACTGCCACTCACTGCCACCGGTGCTGGTCGGCCCGCTGTTGCGGCGGCTGGAACCTGCGCGGCTGGTCATGTGGCTCGTGGGATCCCGGGCGCTGTCGCTGACGTTGCGCCTGCAAGACTGCGCCGACATCCGACTGGATGCCGGACAGTGCACCGTCATCCCGATCGGCACTCACGCGTTTATCCACTTGATCGATGTGCCGCTGGCGACCGCCCTGCCCTGCGACACCGTGATCGAATACGACCTGTTGATCGACGGGACGGGCATCGCCGAGTGGGCCCCGCATTTGCTCTACGGCGATGCTCACTGCCCGAACTTCGTCCTGCGCTCGCGCATTGATCAATTGCTGCATGGCTCCTGCCGTAAACCCCATCACCCGGCCACCGATGGCTTGCTCTGTGTCGACGGTCTATTGGCAACGGAACATGACGCATCGCAACGCCCGGCGCTGTTGATGATGAGCGGCGATCAGATTTACGCCGACGATGTCGCGGGACCGATGTTGCGAGCAATTCATGCCTTGATCGAGCGGTTAGGACTGTTCGAAGAACACCTCGAAGGCGCCGTGGTCAGCGACAGCGCCAAGCTTTATGAGCACCCGGCCAGCTACTACCACCGTGCGGATTTGTTACCGGCGCTCAAGAGCAATGAAACCCTGCGTGATCGATTTTTCGGCGGCGCGCGCAAGCCGATCTTCACCAGCAGCAGTGCCGACAATCACCTGATGACGTTCGCTGAAGTGATGGCCATGTATTTGCTGGTCTGGTCGCCGACGCCCTGGAGATTGATCGCCCCGCAACCGCCTGCGCTGACGCCTGAGAGACGCAAGCGTTATGCCGCTGAACAGACCCATATCGATGGCTTCAAGTCCGGCCTGGGCGGTGTCGCCCGGGCCATGGCGCATCTGCCGTGCCTGATGATCTTCGATGACCACGACATCACCGACGACTGGAACCTTTCCGCGCAATGGGAGGAAACGGCCTACGGCCATCCGTTCTCCAAGCGCATCATCGGCAACGCCTTGATCGCCTACATGCTGTGCCAGGGTTGGGGCAACAACCCCGACGCGTTCAGCGATGTGCTGGAAAAAACCCGTTTGCTCAGCGTCACCGGGGCCGACCGTTACCTCGACAGTCCGGTGCAGGATGACCTGATCGATGCACTATTGAGCTTTCAGCAGTGGCATTACGTGCTGCCCACCACGCCCGCCCTGGTGGTGATCGACACCCGCACCCGGCGCTGGCGCAGCGAGATGAACCTCAAGCAACCGTCGGGCCTGCTGGACTGGGAAGCCCTCAGCGAGCTGCAACAGGAACTGCTCGATCATCCGTCGGCGATCATCGTGTCACCCGCGCCGATCTTCGGCGTCAAACTGATCGAAACCGTACAGAAAGTCTTCAGCTGGTTCGGTTATCCCCTGCTGGTGGACGCCGAAAACTGGATGGCCCATCGCGGCGCGGCGCAAGTGATCCTGAACATCTTCCGACACTCGCGCACACCGGGTAACTACGTGGTGCTGTCCGGTGATGTGCATTATTCCTTCGTCTACGAAGTGCTGATCCGGCACCGTAAGGCCGGCCCGAAAATCTGGCAGATCACCAGCAGCGGCATCAAGAATGAATTCCCGCCGAGGCTGCTCGAATGGTTCGACCGCCTCAACCGCTGGCTCTACTCGCCGCGCTCGCCCCTCAACTGGCTGACCAAACGCCGACGCATGCGCATCGTCCCGCACATCCCCGAACACGCCGAGGCCGGCGAACGGCTATGGAACTCGGCAGGCATCGGCCAGGTGTACTTCAATGAGAAAGGGCAACCCCAGGATATCTATCAGCACAACTCAAACGGCTCGCCCAAGACCCGGATGGTTGCGCCTGAACATGACGACTGAAACGGCGAGTCACCATGAACCTCACCCGCACGCTGATCATCGGCAACTCCGGCGCCGGCAAAAGCTGGCTGGCGGAACGATTGGCCGCACAACTCAAGGTGCCATGGATCGATCTCGACCTGATTTACTGGGTGTCGGACGAACACAGCATCGCCCGCCCATATGCCGCGGCACTGGACATAGCGCGGGTGGCGGCCGCTGAAGATCAGTGGGTGATCGAAGGTGTTTATGGCTGGATTGTCAGAGAACTTATCCACAGGGCAACGGCGCTGATCTGGTTGTGTGTGGATGACGACAGCTGTGTGGCCAATATTCGTCAACGAGAACATAGACCGGACAATGACGAGTTGCTGATAGCGTTGGTGGAATGGGCCGCCAGTTATCGGATGCGCGAAGACGCCAGTGGGTTTACCGTACACCGGCAATTGTTCGCAACGTTCACGGGCTCAAAAATCAAACTCATGGATCGAGGTGAAATCAGCGCTTTCGCCAAGTCCTCCCACACGGTTTAACAAGGATAGGTATGTTTGCACGGAGCAAGTTGGTCCCCGAACTGATGGTCATCGACCTCAAGAACAGCCTTCATTTCTGGACCTCATTGATCGGTTTCAAGATTGCTTACGAACGCCCGGAAGCGGGTTTCGCCTACCTCGATAACAACGGCGCACAGATCATGCTGGAGCAATATGCTCCGGATGACGGCCAGTGGGTGACGGGCGCATTGGAAGCACCGTTTGGTCGAGGTATCAACTTTCAGATCACCGTCGATCTCGTCGAACCGATACTTGAGCGATTGTCGGAAGTCGAATGGCCACTGTTTCGCCCGTGCGCCGATGTCTGGTATCGCGCCGATGCGGTGGAGGTCGGGCAACGCGAATTTCTGGTGCAGGATCCGGATGGGTATCTGGTTCGGTTGGTGGAAAGCTTGGGGGAGCGGCCGTATTCAGATCTGTCTGCTGCCGAGGAGACGGCCTAACTACTACGCTCTCCTGCTAACGCAGAACGCCTGATCAAATCGATTGGTAGCCTGCGCGCGGGGAAGACTAACGCCGGAAAACTTATAGAAGAGTGAACATTTGATCGTTCCCACGCAGAGCGCGGGAACGATCGGGAACGTGTGTCAGGCAATGGTCACGGCCCGACAAACGCCTCTGACAACCATCTCCACTTCCCGCTCATCAATCGTCAACGGCGGCAGCAAGCGAATGGTTTTCCCGCGTGTCACATTGATCAGCAAACCGTGATCGCGCGCGGCGATCAGGGTCAGGTCGCGGATCGGTTGCTTGAGTTCGATGCCGACCATCAAGCCTTGACCACGGATTGCCAGAACGTTCGGATTGTCCGCCAATTCGCTGCGTAATCTGGCGAGCAGACGTTCGCCCTGAAGCCTGGCGTTGTCCAGCAGTCCTTGTTCTTCGATGATGTCCAGCACGGTGCAACCCACACGGCAGGCCAGTGGATTGCCACCGAACGTGCTGCCATGGCTGCCCGGAGTGAACAAATCGGCGGCTTTGCCCCGGGCCAGGCAGGCACCGATGGGGATGCCGTTACCCAGCCCTTTGGCCAGGGTCATGACGTCCGGAACAATACCCTCGTGCTGGAACGCGAACCATTGGCCGGTGCGGCCGATGCCGGTCTGGATTTCGTCGAGCATCATTAGCCACGAGCGTTTGTTGCAGAGTTCGCGCACCGCTTTGAGATAGCCCGGCGGCGCCAGCTGCACGCCGCTTTCGCCCTGGATCGGCTCCATCAGGACTGCCACGATTCGTTGACCGTGGGCTTGCTGCACGGCATCCAGTGCACTGAGGTCACCGAACGGGACCTTGACGAAATCCCCCGGCAATTCATTGAACCCCAAGCGCACGGCCGGGCCATCGCTGGCGGATAACGTGCCCAGCGTCCGGCCATGAAAAGCATTTTCCATGACCACCACCAGCGGCTGCTCGACGCCTTTGTGCCAGCCATAAAGCCGTGCGAGTTTCAGCGCGGTTTCGTTGGCTTCGGCACCGGAGTTGTTGAAGAACGCCCGCTCCATGCCGGACAACGCTGTCAGCCGCTGCGCCAACCGTTGTTGCCAATTGATGCTGTAGAGGTTGGACGTGTGCAACAGCAAACCGGCTTGCTCAGTGATCGCCGAGACGATTCGAGGATGGGAGTGGCCAACGTTGGTCACCGCCACGCCCGCCACGGCGTCCAGGTATTCACGACCCGCCTCATCCCAAAGGCGCGTGCCCACCCCTTTGCTGAAACTCAGGGCCAGCGGTTGGTAAGTGCTCATCAGGCAGGCGGCGGTCATGGCATCAAGCTCCATCAATGGTCGGTGTTTTTGCAGTATGGTTAGCCACCTGAGCTGGATAAACGCGGCAATACTTCAATCATCTTAAAGCCGAGCTTGATAATGGATTTGTTCCAGGCAATGACCGTTTACGTACGCGTGGTGGAGGCCGGCAGCATGACGGCCGCCGCGCAGCAGTGTGAAATGTCCACGACCATGGTCGGCAATCACCTGCGGGCGCTGGAGCAACGCCTGGGTGTACGCCTGCTCAACCGCACGACACGGCGCCAGCGCCTGACGGAATTCGGCTCGGCCTATTACCAGCGTTGCCTTGAAGTATTGGGATTGGTCGCCGATTCCGAACGCCTGGCTGAACAGAGTCAGGATGCGCCCAGTGGCACCTTGCGTATCACGGCACCACTGACCTTCGGCACGGAAAGACTCGCGCCTGCGCTCAGCGAATTTTCGCTGCAATGCCCACAGGTCAAACTGGACGTGGTGCTCACCAACGGGCGCCCTGACCTGCTCGAAAACGGCCTTGATGTGGCGTTTCGCCTGGGCGCCATTGAGCCATCGAACCTGATCGCCCGGCCGCTGATCGACTACACCCTGACCATGTGCGCATCACCGGAGTACCTGGCACGCCGATCTACGCCGGAAAAACCCGAAGACCTGCAACATCACGATTGCTTGTCCTTTGCCTACCCGGTCGGGGATGACTGGCAATCGGTCGAAAAACAATGGCGCCTGAGCGGACCCGAAGGCGAAGTGATGGTGGCCGTCAGTGGTCCGATGTTGATCAACAGTTCAGCGGGGTTGCATCAGGCGGCCCGTACCGGGATGGGCATCGTGATGCTGCCCGATGCGCTGGTGGAACAGGACCTGCTCAACGGAAAACTGGTGGCATTGATGCAGCACTATCAACTGCCGAGCCGGCCCATGCACCTGGTGTACGCCCAGGATCGCTACCGGCTGCCGAAATTACGCCACTTCGTCGACTTTGCCATGCAGTTGTGGGGCAAACACTAGCCGTGGCAATGCGCCATGAACTAATCTCGACCCCAGGCGAATCAATTGATATTTGCGCGTCAGGGAGAGCGGTGATGGGGGAAGCATCAAATATCACGCCGTTGAAATTCAATGTGTCAGATTTTAGCGAAGACCTGCTCCACACCATTCTGGAGCTGGTCAGCGATGGCATTTGGGACTGGAACGCCAACACCGGTTTTGTTTACCGCAACCCTGGTTGGTACAAGATGCTCGGCTACGAGCCTCATTCCCTGGACAACACCGCGTTGACCTGGGAAAACCTCATCCACCCTGACGATTACCCCCGCGTCATGGCCGTGTTTGATGACTACCTGAAACAGCGCGCGCCCACCTATCAAGCCGAATATCGCTGCCGCATGCTGGACGGCAGCTACACCTGGATCGAAGACCGCGGCTATGTGCTGTCCCGCAATGCCGACGGCACGGTAGCGCGGATGGTCGGCGCGCACCGCAGCATCGACGACAAGCGACGTCTGCTCGAGGAACTGGAGCGACGCGCTCATTCCCTTGAAGCCATCGTTGAAGAGCGCACCCGGGAATTGTCCCGGGTCAATCAGCAGCTGCAGATTCAACTCGAAGAGAACCGCAAACTCGCGGAAACCGACACGCTTACCTCCATCGCCAATCGCTACCTGATGGAAAAAAGCCTGCCTCAGGCATGCGAACGCGCCCAGCGCTTTCGACGTCCCCTGTCCCTGATCGCGATGGACATCGACGACTTCAAGATCATTAACGATCATTACGGCCATGCCTTGGGTGATGCCGCCATCGTGCAGGTGGTCGAGGGCGTGAAGCACTTCGTGCGCGAAGGCGATCTGCTGGCGCGATGGGGCGGTGACGAGTTCATCATGATCCTTCCCGATACCCCGTTGGCTGACGCCAGACTCCTGGCCGAAAAAATCCGCGATGGCCTGTCGAGCCTGCCCCCGGTGGGCGCGTTTCACGTGACCATGAGTTTTGGCGTGGTCCAGCGTTTTGAGGAAGAACAACAGACCGGGTTGCTGGCTCGGGCTGATCAGGCGCTTTATCGGTCGAAGGTGTCGGGCAAGAATATGATTTCGGGGTAACCCCCCGTTATCGCTTCCACTCACATCCCCGCCTTCACCAACACCGGCTTCTCCTGATAACGATCGGGATACAACTGCTTCAACTGCGCCACTTTCGGTAGATCGTTGATCACGATGTACGGATAGGTCGGGTGCTCGGTCAGAAAATCCTGGTGCTCCTCCTCCGCCGGGTAGAAGCCGTTGTAGGTTTCCAGCTTGGTCACTATAGGTTTGTTGAACGAATGAGCAGCGTCGAGCTGGGCAATGTAAGCCTGGGCGACGCGTTGCTGTTCGGTGTTCTCAGTGAAAATCGCCGACCGGTATTGAGTGCCGCTGTCGGGGCCTTGGCGGTTCAGTTCGGTGGGGTTGTGGGCCACCGAAAAATAGATCTGCAGCAGCGTCCCGTAACTGACCTGAGTCGGGTCGAACGTGACCTCGACGGACTCCGCGTGGCCGGTATCGCCCTCGCTGACCCGTTCATATTGGGCGGTGTTGGCCGCACCGCCGGCGTAACCGGAAACCGCTTTCTTCACGCCTTTAACGTGCTGGAAAACGCCTTGGACGCCCCAAAAACACCCGCCGGCAAACACCACTTTTTCGCTGTGGACCTGGGTCGTTTCATCCAGCGCCGGCGGAGGGATGACGACGGCTTCTTCGGCTCCGAACGAGAACGCCGAGCACTGACTGATAATGCCGGCAGCGGCCATCCCCAACAGGGTGCGGCGCCAGGTGAACAGGGTTTTCATGGAGCAGACTCCTCAACAAATGAAATGACTTCAACCGAACGTAAACGCGTACGCCGAAACACCCGGATCGAGAAACTCGATGCTGAACGTGCGGTCGGTCACGCCGCCGCTCTGGCGTACCAATTGATACAAACGCTGTGAATTCACACGGCCGCTGCCATCGGGTGCCACATCAGTGCCGTGGGCATCGCCTGGGGCTTTGCCGTCAATGAGCACTTTGAATCGCACCGGTTTACCGTCGGCACCGGGGCCCAGTACCAAGTGCAGATCACGGGCATGGAAGCGATAAACGATGCGACTGGCTGGCGCGCTGGAAGTCGCACGCTCTGAACCGACATTCCACTTTCCGTCCAGGCTCCAGTCGTTGAGTGCCAGCTCGGCGGGAGGGCTGTACGCGGCCACTTTGTCAGGCACAAGGCCGGTTTCGGGGACGAAATGCTCCGCCCGCTGGAAACCGACATAGGTTTCCGGTGATTGCACTTCGCTCATGTCCGGCGCGAGTTGAACCCCTGTCGCCTCCGCGTTGATCAAACCGTCCGCGACGTTCACTGTGCCCGCTTCACGCAGCAGTTGCTGGATGACCCTTTCCGATTCGGCGTATTCGCCTTCACCAAAGTGGTGATAACGAATGCGCCCCTGAGCATCGGCAAAGTAGTGAGCCGGCCAGTATTCGTTGTTGAAGGCACGCCAGATCTTGTAGTCGTTATCGATGGCCACGGGGTAGTTGATACCCAGGTCCTTCATGGCCTTGGTGACATTACCGACGTCGCGCTCAAAGGCGAATTCAGGGGCATGGACGCCGATCACCACCAATCCCTGATCGCGATACTTCTCGGCCCAGGCTTTCACATACGGCAAGGTGCGCAGGCAGTTGATGCAGGAGTAAGTCCAGAAATCCACCAACACAACTTTGCCCTTCAAGGCCTGCGCGGTCAGAGGTGGGGAATTGAGCCATTGCACCGCGCCATCCAGCGCTGGGAGATTGCCTTCAATCGGCAACGCGCCCGATGCCTTGTCACTCGCTTTCATCGCGCCACCCGCGGCCATCATCGCCCCGCTGTTGTTCGGCGACTTGCCGGCCAATCGGCCCACCAGGGCTTGCTCGATCCCGCCGGTGGACGCGGTCGAAACCCGTGCCAGAATCCCGGTATCCAACCCCAGGGCAATCGCGGCGACACCCGCCAGCATGGCGGCCCCAAGACCGCGCCGAACCCATTCCCCGGCGCCAATCGAGCGCTTCATTGCCGCGAAGACTTTACCGCCGAGCAGCAGTGCCACGGCGAGCGACGTGGCGGCACCGGCCGCGTACGCCAGCAGCAACAGCGTGGTTTCGATGCTGGCTCCTTGCAGCGCCGCCCCGGTCAGCAACAGACCCAGGATCGGCCCGGCGCAAGGCGCCCAGAGCAAACCCGTGGCGACGCCGATCAGGAACGAAGCGCCGGGACGCGGCCGGGCATCGGCGCCGGCGGCTTCCGACAATCGACTGCCGGCCGCCACCAGTGGTCGAGTCAGACGCTCGGCGAGTCGTGGCAGCAGCAGCGTCAGCCCGAACAGTGCAACGAACAGCAACGCGAGCCAGCGACCGTACTGATTGACTTGCACCACCCAACCGCCGCCCACCGCCGCCAACGTCGCGACCAGGGCGAAGGTCAACGCCATCCCCGCCAACAGCGGCAAGCCACTCTTCATAAACGGCTGCCCGGTTCGCGCGAAGACAAAGGGCAGCACCGGCAGAATGCAGGGGCTGACAATCGTCAGGACACCACCGAGATAAGCGAGAACCAAAAGCCACATAGCGTCGACCTGCATCAAGTGAGTGAAATGAAATGCCCATGAATCAAGCTGCCTGTGGCTCGAACGTCAGCGCCAGACCGTTCATGCAATAACGCAGGCCGGTAGGCTTGGGCCCGTCATCGAAGACATGCCCCAGATGACCGCCACAGCGCCGACAGTGGACTTCTTCACGCAGCACGCCGAAAGACCGGTCCTGACGAGTGGCCACCGCTTTGTCCAGGGGGGCCCAGAAACTCGGCCAGCCGGTGCGACTGTCGAACTTGGTATCGGATGAGAACAGCGGCAGATCACACCCGGCGCAGGCGAAAACGCCCTCGCGATGCTCATTGTTCAACGGGCTGCTGTAGGCCCGCTCGGTGCCCTCTTTACGCAGGATTTCGTACTGCTCGTCACTGAGCATGGCGTGCCATTCGCTGTCGCTGTGGGTCACCTCGAATACCTCCGCGGCACTGGCATCACTGACCAGTGCCGTACTGGCGGCAAATTTTGGCAACACACCGATCACCAAGGCTGCAGCGCCCAGCCCGCCGCCCGCTACAAGAAACTGTCGCCGTGAAAACATGGCCTTCTCCAAAATTCCCGATGCCTGATAAGGAACACAGCCTAGGCTTGGGTTGATCGCCAAATCCTCACGAGCAGTTAAACAATTCGTGATAACTCGGACTGAGGAAAACCCGCACAATGTGCCCATTGCGCTACAAAGGATTGAGCTTTATGGAACAGACCAAACGCGTCCTGGTGGTCGAGGACGACCTGCACATCGCCGACCTTATCTGCCTGCATCTTCGCGATGAGCAGTTCGAGGTGGTGCACTGCGCCGACGGTGACGAAGGCATGCGCCTGTTGCAGCAAGGAAGCTGGGACGCGTTGATCCTCGACCTGATGCTGCCCGGTGTCGATGGCCTGGAAATCTGCCGTCGGGCACGGGCGATGGCCCGCTACACCCCGATCATCATCACCAGCGCACGCTCCAGCGAAATGCACCGGATCCTGGGGCTGGAACTCGGCGCCGACGATTACCTCGCCAAACCCTTTTCGATGCTGGAACTGGTCGCCCGGGTCAAAGCGCTGCTACGCAGGGTCGACGCCATGGCCCGCAACCTGAAGATGGACTCGGGCAGCCTGATGACGGACGGCTTGTCCATCGACCCGATCACCCGCGACGTTTCGCTCGACGGTCGTCGCCTGGACCTCACGCCACGGGAATTCGACCTGCTGTATTTCTTCGTCCGCCAACCCGGCAAAGTCTTCTCGCGCATGGATTTGCTCAATGCGGTCTGGGGTTACAGCCATGAAGGTTACGAACACACGGTGAACACCCACATCAATCGTCTGCGGGCCAAGATCGAAACCGATCCGGCGCTGCCCGCGCGCATCCTCACGGTGTGGGGGCGTGGCTACAAATTCGCCGTCAAGGAGGAGCAGCCATGAGGCTGACCCTGACACAACGCCTGTCGCTGGTGTTCGCCATTCTGTTGCTGGTGTGCTGTGGCACATCGGCCTGGATGCAAGTGCGCTCCAACAAGATGCATGAACTGGAAGTGGTCCAGGGGCTGTCGCGCGATCTGGCGCAACACATCGCCCATGACACGGTGCTGATGGACAGCAGCGGCTTGATGCCCAATGCCATTCGTGAACTGTTCAGCAAACTCATGCAGGTCAATCCCAGCGTTGAGGTTTATCTGCTGGACACCGAGGGCAAGATTGTCGGAAGCGCCGCACCGGAGGGACGGATACGTCGGGAGCGGATCGATCTGGCCCCCGTCCAGCGCCTGCTCAAAGGTGATGCCCTGCCGATTCTCGGTGATGACCCGCGCAGCGCCGACGGGCGCAAGGTGTTCAGCGCTGCGCCATTGCAGGTCAACGGCCAGCCCGCCGGTTACCTGTATGTGGTACTGCTCAGCGAAGAACACGACCGCTTCGCCGAACGCGGTGCCACCAGCGCCGCACTCAATACCGCCCTGTTGTCCATCGGTCTGGTGGCATTGCTGTGCCTGATTGCCGGTCTGACGGCATTTGCCCTGATTACCCGACCGCTGCGGCGCTTGACCGAAAGAGTCAGTCAGTTCGACATCGACGGCGTGCCCTCCACACCGCCCACCTCCGAGCCGATGGAAAAAGCCGCCAGTCACGATGAAATCGCCGTGCTGGACGCCGCCTTCCGGCAGATGCAAACCCGCCTCAGTGAACAGTGGCGCTCGCTGACGCGTCAAGACCAGGAACGCCGCGAACTGGTGGCGAACATTTCCCATGACCTGCGAACACCACTGGCCTCGCTGCATGGATACCTGGAAACCCTGTCGCTCAAGGACGCCACGTTATCCCCCGTCGACCGGCGTCGCTATCTGGGCATCGCCCTCGATCAAAGCCGCAAGGTGGGAGGCCTGGCGCAATCGCTGCTGGAACTGGTCAGGCTGGAACACGGTTTTGTGCAACCGGTGCTGGAGCGCTTCTCACTGACCGATCTGGTGCAGGACATTTTCCAGAAATTCGAACTGACCGCCGAAGCGCGCCAGATCGAACTGAAGGCCACTTTCGCCCCTAACGTTTCCGCCGCCTGCGCCGACCTGGGATTGATCGAGCGCGTGCTGACCAACCTGTTCGACAATGCCCTGCGCAACACCCCTCAAGGCGGAGAAATCGAACTGAGCCTGCGCCCGCAAGGGCCGTTTATCGAAGTCACGGTCAGCGACACCGGCCCCGGCATTGCTGCGCCGCTGCGCGAAGGCCTGTTCCTGCGCCCCTTCAACATTGGCGGTGCACGGCGCGATGGCGGGTTGGGGCTGCGCATCGTGCATCGGATCCTGCAGTTACACGGACGTGAGATCCAGCTGATCGATCTGCCCGGACGAGGCGCGACCTTCCGCTTCTCCTTGCCAGTGGATCAGCAAACGGCGGAACAATGGGCGGTTCACTCGATGAATCTGAATTCGATGGGGAAATAGCCGACCGCACCTGCTCCGGCAACGGCTATTATCCCGGCACTTGTTTTTCGGCATGGACGCTGCGTGATGATCAATACCCTGCAACACACCCCGCTGTGGGTTTATGCGGTATTCCTGGTGCTCTGCTACTACGGAATCAAAGCGCTATCCCCGACTGAGGAAAGCAAAACCTCGCTACGCGTGACTCCGCCGATCTTGCTCGGCTGGTCGCTCTATTCACTTAACCTGTCGTTGAACCCCACCGCCTCCCTCGGTTGCTGGTTGATCGCCGTTGTTCTGGGAGGTCTGGCCGCGCTGGTGCTTTTCCAAAGCAGAGGCGTCGAACTCAATAAGCCGAAAACCGGACTGGTCGTGCCGGGAACAGCGAAAACCCTGGTGCTCTACCTGCTGTTTTTTGCCGTGAACTACTACTTCGGCTACCAGGATGATGTTCACCCGGAACAGGCCACCACGCTTGAGATGTTACTGCTCAAGGCCTCCGCATCCGGGTTTGTCTGCGGATTGATCAGTGGTCGCTCTTTGCAGTTTTATCGGGCGCTATCAGCGCTTCAGTCACAACGACCGCAAATGGCCATCGACTGAGGCCTTCTCGCAAAAATCATGACCAACCGCCTGTTCATCCGTGACAACTCGGCGTGGGTCCAATAGATTAGGCGACCTGAAAAGGCCCTGTGCTTTCTCGCCTCAATTCAAGTTAAAAGAAGTAGTGAAATTTCAATGTCCGATTCCAACACCGCTGAATCCGTAGTCACCCTGTCGTCCAAAGCGGAATACGAAAACTCCATCAATCTTTCACAGCATGTGCCTCAGGCCAAGACCATCAGCGAGATGGTCCTGGACGCTTTTCAATCCACCCGGGAAAGCGACCAGATCCGCGAACTGCGCGCCGCAATTCGCCAGGCACACGACAGCTTCGACGACGATAAAGCCTATGAACTGATGGGCGAACTCAAACAACTCAAGGACGCGGAAGCGGCCGACATTGCCGCTCTCGAAGACCTGAGCAGCAAATTCCCGATCAGCCGGATTCTCTCCAGCTTCAAGGATGACCCGGCGTTTCAGGAAATCGTCTACGGCCTCGCGCTGAAAGTGCTGAACCAGACTCACCAAGCCATCAGCAACCCAAGCAGTGGCAAAAGCAAAGTGGCTCGCGCCAAGAAAGACCTCGAAGTGTTCACCATCAGCAAGGACGGCATCAACGTCACCCTGCCACTGCGCACCCCGCGTTCAAGCCTGAACGTTGACCGCAAAGCGTTGGAGTTCCTCGGCTTTACCTTCGTCGGCGAAGGCGAAGACGCCGTGATTGAAAGCGAGACGTTCCTGGATAACGCCGGCGTCGAACAAGCGGTCAACCGCAAGAACATCATCACCGCACTGCAGCAACAAACCGCGTTCGACGGCTACAGCATCGCCGCGCAGTAACACGGCCCAACCCAAAAGCCCCGCCCTTGCAGCGGGGCTTTTTATTGCCTGCAAAAATCAGGAAATCGAAGGATGCAGCGCCGCAATCATGTCCACTTCCACCGGCGCGTTTTTCGGCAACTGATAAACACCGACCGTCGTGCGCGTATGTTTGCCAGCATCGCCCAACACTTGGGTGAAGACATCCGACGCGCCGTTGGCCACCTCACTGAGGTCGACGAAATCGAACGTGGATTTCACATAAACGGTGACACGAAGCAGGGCCTTGACGTTATCCAGTGAGCCGACGGCCTCGCGGATCAATGCCAGACCGCGTATCGCGCTGATGCTCGCGGCCTCTTGGGCATCGGCCAAATTAAGCTCCAGGCCCACCCGGCCCGGGTACTGGATTTTGCCGTTCATGCGCGGCACCAGGCCACTGACATACAGCTCATCGACATGCCGAAGCAGTGGCGCGTAATGCCCCCCGGCCGCGTTCTCGTCGTAGATATCGAAGCCATGCTCTTTCGCCATCTCGAGGAAACGTTCGTCGCGGGTTGTTTGCCTAATCATCTACTGAGCCCTCTTGATCCACCATACAAACGCGATTTTGATGGTAGAGACAGACGCTTCTCTTGATCAGGGCAAGTTCGTATAGAATCCAGCGAACTTTACTGCCAGGGAGACCAGTAAAATGCAGGCTCAACGCGCTGTGATCGCCGCCATCGAGTTCCAGCCGGGGGTGCCGCTGGTGCAGCAGATTGTCGATCAGCTGTCCGAAGCCATCAGCCAGGGAGGCCTGCCGCACGGGGCCAAGTTGCCGCCGATTCGCGAACTCTCCGAATTGATGAACGTCGGAAAATCCACCGTGGTGGACGCCCTCGACCGATTGCGGGCCAAGGGACTGGTGGTCTCACGCCAGGGCTCGGGGCATTACGTCCACCGGGCAAGCACTCAGCCCCCAACCGCTACTGCCCCAGACCTGCAACCGCAAGACACCCTCAGCCGTGTCCGCCGTGCGATTCTTGTGGATAACGACGCTCTACGTCCCGGTTGTGGATTTCTACCCGGCTCGTGGTTACCGGCGGATGAACTGCTCAAAGCCGTGCGCGGCACCCTTCGTGCGACATCGCTGCGCATGGGCGAATACGGTGAGGTCGGCGGTTACCGGCCGCTGCGCGAGGCATTGCGGGTCAAGTTGTCGGGCTTCGGCATCGAAGTGCCGGTGGAACAAATCATCACCACCGCCAACACCATGCAGGCCATCGACCAACTGATGCGCCTGTTGATAAAACCCGGCGATACGGTGCTGCTCGACGATCCGTGCTACTTCAACCTGCACACCAATCTGGCGTTGCACGGCGCCAAGGTCCTCACCGTTCCCCGCGATTGCAGCGGGCTGGATCTGGAGACGTTCGAGCACCTGCTGATCGTCCACCGCCCCGTGCTCTATATGACCAACAGCACCTTGCATAACCCGACCGGGCACTCGTTTTCGGCGGCGCAGGTGTATCGCCTGCTGGAGTTGAGTCACCGCTACGGTTTTCACATTG
Organism: Pseudomonas sp. SIMBA_041; assembly: GCF_046535095.1. Lineage (NCBI taxonomy): Bacteria > Pseudomonadati > Pseudomonadota > Gammaproteobacteria > Pseudomonadales > Pseudomonadaceae > Pseudomonas > Pseudomonas sp. SIMBA_041. The sequence continues at coordinate 322,436 of NZ_JAWRXJ010000007.1, forward strand.
TTGAAGATGACCTGTACGGCGATCTCCAGCAACGACGCACCCCGCGCCTGGCCGCCAGCGGGCTCGACAATGTCAGTTACGTGTCCGGTTTCTCCAAGACCCTGACGGCCAATAGCCGGGTCAGCTACGCCGTGTTATCACCACAACTGGCCGCCCGAATGATCAGCCTGAAGATGAGCATCGCTGGCGTGACCTCGGAACTGGCGGAGCAAATCACCTGCACCATGCTCAGCAACGGAAGCTACGCCAAGCACATCCGGCGCACGGTGGATCGCTTGTATGAGTCGAGCAGTCGCGTGGCGCGCTGGCTGGTGGAGGCCGGATGCTCAGTGTCATCGGTGCCGGGCGAAGGACTGTTCATCTGGGCGCGTCTGCCCGGCGGGTTCCATGCCGAAACCCTCGCCAACAAAGGCCTCAAGAATGACCTGGTACTGGCGCCCGGAGCGATGTTGAGTAAAGCGGCCGACGCCAATAGTTTTCTGCGCTTCAATGTTGCGCATAGCGATGATCCACTGGTGCGGGAGCGGTTTTTCCGGTTGCTTGATAAGTGAGCTTGCTGACGACCGAGGTGTGGCCATCGCGAGCAGGCTCACTCCTACACTCGATTGCATTCCACAGGAAAGAACGCGGTCGAATGCAGGAGTGAGCCTGCTCGCGATGGCCACGACACGGTCCAAAAGAAAGCCCCAACAAAAAGCCCCGCACTTCTCTCGAAGGCGGGGCTTTTGTTTACAGCATCCGACGCTTAAGGCGCGTACGTCAGCAGCAGCTCGGTCGGCACTTTGAAGTCCAGGGACATCATCACGCTCAACGCGGTAATGGTGAAGATCGAGAACACGAACAGCTTGCGTGCCCAGACCGTGTCATCCACTGCCTTGTAACCGGTCCAGGCCATGTACAACCAGTACATGCCCATGGCCGCGGCGACGGCGAGGTAGCTCATGCCGGCGTAGCCGCTGAAGGTCAGCATCAAGGTCGCCACGAGGAAGGCCAGGATGTAGATCAGGATGTGCTTCTTGGCCACCTGGATTCCGCGCTTCACTGGCAGCACCGGAATCGATGCGGCCAGGTAATCGTTGAAGCGGAAAATCGCGATGGCGTAGGAATGCGGCATCTGCCACAGGCTGAACATCACCAGCAACGTCAGTGCGGCCATGTCGAAGCTGTTGGTCACAGCGACGTAGCCAATCACCGGCGGCATGGCGCCCGACAGACTGCCCACCAGCGTGCCGTGAACCGACTTGCGCTTGAGGTACAGGCTGTAGAAGCCGACGTAGATGACGAAACCGATCACGGCGAACAGCGCGGCCAACGGGTTAGCCACCTTGTACAACAACGCAACGCCGGCAACACCCAGGACGGTCGCAAAGGCCAGGGCCAGTTTCAGGGAAATCAAGCCCTGGACCAGCACGCGGTTCTTGGTGCGTTCCATCTTCAGGTCGATGTCGCGGTCGATGCAGTTGTTGAACACGCAACCGGAAGCCACCACCAGGGACGTGCCGATCATGGCGGCCAGGAAAATGGCCAGATCGACATGCCCTTTCGAGGCCAGGAAAAATCCGCCCGCCACAGAAAGCACGTTACCGAAAATGATCCCCGGTTTGGTGATTTGGATAAAGTGCTTAAAGGACATCCGGACTTTCCTCAGTGCGCCATCATGACGGTGTGGATGCTGAACATGATCCACAGCGACAGGCCTACCAACAGGACGATTACCAATGCAGCGAAGACAAACGCGATCACGTTGTTACGCTGGGCAGCGGAGCGGTCCAGGTGGAGGAAGTACACCAGGTGCACGAGCACCTGGATCACGGCGAAGGCCAGTACGATCCAGAGGGTCATGGCTTTTGGCAGCGATGGGTACATCACCAGGCCGAAAGGAATGATCGTCAGGATCACCGACAGGATGAAGCCGATGGCGTAGGACTTGACGCTGCCGTGGCTGGCGTCGTGACTGTCGTGACCATGGGAGTGTGCGTTAGCCATTACAGAGTCCCCATCAGGTAAACAACGGTGAATACGCAGATCCACACCACGTCCAGGAAGTGCCAGAACAGGCTCAGGCAGCTCAGACGGGTCTTGTTGGTCGCCGTCAGGCCGTTTTTCTGGACCTGATACATCATGATCGCCATCCAGATCAGACCGCTGGTCACGTGCAGACCGTGGGTGCCGACCAGGGTGAAGAACCCGGACAGGAAGCCAGAGCGGTTAGGACCGTAGCCTTCGGAGATCAGCATGTGGAACTCGTTGATCTCCATGCCGATGAAGCCCAGGCCGAACAGGAAGGTGATGGCCAACCAGCCCAGTACCGCCTTCTTGTTGCCCTTGAACAACGCCAGCATGGCGAAGCCGTAGGTGATCGAACTGAACAACAGGCAGGCAGTTTCGCCCAGCACGTATGGCAGCTCGAAGATGTCGTGGCCCGACGGGCCACCCGCTACGTTGTTAACCAGTACCGCGTACACCGCGAAGATCGACGCAAACAAAATGCAGTCGGTCATCAGGTAGAGCCAGAAACCGAATACGGTCATCTCGCCCGAGTCGTGGTGATGGTCATCGTGCCCATGTCCATCGACATGGGTGTGTCCAGCATTGGTCACTAAGTTCGACATGGTTTAAGCCTGTTCCAACGAGGTTTCAACACGGGTGGCAGTGGCCGGGATTTTCCCTGCGGCTACCAGACGTTTGCGCTGCTCGGCTTCGGTGCGCTCGATCACGTCGACCGGCACCATGTAGCCCTGGTCATCACGGGCAGCGTGGATCACGAAGTAGATCACGGCGCCGGCGAGGCCGAAGATGGCCATCCACCAGATGTGCCAGATCATCGCGAAACCGAACACGGTCAACAGAGCACCCATGACCAGGCCGGTCGCGGTGTTGTTTGGCATGTGGATCGGCTCGTACTTGACCGGAGTCTGGTACGCAGTACCGTCTTCCTTGGCTTCAGTGAACGGGTCGATGCAGTCGGCTTTTGGCAGTACGGCAAAGTTGTAGAACGGTGGTGGCGACGAGGTCGACCATTCCAGCGTGTGGGCATTCCACGGGTCACCGTGTTCGCACATGTTTTCCGGCTTCTTACGGTCACGAACACTGACGTAGAGCTGGATCAACTGGCAGGCGATACCGCAGGCGATCATGACCGCACCGAACATGGCCACGTACAGGTACGGCACCCACTCAGGGTTGGTGGTGGCGTTCAGACGACGGGTCATGCCCATGAAGCCCAGAGCATAGAGCGGCATGAACGCGACGAAGAAGCCCGAGATCCAGAACCAGAATGCTGCCTTGCCCCAACCTTCGTGCAGCTTGAAGCCGAACGCTTTAGGGAAGTAGAAGCCGAAACCAGCGATGTAGCCGAACACGGCGCCGCCGATGATCACGTTGTGGAAGTGAGCAATTACAAACAGGCTGTTGTGCAGGACAAAGTCAGCACCCGGAATGGCCAGCAGTACGCCGGTCATGCCGCCGATCGCGAAGGTCACCATGAAGCCCAGGGTCCACAGAACCTGGCTGGTCATGCGCAGACGGCCCTGGTAGATGGTGAACAGCCAGTTGAATAGCTTCACCCCCGTCGGGATCGAGATCAGCATCGTCGCCAGACCGAAGAAGGCGTTGACGTTGGCACCCGAACCCATGGTGAAGAAGTGGTGCAGCCAAACCATGAAGCCCAGGATCGAGATCGCGCCCGAGGCGTAGATCATCGAGTGGTGGCCGAACAGTTTCTTGCCGGAGAACGCCGAGATGACTTCGGAGAAGATCCCGAACGCCGGCAGAATCAGGATGTAAACCTCGGGGTGACCCCACGCCCAGAACAGGTTGACGTACATCATCGGATTGCCACCAAGTTCATTGGTGAAAATGTGGAAATCCATGTAACGGTCAAGCGTCAGCAGTGCCAGGGTAGCGGTCAGGATCGGGAAGGAAGCGACGATCAGAACGTTGGCCCAGGTACAGGTCCAGGTGAAGATCGGCATGTCCATCAGTTTCATGCCCGGGGTACGCATTTTCAGCACGGTGGCCAGGAAGTTGACCCCGGTTAGCGTCGTACCTAGCCCGGATAGTTGTAGCGCCCAGATGTAGTAGTCCACACCCACGCCAGGGCTGTAGCCCAGTTCCGACAGCGGTGGATACGCCACCCAACCGGTACGGGCGAATTCGCCGACACCCAGGGACACGTTCACCAGCACGACGCCAGACATCAGCAGCCAGAAGCTCAGGGAGTTCAGGAACGGGTAGGCAACGTCACGCGCGCCGATCTGCAGCGGCACTGCAAGGTTCATCAGGCCGGTGAAGAATGGCATCGCCATGAAGATGATCATGATCACACCGTGAGCGGTGAAGATCTGGTCATAGTGCTCAGGCGGCAGGTAGCCCGGCGAGCCTTCGGTGGACAGGGCCAACTGGGTACGCATCATGATGGCGTCGGCAAAACCGCGCAGCAGCATGACCATGGCGACGATGATGTACATCACGCCGATTTTCTTGTGGTCGACCGAAGTCAGCCATTCGGACCACAGGTAGGTCCACTTCTTGAAATAGGTGATTGCAGCGAACACGCCCAGACCGCCGAGCGCGATCATGGCGATGGTCACCATCACGATCGGTTCGTGGAACGGGACCGCTTCCCAACTTAATTTACCAAACATCGTTTACTCCTCTGCCCCGGCAGCTGAATGCGAACTCATGTCCATCCCTTCCATCTGGGCCACTTCTTTCTCTTTCTTCTCGTGGTCCACTTTCGGACCTGGTTTCATGCCTTCGTACTTGTCGACGATGGTCTGGAACAGGTTCGGCGTGAACGAGGAGTAGAGCGCTACTGGATTGTTCTGGCTTGGTTTGGAAAGGGCTTCGTATTCAGCTTTTTCAAGCTGTTTAGGTGCCTTCTTGACATCACTGACCCAGGCATCGAAGTCCGCCTGAGAGGTGGCGATTGCTTTGAACTTCATGCCGGTGAAACCCGCGCCGCTGTAGTTGGCGGAGATCCCGTCGAATTCAGCGTTCTGGTTGGCGATCAGGTGCAGCTTGGTCTGCATGCCCGCCATCGCGTAGATCTGACCGCCCAGGCCCGGAATGAAGAACGAGTTCATCACGGTGTCGGAAGTGATCTGGAAATTGATCGGCGTGTTGGCCGGGAAGACGATCTTGTTGACCGTGGCAATCCCTTGTTCCGGATAGATGAACAGCCACTTCCAGTCCATCGATACCACTTGAATGGTGATCGGCTTGACGTCGGATTCCAGTGGTTTGTACGGGTCCAGAGCGTGGGTCGACTTGTAGGTGACATAACCCAGGGCAATGATGATCAGCACTGGAATAGCCCACACCGCGATTTCAATCTTGGTGGAGTGCGACCACTTCGGCGTGTAGACGGCGTCGGTGTTGGAGGCGCGATATTTCCAGGCGAACAGGAAGGTCATGACGATGACCGGTACCACGACAAGAAGCATCAGCAGCGTTGCGGTGATGATCAGGTTTCGCTCGTCCAGGCCAACCTGGCCCTTGGGATCGAGCAAGGTCATGTTGCAGCCTGACAGCAACAATGTGCCAATCAGCGGCAATAAGCCTAGTAGTCTGGGGTACCTGTTTTTACTCATCTCACGACCTCTAAAGCAGCTTGCGCAATGCAGTTGGGTTTTGATCGCCAACACTTCACCCTGCCAAGGGTTGGCATTTTTCTTGGATTGAATAAGGGCCGCCCGTCGCGCGTCAGACGCTGCTCGACAAATCCTGGGACAGCGGTAAGTTCTTATTCGAATTCGTGGTCAAAGGCCTTGTTACAGACCAATTCCATTTGGTGCGGATAGTTGGAAGGCTCCGACACCTGGGAGTCGCATGAGGCGTTCAAGCCTCTCGACGCCCTACTTTCTGCTCATGATGAGCAGTGCCGGGAATTCAGTGCGGGCGATTGTAGATATGTAACGATTCATAAACCATGTCTCATCCCGAAATAATTTTTATCCATTCCAGCAACAATCATTAACGGATTTCGCAAAAGTCCGGCATGGTATCGAAATTGATTCTCAACAAAAACACTAAAAATAGTAGGTCTACCGAGCGCAGTTCAGACAGCTTCGGGGTGACTGCGTCCTCCCCCTACCCTGCTCAACCCCCTATGTGACAAGGGCTTTGGCAATTTGCCAGACCCTGTTAAAACTGCCTGTTCCAGCATTTCCGAGGTCAGATGATGTGCCGCGGCAACAGACCAATTTTGTTGCCCGCCCCCATGCCAATTCAGCCCCTTGAAATGCCTTGCGACACTCGCGCTGTGACAACATGTCGCACACGTGCCGCACCGTTGCTTGTCGCGCATCAAGGTCTTTTTACCTGGCCTCTGAAAATGCAAAACGCCCCGGCCCCCTCAACGAGGGCCGGGGCGTTTTTATGGATGACGCAGCAGTGCGGCGAACCGCCTCAGCGCAGCGCTTTACGGTTACGCGAAGTGAGCAACGGCACCAGAATCACGATCAGCACGAACGCTAACAGCGCCCATTGCGCCAGCGACAGACCGAGGATCGGCGGGTACGGCGTGGAGCAGAAGCCATCCACCTGGAAGCCCAGCGGGAAGATCTTCGCCAGCGGCAGACCATCGACAATCGGCTGCAGCACATCGATGCCGCAACTGACCGCAGGGTAGAACTGGGTGTAGACGTGATGCCCGGCCACCGCTGTGCCTGCCAGGGCACTGATGACCACCAGCGTCTCGAACACGGTAATGCTGCGACGGGTACGCGTGGCCGCGCCGATGAAGGCAAACACCGCGATAAACAACAACGCATAGCGCTGGAGAATGCACAGCGGGCATGGCGCCTCGCCCAACACAATTTGCATGTACAGCGCGCCGCCGATCAGCGCCAGGCAGATGATGCCCAGTAACACCAGATAGCGCCGTTCGCGCCCCAATCGCATTGTTTCCTCGCTCATCGCGTTTCCCTTTTAGATAGCAGTTGCCGCCAGTCTACACGCAGGCTCGGAGGTTTGAGAGCCTGGCGCGTGCCGGTGGATTGGGGGAATAAACGATAAGCCGGTTAAGAAGGGATTAACTTTTCTGACTGTCATCAAGAATTGAGACCGTGGTGCGGCCTGCTCGCGAAGAAGGCGACTCGGTCTCCCGAGTCGCCACATACAGTTACTCCAACGCCGAAGCCGGCCCAAAGAACTCATAACGGCTCTGCTTCTCCGGAACCCCCAACGCCTTGAGGTGGCGCTTGATCGCCGCCATGAACCCCTTAGGCCCCAGGAAATAAGCATCCAGGTCACGCTGCTCGGGCAACCACTCGCCCAACTGCTCGCGGCTCAACAACCCGACCTTGTCCGCCGCCGGACTCACACCGTCATCCTCGGCGTAGCAATAGAAACGCTTGAGTTGCGGATGACGCTCAGCCAACCCATCGATCCAGTCGCGAAAGGCATGCACGCTGCCGTTACGCGCGCAGTGGATAAAATGCACCGGGCGCTCGGTGGCCAGCGCGGCTTCGAGCATCGCCAGTGTCGGAGTAATGCCGACACCGCCGCTGATCAGCACCAGCGGTTTGTCGCTGGCCGTCAGGGTGAATTCACCTGATGGCGGGAACAGCTGGATGCTCGCCCCGACATGCAACTGATCGTGCAAATGGTTGGACGCCCGCCCACCGGTTTCACGCTTGACGCTGATGCGGTACTCGCCCTTGTTTGCCAGCGCCGACAGTGAGTAGTTGCGACGGATCTCTTCGCCGTCGAGGATCAGTTTCATGCCGATGTACTGGCCAGGCTCAGCCTCAAGAATCGGGCCTTTGTCGGCAGGTTCGAAGTAGAACGAGGTGATTTCCGCGCTTTCTTCAACCTTGGCCGTGACGATGAATTCCCGCGCCCCGCGCCAGCCGCCGGGCGCCTGTTCCTTCTGATCGTAGATGCTGGTTTCGGCACCGATCAGAATCTCGGCGAGTTGCCCATAAGCAGCGCCCCAGGCCGCGATGACTTCAGGGGTGGCGATTTCTTCGCCCAGCACTTCGGCGATGGCACGCAGCAGGCAGGTGCCGACAATCGGATAGTGTTCCGGCAGGATTTGCAGGGCCACGTGCTTGTTGATGATCTTGGCCACCAGGTCGCCCAACTGGTCGAGCTGGTCGATGTGCCGTGCGTACATCAAGACACCGTTGGCCAACGCACGCGGCTGATCACCGCTGGCCTGGTGGGCCTGGTTGAACAGCGGGCGGACTTCCGGGTATTCGGAGAGCATCATGCGGTAGAAGTGAGTAATCAGCGCTTCGCCGCCGCTTTCCAGCAACGGTACAGTGGATTTGACGATGGCACGGTCTTGAACGCTCAGCATAAGGACGACTCCGGAGCTTGATGTGTATTTCCTTAGACTTATCAGTTTCCGTGCCAAGTAATAAAACCATATAAATCAATAGTTTAAGAACATCGTAGTCATATCGACACACACTGTTTTATAGTCATGTCGACTACACGGAGTCACTATGACTGCAAAATCCCTGCTCACCGCCCTGCTGCCCCTGGTCTCCGACCTGTCCCGCGAACTGCCCGAAGGCGAGCGTTATCGACGCTTGCTCGAAGCCATGCGCGCCCTGCTCCCCTGCGATGCCGCGGCCCTGCTGCGCCTTGATGGCGAATGGTTGGTGCCGCTGGCCGTCGATGGCTTGAGCACGGACACCCTGGGCCGGCGCTTCAAAATCAGCGAGCACCCGCGATTCGAGGCTTTGCTGAGCAGCCACGGCCCGACCCGTTTTGCGGCCGACAGCGACTTGCCCGACCCTTACGACGGACTGGTCGAGGGTCTCGACGATCATCTGGAAGTCCATGACTGCATGGGTTGCCCGCTGTTCATCGACGAGCGCCCATGGGGTTTGCTGACCCTCGACGCCCTCGACCCGGAGCAATTCGAACCGATCGAACTGGATGCCCTGCAAGCCTTTGCCAGCCTCGCTGCGGCCACAGTCAACGCTGCCGAGCGCATTGAGCGCCTGGCCAACCGCGTCGAAGACGAGCACCAGCGCGCCGAGGTTTACCGTCAAGCCAGCGGTCAGCAGAACCGCGAGTTGATCGGCCAGAGCAAGTCCCACAAACGCTTGGTGGAAGAGATCAACCTGGTGGGTGGCAGCGACCTGACCGTGCTGATCACCGGCGAAACCGGGGTCGGCAAGGAACTGGTCGCGCAGGCGATTCACGCCGCCTCTGCCCGCGCCGACAAACCGATCATCAGCCTCAACTGTGCGGCACTGCCCGACACCTTGGTCGAAAGCGAATTGTTCGGCCATGTGCGCGGCGCGTTCACCGGCGCGATGAATGATCGTCGCGGCAAGTTCGAACTGGCCAATGGCGGCACGCTGTTTCTCGATGAGGTCGGTGAACTGTCACTGACGGTGCAGGCCAAGCTGCTGCGCGTCCTCCAAAGCGGCCAGTTGCAGCGCCTCGGCTCGGACAAGGAACACACAGTGGACGTGCGCCTGATCGCGGCGACCAACCGTGACCTGGCCGAAGAAGTGCGCAACGGTCGCTACCGTGCCGACTTCTACCATCGCTTGAGCGTTTACCCGTTGTTAGTCCCGGCACTGCGCGATCGCGGGCGGGATGTATTGCTGCTCAGCGGCTTCTTCCTGGAGCAAAATCGTTCACGCATGGGCCTCAACAGCCTGCGTTTGAACAGCGACGCCCAGGCGGCCTTGCTGGCCTACAACTGGCCGGGGAATGTGCGGGAGCTGGAGCATTTGATTGGTCGCAGCGCGCTTAAAGCGCTGGGTAATTGCAAGGATCGACCGAAGATTCTCAGCCTGAGTGCGGCGGATCTGGATTTGCCTACTGGCAGTGTCGAGGTGCTTACCGAACAACCCGTCGTCAGCCCTGTGTCATTAGTAGCCGGTGATCTGCGTGAGGCCACGGAGAATTATCAGCGGCAATTGATCAGCGCTTGCCTGGAGCGGCATCACAACAACTGGGCGAGCGCGGCGCGCGAGTTGGGCCTGGATCGGGCGAACCTCGGGAGGATGGCCAAGCGCCTAGGGATGAAATAACCCCCCCACTGTGGCGAGGGAGCTTGCTCCCGCTCGGCTGCGAAGCAGCCGCAAAACCTGAAAATGCGGATAGTCTGAAAACACACATCACCTGATCGGGAGTGCTTCGCACTCCAGCGGGAGCAAGCTCCCTCGCCACAGGGTTCGCCGTTGGGCCGGGAATGGGTATTTAGCCTAAAGCCTGCCCCCAACAAGTCGATAACCCGGCATCAATAGTTTTTGGCGACTTTTTACTCGCCCATCACCTTTTTCCACAGAAGGTTTTTATGTCCACCAACAAAGCCCGCGCAGATTCACTTTCGCTTTTGCTGTTTACCTTGCGCAGCGGCAAGCTGATGGCGATCAACCTGCTCAAAGTCAGCGAAATCATCCCCTGCCCGCCGCTGACCCGGCTGCCGGAGTCGCATCCTCACGTTAAAGGCATCGCCACCCTGCGCGGCGCTTCGTTGTCAGTAATCGACCTGAGCCGTGCCATCGGCGAACGCCCGCTGGAAGACCCGAACGGTGGCTGCCTGATCGTCACCGACGTCAGTCGCTCCAAGCAGGGCCTGCATGTTCAGGCCGTGAGCAAGATCGTCCACTGCCTCACCACCGACATCCGCCCGCCACCCTTTGGTTCCGGCGGCGTGCGCTCGTACATCACCGGCGTGACCTCGGTCGACGGCACGCTGGTGCAAGTGCTGGACATCGAAAAAGTCATCCACGGCATCGCCCCGGCACAGATCGAAACGGCCCCCACCGAACTGAGCATGGAAGACGCTGAAGTACTGGGCAGCGCACGCATTCTGGTGGTCGATGACAGCCAGGTCGCCCTGCAACAATCCGTGCATACCCTGCGCAACCTCGGCCTGCAATGCCACACCGCCCGCAGCGCCAAGGAGGCCATCGACTGCCTGCTCGACCTGCAAGGCACGGCCCAGCAGATCAACCTGATCGTCTCGGACATCGAAATGTCGGAGATGGACGGCTACGCCTTCACCCGCACCCTGCGCGAGACGCCGGACTTCTCGCACCTTTATGTGCTGCTGCACACATCGCTGGACAGCGCGATGAACAGTGAGAAAGCGCGTCTGGCCGGGGCCAACGCGGTGCTGACCAAGTTCTCTTCGCCCGAACTGACCAAATGCCTGATCGAGGCGGCCCGGGCTGTCGCTGAACAAGGTCATTAAGAGGTGGCCGAGCACTTTTGCTATTTGATGCGGCGCAACCTCGCCGAGGCTGTGCCGGTGATCACCTGGCCTGAAGGCATCGTCCTCAGCCAATACCGCCCTGAATTGGCAGTCGCCGTTCATCACTTGATGGAACAGGGTTACCAGGACGGTGGCGGCCGCGTCCCGATACTGGAGGTGTGGCAGCAGCGGTTTGAAACCGATCCCGAATACGATCCAGCCCTGTGTTTCATTGCGCTGGATGCCGACGGCATCGTCGGTGTATGCCAGTGCTGGACCAGCGCCTACATCAAGAACCTGGTGGTCCACCCGCGGGCGCAACGCCTCGGGCTGGGCCGCGCCTTGTTGCTGCAGGCGTTTCACGTGTTTCAGCAACGTCGGGAAGGGTTTGTCGATTTGAAGGTATTGGAAGACAACCTTCGGGCGCAGCGGCTGTATGAAAGTGCCGGGATGTATGTGGTCCGCCGGGAGCCGGTTCCCGTCTGACCCGCGTCATCAGACCTTAAGGCATACTCGGCCATACAAACCCAATGGATGCCCGACCAATGAAAGCCGCCACCCTGACCTTCCTCTGCCTCACCGCCCTCGCCTCCCAGGCCCACGCCTCCAGCCCCGACGCCTGGGCCGCCTACGACAAAGCCGTCCTCACCAGTTGCACCAAAGCCAGCGGCCTGAAAAACGCCAAGCCCGTCGGCAACCCTGCGCAATTCGATGACCGGGTCGACTACACCGCCCTCCTGCTGCAAGGCCAATACCCGCAAAAACACATGAAAGGCCAGCAAGGCACCGAGCTGTGCCTCTACAACAAGAAGACAAAAACCGCCTATGTGACCGAGTGGGACTCCGTTCACCCGACCGCCAAGTCCCAGTGAATGGCGCATAACTTGCTTCATCGCTGAGCAGTGCGGTGACATTCTGTCGCCGTTTCTTGCCCTCACATGCGGCCCGGCGATCAATGAACACAACGTTTTCCTGCGTAGGTTGCGGCAAGTGCTGCACCGACCACCACGTCCCCCTGACCCTGGCGGAAGCCCGCATGTGGGCGGCCGATGGCGGTCAAGTGATCGTGCTGGTCGAGGGTTTTCTGGGTAACGGCCTGGGCTTGCCGGTGCAGCAACGCGAACACGCCGAACGCCGTTCGGTGCTGGTTCGAAGCGGCGCGTCCGAGGCGTACGTGGCGATCACCTTCGCCGCCTATAACGTCGGTCGCTGCCGGAATCTTGACGAAGACAACCTGTGCCGCATCTACGAGCGCCGACCGCTGGTGTGCCGTATCTACCCGGCAGAAATCAACCCGCACATCCTGCTGAACACAGCGATCAAGGATTGTCCGCCCGAGTCATGGGAACAGGGCCCGGATTTGATCATCGGCGGTCAGGTGGTGGATCAGGAGCTGGTGGAGTTGATCCAGCGTTCTCGCCAGGCGGATCGCGATGATATTCAGGCCAAGGACGCGATTTGCGCGTTGCTGGGGATTCGCACGACAGCGCTGAAGGGCGATGGGTTTACCGCTTATCTGCCGGACATGAACGCGTTTGCCACGGTTATTGATCAAGTGTCAGCGCAACCACTGGCGGCGCCGGAGGGTGAGTGGCTGTTTCATGTGTCGGGGGATGACATTGCCGGGCAGGTGCAGGCGGCGGGTGCGCAACTGGTGACTGAAGCACCGGTGAACTATGCGTTTATTTCGTTGCGGGCGGCTTGATTCAGGATTGATGTCGCCGGGTATGGCCCATCGCGAGCAAGCTCGCCCCCACAGTGGTTCTTCGTCGTACACAGAATCTGTGACCTGTGACGTTAACTGTAGGAGTGAGCCTGCTCGCGATGACGGCAGATCAGGCACCGCTCAAGTCAAATCCTAGCGCTTGCCCATCGAACGACGCGTACCCGGAGGCGCCGCCCCAGGCGTCTTGGTATGACCATTCTTCGCGCCATTCTTGTACCAGGGCTGACTGGCGTTCTTCGCGGCAGCCAGATCACCTGGTTTGAACGGGAACTTGAACGCCGGGATCGCGGTTTTGGTTTCGCTGTCTGCGCTGGAGTCGACGCTGTCTGGCAGGTCTGCCTGGTCGTCGCTCAAAGCGTCGGCAACCGGCGGTTGTGTCGGGGAAGTCATGAAAGCTCCGGGTGATGCACATAGAGTCGGGCCCGGTCAGCGAGCCGCGAAAGGCGGCAGTATACCTGTGTCGAGAGCCGCAAGCTTCACACCGCGCGTGAGTCCGTCGGGTTTTGTGCTGGCGGGCCCATCGCCGCAAATTTGAAAATCCCAAACTGACAGCCCCGTCAGTTAGCAGTCACCTTCCTGACGGGCTGACAGGGTTATAAAGAAGGGTATAAACCTGAAAATACCCCAACCTCTCAGCCCGGCGCCCCACTCGCATGCGAATTCAGAAAAAACCCGCCTTGATCGCAGGTCTGCTAATGGCCTTGGCAGCGCTGGGCACCTGGTACCTCGTCAAACCGGCCACCGCCAAGCTCACCGCCCCGACCGCCATCCCGGTGCGCGTGGTCAACGTCGTTGAGAAAGATGTGCCGCGTTATGTCAGCGGTATCGGGTCGGTGTTGTCCTTGCACAGTGTGGTGGTGCGCCCGCAGATCGACGGCATTCTCACCAAAATCATGGTCAAGGAAGGCCAATTGGTGAACAAAGGTGACCTGTTGGCCACCATCGATGACCGCTCGATCCGTGCCAGCCTCGATCAGGCCCGCGCTCAACTGGGAGAAAACCAGGCGCAGTTGCAAGTGGCACTGGTCAACCTCAAGCGTTACAAATTACTGAGCGTTGATGACGGCGTGTCCAAACAGACCTACGACCAGCAACAAGCGCTGGTCAATCAGCTCAAGGCCACCGCCCAGGGCAACCAGGCTTCAATCGACGCCGCTCAGGTGCAGCTCTCCTACACACAGATTCACTCGCCGGTCACCGGGCGCGTCGGTATTCGTACAGTGGATGAAGGCAACTTCCTGCGCATGACCGACGCCCAGGGCCTGTTCACGGTGACGCAGATCGACCCCATCGCCGTTGAGTTCTCCCTGCCGCAGCAAATGTTGCCGACCCTGCAAGGGCTGATCGGCGACCCGCAACGCGCACAAGTGAAAGCCTACATTGGCGCCGACACCGACGGTGAAACCGGCAATTTGCTGGGCGAAGGTCACTTGACCCTGATCGATAACCAGATCAACGCCAACACCGGCACCATCCGCGCCAAGGCCGAATTCAACAACCCCGGGCAGAAACTCTGGCCGGGCCTGCTGGTGACGGTAAAAATTCAGACTGCCTTGGAGAAAGATGCGCTGGTGGTGCCACCCACCGTCGTACAACGCGGTCCCGATCAACACTTCGTGTACCGGGTCAACGGCGACAAAGTGGAAACCGTGACCGTGCAGGTGGTTGCCCAAGGCAGCAGTCAGGACATCATCAAAGGCGTGAAACCGGGCGATGTGCTGGTCAGTGATGGCCAGTCGCGACTCAAACCGGGGTCGACCGTGCAGGTCATGAGCGATCCGCCACAAGTGGTGCAAACGGAGCCGAAGCCATGAAGGGCCACGGCTCGGTCTCGGCCTGGTGCATCGATCACCCGGTCGCCACCATCCTGCTGACCTTTGCGCTGGTGCTGCTCGGCGCCATTGCCTTCCCGCGCCTGCCGATTGCGCCGCTGCCGGAAGCCGAATTCCCGACCATTCAGGTGGCCGCGCAATTGCCCGGCGCCAGCCCGGAGACCATGGCGTCGTCGGTGGCCACGCCGCTTGAAGTGCAATTCAGCGCCATTCCCGGCGTGACCCAAATGACGTCGAGCAGCGCCTTGGGCTCGACCAACCTGACCCTGCAATTCACCCTCGAAAAAAGCATCGACACCGCCGCCCAGGAAGTCCAGGCCGCGATCAACACCGCCGCCGGCAAACTGCCCAAGGACATGCCAACACTGCCGACCTGGCGCAAGGTCAACCCCGCCGACAGCCCGGTGCTGATCCTCAGCGTCAACTCCACGCAAATGCCCGGCACCGAGCTCAGTGACCTGGTGGAAACCCTGCTGTCCCGCCAGATCAGCCAGATCGAAGGCGTAGGCCAGATCAACATCACCGGTCAGCAACGTCCGGCGATTCGCGTTCAAGCCTCGGCGGACAAACTCGCCGCTATCGGCCTGACCTTGGCCGACATACGTCTGGCAATCCAGAACACCAGCCTCAACCTGGCCAAAGGTGCGTTGTACGGCGAGTCGAGCATTTCCACGCTGTCGACCAACGACCAGTTGTTTCACCCCGAGGAATACAGCCAACTCATCGTCTCCTACAAGGACGGCGCTCCGGTTCACCTGCGGGATGTCGCCAAAGTCGTCAACGGGTCGGAAAATGCCTACGTGCAAGCCTGGGCCGGTGACAAGCCGGGGGTGAACCTGGTGATTTCCCGGCAACCGGGCGCGAACATCGTCGAGACCGTGGATCGAATTCAAGCCGTGTTGCCGGCGCTGGAAGCCATGCTCCCCGCCTCGGTGCAGGTCGAGGTACTGGTCGACCGCACCCAGACCATCCGCGCGTCCTTGCATGAAGTGGAAATCACCTTGCTGATCGCGATCATGTTGGTGGTGGCGGTGATGGCGCTGTTCCTGCGCCAATGGTCGGCGACGCTGATTGTGTCTGCAGTGTTGGGCGTTTCCCTGATCGCGAGTTTCGCCCTGATGTACATCATGGGCTTCAGCCTGAACAACCTGACCCTGGTGGCGATTGTGGTGGCCGTGGGGTTTGTGGTCGACGATGCAATTGTGGTGGTCGAGAACATTCACCGACACCTTGAGGCTGGCGAGGGCATGCGCGAAGCGGCGATCAAGGGCGCGGGCGAGATTGGTTTTACCGTGGTCTCGATCAGTTTCTCGCTGGTGGCGGCGTTCATTCCGCTGCTGTTCATGGGCGGCGTGGTCGGGCGGCTGTTCAAGGAATTCGCCCTGACCGCGACGTCGACGATCATGATTTCGGTGGTGGTGTCGCTGACCCTGGCGCCGACGCTGGCCGCGCTGTTCATGCGTGCGCCGGTGCACCACGCCCACAGCAAACCGACGTTCGGCGAACGCTTGGTGGGCGGCTATGAAAAACTGCTGCGCCGCGCCCTCGCCCATCAGAAATTGATGATCGGCGTGTTTGGTCTTTCCCTGTGCCTGGCCGTCGTCGGTTACATCTTCATTCCGAAGGGCTTCTTCCCGGTGCAGGACACCGGTTTTGTCCTCGGCACCACCGAAGCAGCCGCCGACATTTCCTACGGCGACATGGTGAAAAAACACCTAGCGATGGCCGAGATCGTCGCGGCGGATCCGGCGGTTGCGGCGTTTTCCCACTCGGTCGGGGTGTCGGGCAGTAACCAGACCATCGCCAACGGGCGCTTCTGGATTTCCCTGAAAAAACGCGGCGACCGCGACGTCTCCGCCAGCCAGTTCATCGACCGGATTCGCCCACAACTGATGAAAGTCCCCGGCATCGTGCTGTACCTGCGCGCCGGCCAGGACATCAACCTCAGCTCCGGCCCGAGCCGCGCCCAGTATCAATACGTGCTCAAGAGCAACGACGGCGCGACCCTCAGCACCTGGACCCAGCGCCTCACGGAAAAACTGCGCCGCAACCCGGCGTTCCGCGATATTTCCAATGACCTGCAACTGGGCGGCAGCATCACCCACATCAGCATCGACCGCAGCGCCGCGGCGCGTTTCGGCCTGACCGCCAGTGACGTCGACGAAGCGCTGTACGATGCGTTCGGTCAGCGACAGGTCAATGAATTCCAGACCCAGATCAACCAGTACAACGTGATTCTGGAACTGGACACCCAGCAACGCGGCAAAGCCGAAAGCCTCAACTACTTCTACCTGCGCTCGCCGCTGAGTGGGGAAATGGTGCCACTGTCGGCGCTGGCCAAATTTGACGCACCCACGGTCGGTCCGTTGTCCATCGCCCACGACGGCATGTTCCCGGCCGCCAACTTGTCGTTCAACCTCGCGCCTGGCGTGGCGTTGGGCGATGCGGTGATCATGCTCAACCAGGCCAAGGCCGACATCGGCATGCCGGCGGCCATGAGCGGCAATTTCCAGGGCGCGGCCCAGGCATTCCAGAGTTCGCTGGCCAGCCAGCCGTGGCTGATTCTGGCGGCGCTGGTGGCGGTGTACATCATTCTCGGCGTGCTTTACGAGAGCTTCGTGCATCCGCTGACCATCATCTCGACGCTGCCGTCGGCGGGGCTGGGGGCGGTGATCATGCTGTGGATCTGCGGCCAGGACTTTTCGATCATGGCGCTGATCGGGCTGGTGCTGCTGATCGGTATCGTGAAGAAGAACGGCATCCTGATGATCGACTTCGCGCTGGACGCCCAGCGCAACCGTGGCTTGCCGCCGGAAGAGGCGATTTTCCAGGCCTGTATCACGCGGTTCCGACCGATCATCATGACCACCCTCGCCGCCTTGCTCGGTGCGCTGCCACTGATGCTCGGCTACGGCACCGGCGCCGAACTGCGCCAGCCCCTGGGTATCGCGGTGGTTGGCGGCTTGCTGGTGAGCCAGGCGCTGACGCTGTTCACCACTCCGGTCATATACTTGTGGCTTGAGCGGCTATTTCACGGGCCCAAACCTTCGCCGGTACCGGCGTTGGCGACCACAGACTGAGGCGGGGTCATGCGCGTTCTGATTATCGAAGACGAAGAAAAAACCGCGGACTATTTGCACCGCGGCCTGACGGAACAGGGGTACACCGTGGATGTGGCGCGGGACGGCGTTGAAGGCCTGCACCTGGCGCTGGAAAGTGACTACGCGGTGATCGTCCTCGACGTCATGCTGCCGGGCCTCGACGGCTTCGGCGTGCTGCGCGCCTTGCGTGCGCGCAAGCAAACTCCGGTGATCATGCTCACCGCCCGCGAGCGCGTCGAAGATCGCATCAAAGGCTTGCGCGACGGCGCTGACGATTACCTCGGCAAGCCGTTTTCCTTCCTTGAACTGGTGGCGCGCCTGCAAGCGCTGACCCGGCGCAGCGGCGGTCACGAACCGGTACAAGTGAGTATCGCTGACCTGTGGATAGATTTGATCAGCCGCAAAGCGACCCGCGCCGGCACACGCCTGGACCTGACCGCCAAAGAGTTCTCGCTGCTGAGTGTGCTGGCTCGTCGGCAAGGCGAAATCCTCTCGAAAACGGCGATTGCCGAGATGGTCTGGGACATCAATTTCGACAGCGACGCCAACGTCGTCGAGGTCGCGATCAAGCGTCTGCGGGCCAAGCTCGACGGGCCGTTCGACGAGAAGCTGCTGCACACGATTCGTGGCATGGGTTATGTGCTGGAGAGCCGTGGTGTCCAGTAACTCCATCGCACTGCGCCTGAGCGGGATGTTCACGTTGGTGGCGCTGTTGGTGTTTTTGTTGATCGGCTGGGCGTTGTATCAGCAGGTCGACAAGGGCCTGGGTCTGTTGCCCGAAGCCGAGCTGGATGCGCGCTACAGCGTGCTCGAGTCCACCGTCGGCCGTTACGGCACGCCCGAGCATTGGGTGAAGATCAACAACAAGCTCAAGCTGCTTGGCGAGGAAGACAAGCGCATCAGTTTCTGGATTATCAGCGGCGATCCGCCGTACGAATATGGCAACCCGACACCGCAGATTCGCGCCTTCGCCGAAGGGCCGCTGGGCATGCGCGACTTGCAGTTGCCGGATCATCCTTATCCGCTGAAAGTGCTGGTGAGCCAGTTCCCGGCCAAGGATCAACGCCCACCGCTGCGCTTCATGATCGGCATCGACACCGAAACATTTTTCGAGACTCAGCATCACCTGCTGATCGCGCTGATCAGCCTGGCGATTGTCGGCGTGTTGCTGGCGTCCGCGCTAGGGTACTGGGTGGCGCGCATCGGCCTTAAACCCTTGATCAAACTGTCCCAGGAAGCCCAGCGCCTGGCGCCGCCGCTGCGTTCCGGACGCTTGCGCCTGTCGTCGCTGCCGCCGGAGTTGAATCAATTCGTCAACTCGTTCAACTCCACACTGGAGCGGGTTGAGCAGGCCTATTCGCGGCTGGAGTCGTTCAACGCCGACGTCGCCCATGAATTGCGCTCGCCGCTGACCAACCTGATCGGCCAGACCCAGGTCGCGCTGACGCGCGGGCGCTCGGCCGAACACTATTTTGAAGTGCTGCAATCGAACCTCGAAGAACTGGAACGGCTGCGCTCGATCATCAACGACATGCTGTTTCTCGCCAGCGCGGACCAGGGCAGCAAGGCCACCAAACTGACGTCCACTTCCCTCGCCGTTGAAGTGGCGACAACGCTGGAGTATCTGGATTTCATTCTTGAGGATGCACAGGTTCAGGTGCAGGTCAGCGGCGATGCGCAGGTGCGGATCGAGATCGCGCATCTGCGCCGGGCGTTGATCAATTTACTGAGCAACGCGGTGCAGCACACTGAGCCCGGGCAAGTGATTCAGGTACGGATCGAGGTTGAGGAACATCAAGTGAGCATTGGTGTGGCCAACCCTGGATCGCCGATTGCCAGTGAGCATCTGCCACGGTTGTTTGAACGGTTTTATCGGGTAGATGCGTCGCGCAGCAACAGTGGCAACAATCACGGATTGGGGCTGGCGATCGTCAAGGCGATTGCGCTGATGCATGGCGGCGATGTGTTTGTGCGCAGCGACCACGGCATGAATACCTTCGGTATTCACCTCCCCGTCTGACCCTACCCATGATCATTCCCACGCAGAGCTTGGGAATGATCACTGGCAAACTGTTGCTTCTGGCGCAACAGTCCTTTCTTCGATTGGCTCTGTTTCCCATCGGCCAAGATCCTTATCTTTGCCCGCACCAAACAGCACTTGCCAAGCAAGAAGGTTTAAAAGATGTCCAACATTACGGGTATTGCCAGCGCTTTCGTTTTGTCCTCATTGTTTCTGTCTCCGTTCGCAATCGCGGAAGAGTCGCAGACGTTCGTCGCGCAAAATGCTGCACGCGCCGCCGCCTACGATCAGAGCGAAATGACGGCCAAGGCTCAAGACGCCGCGCAAACCCCTCAAGCGTCCACTTCCGCCACCCAGCAACGGGTTGAGAAAGACAGCTGACTCATCGAACACCTGTTTCCCTCGACACTTTTCATCGGCTCTTCCCTTTGAAAAGTTGTCTTCAAAGCCGCTGCTATCAGCGGCTTTTTTTTCATTGGGGATTGGCGCAAGTGCGTTCCCGTTCAATGTCTTCTAAGCTTGAATAAGTAAAGGCCAGCGCGTTTTGCTGGCCTTTTTTATGCTCTTCAAGCAGACAAACGCCCCATGCCAGTGAGCCCCCCCCAACACCTATCAGGCAAGACCGGACGACCTGAGCTCATGGTGATGCTTGGCAGCCTGCTGACGGTGATCGCGATTCTCAGCATCGTCGCGTTTCTGCTGATCCGCGAACACGCCAACGCCCAGCAGGCCGCGACCCGCGGCGCGACCACCATTGCGCAGTTGATCGACGCAGACGTGCTGCGCACCGTCGAGCTCTACGACTTGACCCTGCAAGGCCTGATTGCCGCGTCGCAGCGCGAAGACCTGAAACAGGTTTCGCCGCAGATTCGCCATCTGGTGCTGTTCGATCGCTCCACCACCGCGCGCTTCAAGGGCGATATTTTGTTGTTGGACAAGCACGGGGACGTCCTCGCCGACTCATCGCTGATCGATCCCAAGCCCGGCAACTTTGCGGACCGCGACTATTTCCTCGCCCATGCGTTTAACAGTGACACCGGCATGTTCATCAGCCGGCCATTCAAACCCCGCTGCGACTGCGACGACAGCGAGGAATGGCGGATCAGCTTCAGTCGACGCATCTCCTCGTCCACTGGCGAGTTTCTCGGCGTCGCCGTGGCATCGATGCGCCTCGCGTACTTCGAACAATTATTCAACAGCCTGGACATCGGCAACGACAGCACCCTGAGCATCATCAATGACGACGGCATTCTGCTCGCACAAAAACCTCATCTGATCAACGACCCCATCGGCAAGAACTTCGCCGGCAGGCCCAATGTCATGCGCATCCTGCGTGAGGGCGCGGGCAGCTTCGACAGCGTGTCGAGCGTCGATCATCTACAACGCCTGTACACCTTTTCCAGGGTCGGCAACCTGCCGTTGACGGTCATCGTCGCGCTCTCCGGCAACGAAGTGTTCGCCACCTGGAAGCGCACCGCGATTGTCATCAGCGGTGCCACCGGCGTGCTGTGCATCGGCCTGCTCTGGCTGACCTGGTTGCTGTGCCGCGAGCTACGCCTGCGCCATCACGCCGAACAGGAGTTGGCACTTTTGGCCGCCACCGATGCCCTGACCGGTGTCGCCAACCGCCGAACCCTGGATCAGACCCTGCGCCATGAGTGGTTTCGTGCTCAACGCTCGGGTAAGCCGCTGTCGGTGCTGATGGTTGATGCAGACCACTTCAAGGCGTTCAACGATCGCCATGGCCATCAGGGTGGCGATGATGCGTTGCGGGCCGTGGCCAAGGTGATCTGCACCAATGTACGGCGGCCCGGGGACCTGGTGGCGCGGTATGGCGGTGAGGAGTTCTCGGTGATCCTGGCGGAAACGGACAACGCAGGGGCCCGGCAGATTGCCGAAAAAATCCGCGTGGCAGTGGAGCAGATGCCATTGGTGGCGGGGGCGGAAACACCGATCACTGTCAGTATCGGGATCAGTACCTGGACGACGGAAAAGGAAATCAGTCTGGAGCAGTTGCTGTTTATGGCGGACAAAGCGCTGTATCAGGCCAAGGAAGGTGGGCGCAATCGGGTGGTGACTGCGCAGTGAGTCCTGCGTTGCAGCGCAGGGCCTCATCGCGGGCAAGCCCGGCTCCCAAGTAATGCGTCGGAGCTAAATCTGGGGCTCTCCAAATAACCTGTGGGAGCCGGACTTGCCCGCGATGAGGCCGGAACGAACATCGCACGACTTTCCCAGGGGGCATAAAAAAAGGCCACCCGAAGGCAGCCTTTAAAAACTAGAGAGGTTTTTTGCTTACACGGCCGCGACGGGACGCATGTAAGAGATCGGTGCAGTGCTGGCGTCTTCGAAAGTCACGACTTCCCAAGCATCTGTCTGCTCAATCAACTTGCGCAGCAGCTGGTTGTTCAATGCATGTCCGGACTTGAAGCCCTTGAACTCACCAATCAGGCTATTGCCCAGCAGGTAGAGGTCACCAATTGCATCGAGGATCTTGTGCTTCACGAATTCGTCTTCATAGCGAAGACCGTCTTCGTTCAGTACGCCATCCGCGTCGACCACAATAGCGTTTTCAACACTGCCGCCGAGTGCGAGGTTGTGCTTGCGCAGGTACTCGATATCACTCATGAAACCAAAGGTACGGGCGCGGCTGACTTCTTTTACGAACGAAGTGCTGGAAAAATCCACGCTTGCACTTTGTGTGCGGTCACGGAAAACCGGGTGATCGAAATCGATCTCGAAGCTCACCTTGAAACCTTCGAAAGGGACGAAAGTGGCGCGCTTGTCGCCATCTTCCACTGTCACTTCCCGCAGGATCCGGATGAACTTCTTGGCTGCGTCCTGTTCTTCCAGGCCGGCCGACTGAATCAGGAATACGAAAGGTCCAGCGCTACCATCCATGATCGGTACTTCGGACGCGGAGAGCTCGACGTAGGCGTTATCGATGCCCAGGCCAGCCATGGCCGAGAGCAAGTGCTCCACCGTGTCCACTTTGACGTCACCGTTAACCAGTGTGGTCGACATAGTGGTTTCGCCAACGTTTTCTGCGCGAGCAGGAATCTGCACCACAGGATCGAGGTCAGCACGACAAAACACGATGCCGGTGTCGATAGGCGCGGGCTTGAGGGTCAGGTATACCTTCTCCCCGGAGTGCAGGCCTACACCTGTGGCACGGATAATATTTTTCAGTGTGCGTTGTTTAATCATGGCTTGGGCCGCTTCAGCGCAAATTGCGAACTGGTATCAACAAAGGCTGGCGATGATAGCAGACCAGACCTTTGCTGAACACCAATCAACTTCATAGCCCTGATACATTCCATCAATCAGCCTGACGACGCAGGAAAGCCGGGATGTCCAGGTAGTCCAGATCATCTTGCGGATTCATCTTCGCGGCAGTCGCAGCACCGGCCTGAGCCTGGTTGCGCATGACGGTCGGACGGTCCAGGTCACGGTAGTTCACCGCTGGCTGTTCCTGACGAGTGGGCGCCGATTGTTGCGGCTGGGAGGCCATCGAGGTGTGAACGGTGTTGTCGATGACCTTCACAGGCTTCTCGATTTTCGCGCCCAGACCGGTAGCAACCACAGTCACGTGCAGCTCGTCGCGCATGTCCGGATCGATAACGGTACCGACCTTGACCATGGCGTGCTCGGAAGCGAAGGCTTCGATGATGCTACCCACGTCGGAGTACTCACCCAGGGACAGGTCAGGACCGGCGGTGATGTTCACCAGGATGCCGCGTGCACCTTGCAGGTTCACGTCTTCGAGCAACGGGTTGCGGATGGCCGCTTCGGTGGCCTCGCGTGCACGGTTCGGACCGCTGGCGCAGCCAGTGCCCATCATCGCCATGCCCATTTCGCTCATCACGGTACGGACGTCGGCGAAGTCGACGTTGATCATGCCCGGACGCTTGATGATGTCGGAGATACCGCGAACGGCACCGGCCAGTACATCGTCAGCCTTGGCGAATGCGGACAGCAGGCTTGCGTCCTTGCCAAGGATGGTCAGCAGTTTCTCGTTGGGAATGGTGATCAACGAGTCGACGCTTTCGGACAGCAGACGGATGCCTTCGTCCGCGATCTGCATGCGCTTGCGGCCTTCGAACGGGAACGGACGAGTCACCACCGCAACGGTGAGGATCCCCATTTCCTTGGCCACTTCGGCAATGATTGGCGCCGCACCGGTACCGGTACCGCCGCCCATGCCAGTGGTGATGAACACCATGTTGGTGCCCTGCAGGACTTCGGCAATGCGCTCACGGTCTTCGAGAGCGGCCTGACGACCTACTTCAGGGTTGGCGCCGGCGCCCAGACCTTTGGTCACACCGGTACCCAGTTGCAGGATGGTCCGCGCGCCGATGGATTTCAGCGCCTGGGCATCAGTGTTGGCGCAGATGAATTCAACGCCTTCAATGTTGCTCTTGACCATGTGGTTGACAGCGTTGCCGCCGCCTCCGCCAACACCGATAACTTTAATAACCGGGCTTGCGGGGATGTTGTCTACGAGTTCGAACATTTTCCCTCTCCTTTACGTTCTCTAGTTTTTTCGCCTACTGCCTGTATCTACAACGGTGCTGCGATAAATCTTTAGAAGTTGCCTTGTACCCAGCTCTTGATGCGATCGAGCAAGGCGGCTTTCGGTTCTTCATTGCTGTAGCTGTCACGGCTGCTGATGCCCGAGAACGAAATCCCGTCGGACTGCTTTTGCAGGCCGTACATCAACAGGCCAACGCCGGTGGAATAAATCGGGTTGCGGACCACGTCGTCCAGGCCCTTGACGCCATGCGGCACGCCCAGGCGGACCGGCATGTGGAAAATCTCTTCAGCCAGCTCGGTGGCGCCTTCCATCTTCGACGTACCGCCGGTCAGCACGATGCCGGCCGGGATCAGGTCTTCGTAGCCGCTGCGACGCAGTTCAGCCTGGATCAGCGTGAACAGCTCGTCGTAACGCGGCTCGACCACTTCGGCCAGGGCCTGACGGGACAGCTCGCGTGGAGGACGGTCGCCAACGCTTGGGACCTTGATGGTTTCACCGGCACCGGCCAGCTTGGCCAGGGCGCAGGCGTAGCGAATCTTGATTTCTTCGGCGTACTGGGTCGGGGTGCGCAACGCCATGGCGATGTCGTTGGTCACCTGATCACCCGCAATCGGGATCACCGCAGTGTGGCGGATTGCGCCTTCGGTGAAGATGGCGATGTCGGTGGTGCCGCCGCCGATGTCCACCAGGCACACGCCCAGCTCTTTCTCGTCGTCGGTCAGCACCGAGTAGGCCGAGGCCAGTTGCTCAAGAATGATGTCGTCGATTTCCAGACCGCAGCGACGCACGCATTTTTCAATGTTCTGTGCGGCGTTGACGGCGCAGGTGACCACATGGACCTTGGCTTCCAGACGCACGCCTGACATGCCCAGTGGCTCGCGAACGCCTTCCTGGTTATCGATCACGTAATCCTGCGGCAGGGTGTGCAGCACGCGCTGGTCAGCCGGGATCGCCACAGCCTGGGCAGCGTCGAGAACGCGCTCAAGGTCGGCCGAGCTGACTTCGCGATCACGAATCGCCACGATGCCGTGGGAGTTCAGGCTGCGGATGTGATTGCCGGCCACGCCGACAAACGCCGAGTGAATGCGGCAACCGGCCATCAGCTGCGCTTCTTCGATGGCGCGCTGGATCGACTGCACGGTGGACTCGATGTTCACCACCACGCCTTTCTTCAGGCCACGGGACGGATGAGTACCGATCCCGACGATTTCCAGCGTGCCGTCGTCCGAAACCTCGCCGACCAGCGCCACCACCTTGGAGGTGCCGATATCGAGACCGACGATCATTTTGCCGCTTTGCACGTTTGCCATGGGTCCTGCCTCTTCTTAATTCTTCGCGACAGCGGGTTGGGCTGTCGTGGGCGCTACAGGTTCCCGCCAGCCAACAGCGAGGCCGTTGGCGTAGCGCAGATCGATGCGCGCAATGTTCGTAATCTGTTCTTTGAGCGTCTTGTCATAGATGGCAATGAAACGGCGCATCTTCTCCACCAGGTTGCCGCGCCCCAGCAGCAGTTCGATCCCCGGGCCGGCACTGCCGGCGCCGGTGGTCAGGAACCAGCTGCCGCGTTCACGCAACTCCAGGCGTGCAATCGAGAAGCCCAGCGGCCTGAGCATCTGGCTCAGCACCTGGTATTGCTGCATGACCTGCTGTTGAGCCCGTTGTGGGCCGAACAGCTGCGGCAAATGTTCGTAGTTCGCCAGTTCACGCGGGGTGAACGCCTGGCCCTGGTTGTTCAACAGCGACTCATCGCCCCAACGGGCCACCGGCAGTTGTTCTTCCAGGCGGATCACCACCTGATCCGGCCACACCCGACGCACTTCGGCGTGGGCAATCCATGGCATCGTCTCAAGCTCGGTGCGCATGCTTTCCAGGTCGATGGTGAAGAAGCTCGACGCCACGTACGGGGCGATCCGCTGCTGCACGGCTTGCTGGCTGATGTAACTCAAATCACCCTGCACGTTGATCTTGGTGATCGGCCGGTCGGCGTACGGCAGCAAACGCTGTGCGCCTTCGTAAGTGCCAAACCCCAGTGCAACCAACAGCACTGGCCAGAACAACGCTTTGAGAAAACCAAAATTGGCTTTCGGCAGGCGCATCGACATCGGCTCTTTGGCCACCATTCGGCTGGCACCCCGTGGCACCGGCTTGCGGCCGGGTGCTGGGGGTGGCTGATGTCTTAGCTGCGCGCCTTGCATGGTCTTACCCTCGCGGCTCGTTATTGCCGGCAATGCTGGCGGCCAAAATCGCCAGAACCAGTTGCTGGAAATCCAGACCGGCGGCACGGGCCGCCATCGGCACCAGGCTGTGATCGGTCATGCCCGGCGCGGTGTTCACTTCCAGGAACCAGAACTGCCCGTCAGCGTCCTGCATCACGTCTGCCCTGCCCCAACCGGCGATACCCAGCGCCTCGCAGGCTTTCGCCGTGAGGTCCATGAGTTCCTTTTCCTTGGTACTGTCGAGCCCGCATGGAATGCGGTACTGGGTATCGTTGGCGATGTACTTGGCGTCGTAGTCGTAGAAGCTGTGCGTCGTGCCCAGGGCAATCGGAGGCAACACCTGGTCACGCAGGGTGGCGATGGTGAACTCCGGACCGTGAATCCATTGCTCGACCAACACTTGCGAATCGTAGGTACTGGCCGCTTTCCAGGCGTCGATCAATTCCGACGCGGACGTCACTTTGGCCATACCGATACTTGAACCTTCATGCGCCGGTTTGACGATCAAAGGGAAGCCCAGTTCCGTCGCTGCCGAAATACAATCGGCCTCGCTGCTCAACACGGCATGGCGCGGCGTCGGAATACCCAGGCTGTGCCAGACCTGCTTGGTGCGCAGTTTGTCCATGGCCAGTGCCGAAGCCAGAATGCCGCTGCCGGTGTACGGAATGCCCAGGCATTCGAGCAGGCCCTGCATGCTGCCGTCTTCACCGCCACGACCGTGAAGAATGATGAAGGCGCGGTCGATTTTTTCGTTGAGCAAACGCTGCAACAGGTCATCGCCGACGTCGAGGCCGAACGCATCCACACCAGCACTTTGCAGTGCAGCGAGGACCGCGTTACCGGACTTCAGCGAAACCTCACGCTCGGCACTCTTGCCGCCGAACAGCACGGCGACGCGGCCGAAGTCTTTCGGCGCGACGGTGGAGACGAGATTGGCGTAAGCAGCAGTCATTTCAACTTCCCCACGGCAGGTGCAGCAACGGCACCCGCGAACAACGGACTGTTCAACAGTTTTGGTGCGAGACCGCCGATATCACCGGCGCCCTGGCACAACAGGATGTCGCCGGCACGCAGCAGCGGCTTGACCAGCGGCGCGAGGTCGACACCGCGCTCGATGTAGATCGGGTCCAGCTGACCGCGCTGACGGATGCTGTTGCACAACTTGCGGCTGTCAGCGCCCGGGATCGGCTCTTCGCCGGCCGGATACACTTCCATCAGCAGCAGGACGTTGGCGTCGGCCAGTACATTGACGAAATCGTCGTACAGGTCGCGGGTGCGGCTGTAACGGTGCGGCTGGTAAACCATCACCAGGCGGCGCTCCGGCCATCCACCGCGTACGGCCTTGATCACGGCGGCAACTTCGGTCGGGTGGTGACCGTAATCGTCGACCAGCATCACGTTGCCGCCTTCGACCGGCAGTTCGCCGTAGACCTGGAAGCGTCGGCCGACACCCTGGAACCCGGACAGGCCCTGGACGATGGCTTCATCGCTGACGCCCTCGTCAGAGGCGATGCAGATGGTCGCCAGCGCGTTCAATACGTTGTGGTTGCCCGGCATGTTCACCGAGACATCCAGCGGCTCGCGTTCAGGGCGCAGCACGGTGAAGAAGGTCTGCATGCCCTGCTGACGCACATTGATCGCGCGCACGTCGCAGTCATCGCCGAAGCCGTAGGTGACAGTCGGGCGCTTGACCAGCGGGAGAATTTCACGCACCACCGGATCGTCCAGGCACACCACGGCCAAACCGTAGAACGGCAGGTTGTGGAGGAACTCGACGAAGGTTTTCTTCAGTTTGTTGAAGTCACCGTCGTAGGTCGCCATGTGGTCGGCGTCGATATTGGTGACCACGGCCACCAGCGGCTGCAAGTGCAGGAAACTGGCGTCGCTTTCGTCGGCTTCGGCGATCAGGTAACGGCTGGTGCCGAGCTGGGCATTGGTGCCCGCGGCATTCAGGCGGCCACCGATGACGAACGTCGGGTCCAGGCCACCGGCCGCGAACACCGAAGCGATCAGGCTGGTGGTGGTGGTTTTGCCGTGGGTACCGGCGACGGCGATACCGTGGCGGTAACGCATCAGCTCGGCCAGCATCTCGGCGCGCGGCACCACCGGGATACGGCGTTCCAACGCAGTCGCGACTTCCGGGTTGGAGGTGTTGACGGCACTCGACACCACCAGCACATCGGCAGCCGCGGCGTTTTCGGCGCGGTGGCCGATAAAGATATGCGCGCCGAAAGATTCCAGGCGCTCGGTAACCGGCGAGGCTTTCAGGTCGGAACCGGACACTTCATAGCCCAGGTTCAACAACACTTCGGCGATCCCGCACATGCCCACTCCGCCGATGCCCACGAAGTGGATTTTACGGATGCGGCGCATTTCCGGTTGCGGCATGGCTTTCTGATTCTCAACCATGAGCCACCTCCAGGCAGGTATCGACCACGTTACGGGTGGCATCGGGTTTGGCCAGGCGGCGTGCCGCGTTAGCCATATCGTTGAGTCGTTGTGGTTGCATCAGG
This sequence comes from Pseudomonas sp. SIMBA_041, assembly GCF_046535095.1. Lineage (NCBI taxonomy): Bacteria > Pseudomonadati > Pseudomonadota > Gammaproteobacteria > Pseudomonadales > Pseudomonadaceae > Pseudomonas > Pseudomonas sp. SIMBA_041. Next base: position 351,551 of record NZ_JAWRXJ010000007.1, read on the forward strand.
ACCTCTGTCAGGCGAGCGGCAAGATCCGCTGCGCCAGTCGTTCTTTGCGGCATCAGGAAGGCAGCGCCTTCACGGGCCAAATAATCGGCGTTGCGGGTCTGGTGATCGTCGATCGCGTGGGGCAAAGGCACCAGCATCGAGGGCAGACCGGCGGCGGCCAGTTCACTGATGGTCAGCGCGCCTGCGCGGCACACCACCAGGTCGGCCCAGCCATAGGCTTGGGCCATGTCTTTGATGAAAGGCTGCACTTGCGCCTCGACGCCAGCCGCGCGATAGCGCTCTGCAGTCACTTCATCGTGGTTTTTACCGGCCTGATGAAACACTTCCGGACGCAGGTCGGGGGCGACTTGCGACAAGGCTTCAGGCAGCAATTTGTTCAACGGTTCTGCGCCCAGGCTTCCACCCAGGATCAGCAAACGCGCCTTGCGACCGGCCAGGGCTGGTCGCGCCGTTTCGAGGAACAGCTCGGTGCGCACCGGGTTACCGGTGGTCCGACGGCTGTCCGACAGGGTAAAGGTGTCGGGGAACGCTTCACAGACTCGGGCGGCCAACGGCACCAGCAACCGATTGGCGGTACCGGCCACGGCGTTCTGTTCGTGAACGATCACCGGCACACCGGCCAGTTTGGCGGCAACTCCACCAGGGCCGGTCACGTAACCACCGAAGCCGACCACACACACTGGCCGCAGCTGACGAATGATCGCCCGCGCCTGCCAGACGGATTTAAGCAACATGAACGGTGCCTTGAGCAGGGACAATTTGCCCTTGCCGCGCAAGCCACTGGCGTTGATCCGGTGCAGTTCGATCCCGGCCATCGGCACCAGGTCGTTCTCGATGCCGCGCGGCGTCCCGAGCCAATGCACGGTGTAACCGCGGGCCTGGAATTCGCGAGCGCAGGCCAGTGCCGGGAAAACGTGCCCCCCGGTGCCGCCCGCCATGATCAATACGTTAGCGCCCATGGGGTGGCTCCTCGGCGAAGTCACTTTCATGGAACTCCATCTCCTCACTGCCCAGGTGGGTTCGACTCTCCCACTCGATGCGCAGCAACAAGCCGAGACAGGCACCGCAAATCACCAACGAACTGCCGCCGTAACTGAGGAACGGCAGGGTCAGGCCTTTGGTCGGCAGCAGGCCGACGTTCACGCCGATGTTGATCAGGAACTGACCAATCCACAGGAACGACAGACCGTAAGCAATGTAGGCAGCGAAGAACTGCTTGGCCTTCTCGGCCCAATAACCGATGTACATGCCACGAATACAGACAAAGACGAACAGCGCCACGGTGCACAACGAGCCCACGGCCCCCAGCTCTTCAGCCAGCACCGAGAACACGAAGTCGGTGTGGGCTTCTGGCAGGTAGAACTGTTTCTGTACGCTGTTGCCCAGGCCAACGCCCAGCCATTCGCCGCGACCAAACGCGATCAATGCCTGGGACAACTGATAGCCGGCACCAAACTGGTCGGCCCACGGGTCGGCAAAGTTGGTCAGACGCGCCATTCGATACGGCTGCACTTGAATCAACAGCACCACCGCCGCAACGGCCAGGACCACCATCAAGGAAAACCGGAACAGCCCGACGCCGCCCAGGAACAGCATCGCCGCCGCCGCCCCCATCATCACGACGGTGGCACCGAAGTCCGGTTCCATCAGCAGCAGGCCGGCCATTGGCAGCAACACGATGAATGGCTTGAAGAAACCCATCCAGCTTTCGCGCACTTCTTTCTGGCGACGCACCAGATAGCCGGCGAGGTAGATCACCACGAACACCTTGGCGATCTCGGACGGCTGAACGTTGAAGAAGCTGAAACCGATCCAGCGCATCGAACCGTTCACTTCACGGCCGATCCCGGGAATGATCACCATCACCAGCAAACCGAATGCACCCAGCAGCATCAGCCAGCCCAGGCGTTGCCAGGTGGCGATCGGGATCATCATGGTGATGACGCAGGCACCCAGGCCCAGAACAATGTAGATAAGGTGGCGAATCATGTAATACAGGGCACTGCCCGATTGCACTGCGGCAACTTCGGTCGAGGCCGATGCAATCATGACCAGCCCCAGGCCGATCAAGGCCAGGCAACCGGCGAGCATCGGGAAGTCGAGGTCGACCCCGCGCCCGGTGATGATCGGCGACGGATAAGGCTTGATGATGTTTCTCAGGCTCATGCCAGTTCCTCCACGGCTTGGACGAACTGATGACCACGGTCTTCGTAGTTCTTGAACATGTCGAAACTGGCGCAGGCCGGTGACAGCAGCACCACGTCACCGGGGTGGGCTGCCGCGCGGCATTGCTCCACGGCTTCGACCAGCGAACCGACACGAATCAGCGGCACGGCATCGCCGATGGCCTGGCCGATCTTGTCTGAGTCACGGCCCATCAGGATCACAGCGCGGCAGTTGGCAGCCACCGGATCACGCAGGTCATTGAACTCGGCACCCTTGCCGTCGCCACCGGCGATCAGCACGATCTTGCCGTCGATGTCCGCGCCCAAACCTTCGATGGCCGCCAGCGCGGCCCCCACGTTGGTGGCTTTGGAATCGTTGTAGTAGCTGACGCCGTCCAGATCACGCACCCACTGGCAGCGATGCTCGAGGCCGGCAAAGCTGCGCAGGGCCGTGAGCATGGCGTCGAATGGCAGACCGACGGCATGGCCCAGGGCCAATGCCGCCAGGGCGTTGGACTGGTTGTGGGCGCCACGAATTTTCAACTCGCGCACCGGCATCAGGTTCTGGAATTCGAAGGCCAGGTACTTCTCGCCGTCTTCTTCGCGGATACCGAACGCCTTGAAATCAGGTTTGCTCAAACCGAAGGTCCAGCACGGCTGGCCCTCGCCCATCAGCGGACGGCTCAGGGCGTCCTGACGGTTGACCACAAACTGTCTGGCGCCACGGAAAATCCGGTGCTTGGCCAGGTGATAGGCCGGCAGACCGCTGTAACGGTCCATGTGGTCTTCGCTGACGTTGAGCACGGTCGCCACTTCGGCGTTCAGTTGATCGGTGGTTTCCAGCTGGAAGCTCGACAGCTCCATCACGTACAGCTCGATGTCATCGTCAAGCAGGTCCAGCGCTGGCGTACCGAGGTTGCCGCCGACCGCCACACGCTTGCCCGCCGCGACGGCCATCTCGCCAACCAGAGTGGTGACGGTGCTTTTCGCATTGGAACCGCTGATGGCGACAATCGGCGCCTTCGCGTTACGCGCGAACAGCTCGATGTCACCGGACAATTTCACGCCACGGGCGGCGGCAGCCTGCAGGGCCGGGGTCGCCAGCGCCAGGCCGGGGCTCACGTAGAGCTCGTCGGCACGGCACAGGAACTCGACGTCCAGCTCGCCACAACGCACTTCCACGTGCGGATAGTCACGCTTGAGCGTGGCCAGTTCCGGTGGATTTTCCCGCGTATCGGCCACAGCAAACGACGTGCCCCGGTTCGCCAGGAAGCGAACCAGGGACATGCCGCTCTTGCCGAGGCCGACAACGATGCGGAAGTGGTCAGAAGCGATCAGAGACACGAGTTTCTACCTCAGCTTCAGGGTGGCAAGGCCGACCAGCACGAGAATCACGGTGATGATCCAGAAACGGACGATCACGCGTGGCTCAGGCCAGCCCTTGAGTTCAAAGTGGTGGTGAATCGGTGCCATGCGAAACACGCGGCGACCGGTCATCTTGAAAGAAGCAACCTGGATGACCACCGACAGGGTCTCCATCACGAACACACCGCCCATGATGAACAGGACGATTTCCTGACGGACGATCACCGCGATGGTGCCCAGCGCGGCGCCCAGCGCCAGTGCGCCGACGTCGCCCATGAACACTTGAGCCGGATAGGTGTTGAACCAGAGGAACCCGAGGCCCGCCCCGATCAGCGCACCGCAGAACACGATCAGTTCACCCGCGCCCGGTACATAAGGAATCAGCAGGTATTCAGCGAACTTCACGTTACCCGACAGGTAGCAGAAGATCCCCAGACCGCCGCCGACCATCACGGTCGGCATGATCGCCAGGCCATCGAGGCCGTCAGTCAGGTTGACCGCGTTGCTCGAGCCAACGATCACGAAGTAGGTCAGGACGATGAAGCCTGCGCCCAGCGGAATGCTGTAATCCTTGAGCATCGGCAAAATCAGGGTGGTTTCTACCGGGGTGGCCGCGGTCATATAAAGGAAGACCGCAGCGCCCAGACCGAACACCGACTGCCAGAAGTACTTCCAGCGACTCGGCAAGCCACGGGAGTTCTTCTCGATCACTTTGCGGTAATCGTCGACCCAGCCGATGGCACCGAACAGCAACGTCACCAGCAGCACGGTCCAGACATAACGGTTGCTCAGATCAGCCCAGAGCAGGGTGCTGACGCCGATGGACGACAGAATCAACGCACCGCCCATGGTCGGCGTACCCGACTTGGACAAGTGCGACTGTGGACCGTCGTTGCGAACGGATTGGCCGATCTGACGGTTCTGCAGGGTGCGGATCATCCACGGGCCATAGCACAGCGACAAGACCAGCGCGGTCAGCACACCGAGAATCCCGCGCAGGGTCAGGTACTGGAAGACCGCGAAGCCTTTGTAGAACTGTTGCAGATACTCCGCTAGCAGCAGCAGCATTAATGTTTCTCCAGACTGGACCCGCACAAAGCGGCGACGATGTTTTCCATCGCAGCGCTGCGCGAACCCTTGATCAAAATGGTGGTATTGGTGTCTTGCTCGGCGCCCAGCGCCTTGATCAGTTCAGCCTGAGTGCTGAAGTGAAAGGCCTGTGGACCGAAAGCGTTTACGGCGTGAACCATCATGGGTCCGACGGCATACAGCGCGGATACTTTGCCGCGGGCGTATTCGCCCACATCGCGGTGCCCCTGCTGTGCCCAATCGCCCAACTCGCCGATATCCCCGAGCACCAGAACGGTGCGACCGGAAAAGCCGGCGAGTATATCAACGGCAGCGCACATGGAGGTCGGGTTTGCGTTGTACGTGTCATCAATCACGCGCATGCCGTTGGTGGCCAATTGCGCGACAGAGCGGCCCTTGACCGGTTGCACAGCGGCCAGGCCGGTGGCAATGCCGAACAGCGACACGCCCAAGGCATGAGCGGCTGCGGCAGCGGCCATGGCGTTGGCGACGTTATGCGTGCCGAGCAGGTTCAATTGAACACGCTCCACACCGTCAGGCGTGTGCAGGTTGAACGCCGGGCAACCACGAGCGTCGCGGTCCAGGTCGCTGGCATAGAAGTCGGCGCTGAGGTTGCTCAGAGCGAACGTCAGCACTTTGCGACCGGCAGCGCGGGTCTTCCAGATTTCAAAAGCCTTGTCGTCGAGATTAAGAACGGCGATGCCATCGGCCTCAAGCCCTTCGATAATTTCGCCTTTGGCTTCAACGATTTTTTCCGGCCCGCCAAACTCGCCAACGTGGGCAGTCCCGGCGTTGTTGAGGATGGCCACGTGGGGTTTGGTCATGCCCACGGTGTAGGCAATTTCGCCAAGGCGCGAAGCACCCAGTTCGATCACGGCGGCGGTGTGTTCCGGCGCGAGTTCGAGCAAGGTCAGCGGCACGCCGAGGTCGTTGTTCAGGTTGCCACGGGTCGCCAGTACCGGACCGCGCGTGCGCAGGATGCTCGCAAGCATCTCCTTGACCGTGGTCTTGCCGCTGGAACCGGTGACGGCTGCAACCGGGTGGGTGAACGCGGCACGGTTCAATGCGCCCAGTTGACCGAGCGCTTGACGAGTGTCCTTGACCAGCAGTTGTGGCAACGCGCTGTCGGCGACTTCACGCTCGACCAGCGCCGCTACGGCACCTTTGTCGGCCACGTCGTTCAGATAGTCATGACCGTCGAAACGCGGGCCGGTCAGGGCAATAAACAGTTGGCCGGGCTTGATCGCGCGACTGTCGATGCTGACGCCATCAAATGTGGCATCGGCATTGAGCAGTTGGCCATTCAATGCCCCGGTCAGCTCGCTCAGTTTCAACGCTTTAAGCATGGGCCACCTCCCACGCGGTCAGGGCATGATCGGCCTCGACCAGATCGGAAAAATCGTGACGCTCGCCGTTGATTTCCTGATAGTCCTCGTGACCTTTGCCGGCCAGGACAATCACGTCATCCGCCGAAGCGCTGGCGATCAATTGGGCAATCGCCTGGCCACGACCGGCCACGAACGTCACTTTATCCACAGCCGTGAAGCCGGCGCGGATGTCATCGAAGATCACTGACGGGTCTTCGGTGCGAGGGTTGTCATCGGTGACCAGTACGCCGTCGGCCAGACGCTCGACCACTTCGGCCATCAGCGGACGCTTGCCGCGATCACGATCACCGCCGCAACCGAACAGGCACAGCAAGCGCCCCTTGGCGTGTGGACGCAGGGCCATCAGGACTTTTTCCAGCGCATCCGGGGTGTGGGCGTAATCGACCACCACCAATGGCTGAGTACCGCCACCGAGGCGCTGCATGCGACCGGCCGGGCCTTCGAGCTTCGGCAGGACGTTGAGAATTTCGTCCAGCGCATAATCCAGACCGAGCAACGCGCCGACGGCGGCCAGCACGTTGCTCAGGTTGAAGCGACCGAGCAAGGTGCTGCGCAAATGGTGCTCGCCCTGCGGCGTCACCAACGTGGCGCGCACACCTTCGTCATCAAATTGCGCTTCACGGCAATACAGGTAGGCGCTGCTGTCTTCGAGGCTGTAGGTGATCAAACGCGACTCACGCTTTTCGGCGGCCAGTTGCCGGCCGAAGTCGTCGTCGAGGTTCACCACCCGGCACTTCAAATCATTCCAGGCAAACAGCCTGGCCTTGGCTTCGCCATAGGCCTGCATGGTGCCGTGGTAATCAAGGTGATCGCGGGACAGGTTGGTCATCACCGCCACATCAAACGCCAGCGCCGTGACGCGGCCCTGATCCAGCCCGTGGGACGAGACTTCCATGGCGACCGCTTTGGCGCCGGCCTTTTTCAGGTCGGCCAGGGTCGCTTGCACGGCGATTGGATTCGGCGTGGTGTGCAGGCCGCTTTCCAGCGCGCCGTGGAAACCGCAGCCCAACGTGCCGACGATGCCGCAATGTTGGCCAAGCAGATCAAGCGCCTGGGCTACCAATTGGGTCACGCTGGTTTTGCCGTTGGTGCCGGTCACACCCACCAGGTTCAAATGACGGCTCGGGTCGCCATAAAAGCGCCCGGCGATGTCCGACAGCTGTGCGGCCAGGCCTTTGACCGGAATCATCGGCACGTCGGTGATCGGCAATACGGTCGAGCCTTCGACTTCATACGCCACCGCGGCAGCGCCGCGTTGCAGCGCGTCGGCGATGTGCGCACGACCGTCGAAACGCCCGCCAGGAACAGCGAGAAACAAGTCGCCAGCGCGCACGTTGCGGCTGTCGAGCGCCAATTCGCGGATCAATAGATCGCGGCCAGCGTGGGCGAAAATTTTATTCAGACTTAGTGACATCAGCCGCGCCCTCCATTGGCTTTCAGCGGAACAACGGGAGTCGCGTTCGCGGTTTGTGTCGGCGGCAGGTTGTCCGGCGTGATGTTCATCAGGCGCAGCGTCCCGGACATCACTTTGCTGAACACCGGCGCCGAAACCAGACCACCGAAGTAACCGGCCTTGGTCGGTTCGTCGATCACCACGACGATGGCGTAACGCGGATCGCTCATCGGGCCGAAGCCGGCGAACAGCGAGCGGTAAGAGTTCTCGGCGTAGCCCTTGGTGCCCACCGACGTTTTACGTGCAGTACCCGACTTGCCGGCCACGTGATACGCCGGCACCTGCGCACGGAACACACCGCGCGGCGCTTCGATGACCTGGGTCAGCATGCCTTGCATGGTTTTTGCGACGGCTTCCGGCAGCACTTGCGTGGTCTGCGGCGCCTTGTCGGTTTTGATCAGGGTCAGCGGCGCGAGACGACCGTTGTTGGCCAGCGCCGAGAAGGCGTGCACCAGCTGGATCGCCGTCACGGAAATACCGTAGCCATAGGACAGCGTGGCGGTTTCAGCCTTGCGCCATTCGCGGTAGTTCGGCAGGTTGCCGACGCGCTCGCCCGGGAAGCCAAGGCCGGTGTCCTGGCCGAGGCCGACTTTTTGCGCCAGACGGAAAATCGTTTCGCCGCCGATATCGAACGCGACCTTACTCATGCCGACGTTACTGGAATTGATCAGAATCCCGGTCAGGTCGAGCACCGGGCCTTCGGTCTTCGAGACGTCCTTGATGGTGTACTTGCCGATCTGCAAGGAGCCTGGGTACACCTCGACGGTATCGCTCGGTTTCCAGCGGCCGGTCTCGATGGCGGCGCTCATCGAGATCGCTTTCATGGTCGAACCCGGTTCGAACACGTCGATCATCGCGCGGTTACGCATCATCGCCGGTTGCAGGTTGCGACGGTTGTTCGGGTTGTAGGTCGGCTGGTTGACCATGGCAAGGATCTCGCCGGTCTTCACGTCCATGATCACCAGGCTGCCAGCCTTGGCGCCGTTCTCGATGATCGCGTTACGCAGTTCGCGGTTGGCCAGGTATTGCAGGCGCAGGTCAATGGACAACGCCAAGGGCTTGCCGGCCTTGGCGTTTTTGGTGACCTGGACATCCTTGATCAGCCTTCCGCGCCGGTCCTTGATGACCTGACGCTTGCCGGCGACCCCGGCGAGCCATTCGTCATAAGCCAGTTCGACGCCTTCACGACCGTGGTCATCGATGTCGGTAAATCCGACCATGTGCGCGGTCACTTCACCGGCCGGGTAGAAACGCCGGAACTCCTCAATGCCGTAGACGCCCGGTACTTTCAGGTCGAGCACTGACTGGCCCTGCTCGGGGGTCAGCCCACGCACCAGATAGATGAATTCTTTGTTGGCCTGGGCTTCGAGACGTTCAGCCAGGGCTTTCGGGTCCTGACCCAGCGCTGCCGCCAGTGCCGGCCATTTTTCCTTGGCCGTTTGCATTTCCTTGGCGTTGGCCCACAGCGTGGTGACCGGCGTACTCACGGCCAAAGGCTCGCCGTTACGGTCGGTGATCAGACCACGGTGAGCCGGGATAGGAATATGACGAACACTGCGCGCATCGCCCTGACCTTTAAGAAAGGCACGGTCGATGACTTGCAGGTCGATGATGCGCCAGGAGATCGCCGCAACCATGATGCCGAGCAGCCCCAGCACCACGCGAAAACGCCATGGGAACATTGCCCCTTCGAGTTTCATCATGGCGTCACCATCTGCACTTCAGCGGCGCCAGGAATGCGCATCTTCAGTTGTTCGGTGGCCAGCACTTCGATACGGCTGTGGGCGGTCCAGGTGCTCTGCTCGAGAATCAGGCGGCCCCACTCGGCCTGCGCCTTGTCGCGCACGCTCAGCTCGTTGTACAGCGAGTTCAACAGCTGACGGTTCCAGTGAGCGCTGTACGACACGCCGATCGCCGAAACAAGCACGGCCACAAACAGCAGCAGCATGAAAAAGCTTCCGCCGGGCAGTGGCTTGGCGAAAAGCTTGCTCACCGCAGCTTCTCCGCGACGCGCATGACGGCGCTACGGGAACGTGGGTTGGCTTTGAGTTCGGCCTCGGAGGCGGACTGCGCTTTGCCATGGATTTTGATGATCGGTTCGAAGGCGACGTGACGCACCGGCAGATTGCGCGGCAGGTTGTCGGCTTCACCTTTAACCAGTTTGCGCATGAACAGTTTGACGATGCGGTCTTCCAGCGAGTGGAAGCTGATGACGACCAGGCGGCCGCCGACTTCCAGGCATTCCAGCGCCGCTTCGAGGCCGGCTTCCAGATCGCCCAATTCGTTATTGACGTGAATGCGCAGGCCCTGGAACGCACGGGTCGCCGGGTTCTTGCCCTTTTCCCACGCCGGGTTGGCGACTTTCAGGACTTCGGCCAGGTCGGCGGTGCGCTCGAACGGCTTGATGTCGCGGCGCTCGGCGACGGCACGGGCCATACGACCGGAGAAACGTTCCTCGCCGTACTCTTTGAACACCCGAGCGATTTCTTCGACCGGCGCGGTGTTGACGAACTCGGCAGCGCTGATCCCGCGGGACGGGTCCATGCGCATGTCCAGCGGGCCGTCATTGAGGAAACTGAAGCCGCGCTCAGGGTCGTCGAGCTGCGGCGAAGACACGCCGAGGTCGAGCAAAACGCCGCTGACCTTGCCGGCCAGACCGCGGTCGGCGACTTCCGAACCGAGCTCGGCAAAGCTGCGCTGCACAACGACAAAGCGGCCGTCTTCGGCCGCTAGCGTCTGCCCGGTGGCAATGGCTTGAGGATCCTTGTCAAATCCGAGCAACCGGCCATCAGGCCCCAGCTGACTCAAGATCAGCCGGCTGTGACCGCCGCGCCCGAACGTACCGTCCAGATAGCAGCCATCAGGACGTACGGCGAGAGCCTCGACGGCTTCGTCAAGCAGTACGGTGATGTGGTTAAAGCCGCTATCAATAGTCACAGGATCAAATCACGCAGTTCATCAGGCATGGCGCCCGGTTGTTGAATAGCAGCCAGGTCAGCGGCAGAAACCGCATCCCAGGCATCCTCGTCCCACAATTGGAACTTGTTCAGTTGGCCTACCAACATCGCGCGCTTATCCAACTTGGCATATTCACGAAGACGCGGTGGAACCAGAAAACGACCACTGCCATCGAGCTCGAGGTCGACGGCATTACCAATCAGTAAACGTTGCAGGCGGCGGTTCTCTTCGCGAAGCGAAGGCAGTGCGCGCAGTTTGGTTTCGATAATTTCCCACTCATCGAGGGGGTAAACACACAAACATGGATCAACGGCATCGATTGTGACGATTAACTGACCGGAACTACGCGAAACGAGCTCGTCACGGTACCGGCTCGGCATGGCGAGACGGCCCTTTGCATCGAGACTGATAGCGTTAGCTCCGCGAAACACGTCAGCGTTTCTCCAAATTTTAGCGTTTTACGTTCAAAAAACCCACTTCATGCCACTTTCCGCCACTTGCGCACACTATAGGAATGCGGCCACCGCACCGTCAAGGCGCGGATTAAAGGAAAACCCTTACAGAACTGAGATTTAGGAGCACAGAAGGAGGTGTTACGGGAATCTGACGTGTCATTCGACCCAATAACTTGAATCAGCACGGATGGCTGCGTTCGAAAGTTAAAGTAGTTTGTTAAGAGTAAGATTTTTTTGGTATTACGAAAGTGCTTCTGCTGATGATTCTGAACGGAGGGAAACTGCCATCACTGGCGCCCTGTTCAACGATTCAAACAGGGAGGGGAAAAAGGTGGAGAGTCGATCTGTAAGCCGGGTTCTGTCTTGAACAGTCATTCGTCTACGATGGCCATCACTGGACATCTTTAGCAACCTACCCGGTCCCAGCGCGGGCCACGCCTTGGGACCCTATTTGGTCTTGCTCCAAGTGGGGTTTACCTAGCCACGAACTGTTGCCAGACGTGCGGTGCGCTCTTACCGCACCTTTTCACCCTTACCGGCGCCGAAGCGCTTAGGCGGTTATTTTCTGTGGCACTTTCCGTAGGCTCACGCCTCCCAGGCATTACCTGGCACTTCGCCCTATGGAGCCCGGACTTTCCTCCCCCCCCTAATTTTCATAGAGGGCAGCGACTGTCCGATCGACTCTCCGCCGCGAAGGTTAACGGCAGAGCGGCCGAAGAACAAGCGCTAAACGCCTTTGGCCCCTCCTGCACATCGGGTTTTACTCGCCCTTCTGTTTATCCAGTGCGACCTGATACAGCACATTCTTGCGCTCGCCGGTGATTTGCGCCGCCAATGCCGCTGCACGCTTGAGCGGCATCTCCTCTAACAACAAATTGAGGATGCGCATCGCTTCGCTGCTGACGGCGTCCTCGGTCTCAGGCGCAGCCCAGCCAGCCACCAGCACCACACACTCACCGCGCTGCTGATTGCTGTCCGACTCGACGAACTCGCGCAACTCGGCCAATGGCAGGCCTTTAAGGGTTTCAAAGGTTTTGGTGATTTCCCGAGCCAGCAACGCCTGACGCTCACCACCGAACACCAGCTCCATGTCTTGCAGGCATTCAAGGATGCGGTGCGGGGCTTCGTAGAAAATCAGCGTGCGTGGTTCTTCCTTTACCAGTTCAAGACGAGCGCGACGACCGACAGCCTTGGCCGGCAGGAAACCCTCAAAAATGAACCGGTCGGATGGCAAACCCGCTGCCGACAGCGCCGCGATCAAGGCGCAGGCTCCCGGCACCGGCACCACATTGATCCCCGCAGCACGGGCCTGACGCACCAGGTGATAACCGGGATCGGAAATCAGCGGCGTACCGGCGTCGGAGATCAGCGCCACATCGTCACCGGCCAGCAGGCGGGTGATAAAGCGGCTACCTTCATCCCGCTCGTTGTGTTCGTGACAGGCGGCCAACGGTGTCGGGATACCGAAATGCTGCATCAAACGCTGGGAGTGACGCGTGTCTTCGGCAGCAATCAACGCGACGTCGCGCAGGATCTTCAGCGCACGCGCACTGATGTCGTCCAGGTTGCCGATGGGCGTCGCCACCACATAAAGCGAGCCAGCAGCGGAATTCAAAGCACCTGGAGCAGTCAAAGCGCACACCTCATGATCGGTAAAAGGCGACATTGTAGCGCGTAGCGGCGCTTGCGATACGTCTGGCCCTTGACGGGTTTTTCCGCCATTTGTGCAGTGCTGCAACATTTACACGAGCTAAATTGATCGATTCACGCCAGTAACATCGCGCCCCGGCCAGTGCTTGGGTACAATTCCACGCTAATTTGATCGAGTATCAGGAACACTACATGATCGCTTGCCTGCGGCTGTTCACTGCCCTCTGCCTCGCTGCCTTGCTGGCGGCTTGCGCCAGCTCGCCCTCCTCCAGCCTTGGCGAACTTCCACGGACCCCGGATGCCAGTATCGAGCAACTGCTCGAGCAGGCGAATCAAAGCAAGGATCCGGAAAAAGCCGCCCTGTTGCGCTTGAGCGCAGCGGACGCAGCCTACCGACAAGGGAATGCCGGCCAGTCCGCGCAAATCCTGCAGTTGGTTCCGGTCGAGCAACTCAAGCCTGGCCCACAAGTCTTCGCCAGCACGCTGGCGGCGGAACTGGCGATGGTGCGCAACCAGCCCAAAGCGGCACTGACTGCCTTGAGCCATCCGAGCCTGCAACACCTGAGTGAATTGCCCGTCGAGCAACAGGTTCGCACGGGTACTGTTCACGCTCGCGCCCTTGAAGCCGATGGCCAGACGCTCGCCGCCGCACGGGAGCGTATTTTCATCGCGCCGATGTTGAGCGGTGAAGCAGCCAGCAAAAACCACGAAGCGATCTGGACCCTGATCGCCTCACTGCCTACCGAGCAACTGCAACCCACCACCTCCGACGACCTCGGTGGCTGGATGGGCCTGGCGCTGGCCGTGAAATCGGCCGGTACGCTGGAACAACAGCAAGCCGCGATTGATAACTGGCGCGCGCAAAACCCTAAACACCCTGCCGCCGTTCATCTGCCGCAGGCACTGACCAACCTCAAGGAACTGGCCAGCCAGCCCCTGAGCAAGATCGCCCTGCTACTGCCACAGGACGGCCCGCTGGCCTCGGTCGGCAAAGCATTGCGCGAAGGTTTCATGGCGGCTCACTACCAGGCACAACAAGCCGGGCAGAAGCCACCGGCCATCGAGTTCTATGACAGCTCGAAGCTGACGTCGATGGACGAGTTCTACCGCAAGGCCCAGGCCGATGGCGTGCAACTGGTGGTTGGCCCGCTGGAGAAGCCGCTGGTCAAACAGCTTAGCTCGCGTCCGCAACTGCCAATCACAACCTTGGCACTGAACTACAGCGAAGGCGAACAAGGCCCGGCCCAACTGTTCCAGTTTGGCCTGGCGGCTGAAGACGAAGCCCGCGAAGTGTCTCGCCGCGCTCGTGCCGATGGCCTGCATCGCGCCGCGATCATGGTGCCAAAAGGCGAATGGGGCGATCGTGTACTCCGCGCCTTCAGCCAGGACTGGCAGGCCAACGGTGGCAGCATCGTCGCCACCGAACGCGTCGACCAACCGGTTCAACTGGCCCAGCAGATTGCTGACATGTTCCAGCTGCGCCAGAGCGAAGGCCGCGCGAAAAGCCTGCAAAGCACCGTAGGCTCGCAGGTCGCTGCCCAGCCTTCACGTCGCCAGGACATCGAGTTCATCTTCCTGGCCGCCACTCCGCAACAGGCCCAGCAGATCAAACCGACCCTGAACTTCCAGTACGCAGGCGATGTGCCGGTTTACGCCACCTCCCACGTGTTCAGTGCCAGCGGTGACGTCAATCAGTACAACGACATGAACGGTATTCGCTTCTGCGAAACCCCGTGGTTGCTGGATGCCAATGATCCACTGCGCAAACAAGTGACAGCACAATGGCCACAAGCCGGCGGCAGCCTCGGTCGCCTGTATGCCATGGGCGTCGATGCCTACCGTCTGGCGCCACGCCTGGGGCAACTCAAGGCCTTGCCGGACAGCCGCATCTCGGGCCAGTCGGGCAGCCTGGGCATGACCCAGAACCAACGCGTCGTGCGCCAGTTGCCTTGGGCCCAGTTCGTCAACGGCCAGGTTCAACGCCTGCCTGACACCCCGAACTGATGCCTGACAGGTCACGCCAGCAAAGCGGTCAAGATGCCGAGCGCCATGCGCTCGAGCATCTTCAACAACACGGTCTGCGCCTGCTGGCGCAGAACTGGTTGTGTAAACGCGGCGAGCTTGATCTGGTCATGCTTGATGGCGATACAGTAGTATTCGTTGAAGTCCGCTACAGAAAAAATACCCAATGGGGTGGCGCGCTCGATAGCATCGATGAGCGCAAACGGCAGAAACTGATTTTCGCCGCGCAGTATTTTCTTCAGCGCGAGTCGCGTTGGGCCAATTCCCCTTGCCGCTTCGACGTGGTTGCCATCGACAGCAATCTTGATCAGTTGAACTGGATTCAGAATGCCTTCGACAGCTGATCGCTTGCGCCCCGAACCGGACACCTACACCCAACACTTTTGCTCTTTGCTTTGCGGGCTGCACATTCATGTGCCGAGTAGCCGCGCTAATTAAGGTCACACAGATGGACATGCAATCCCGAATTCGCCAGCTTTTTCAGGCCAGTATCGACACCAAGCAAATGGCGATGGACGTACTTGCACCGCACATCGAGCAAGCCAGCCAAGTGATGGTCAACGCCCTGCTCAATGAGGGCAAAATGCTTTCCTGCGGCAACGGCGGCTCCGCTGGCGACGCCCAGCACTTTTCGTCAGAGCTGCTCAACCGCTTCGAACGTGAGCGCCCGAGCCTGCCAGCCATCGCGCTGACCACCGACAGCTCGACGATCACCTCGATTGCCAACGACTACAGCTACAACGAAATCTTCTCCAAACAGATCCGCGCCCTCGGCCAGCCAGGCGATGTATTGCTGGCGATTTCCACCAGCGGCAACTCGGCAAACATAATTCAGGCGATCCAGGCCGCACATGATCGCGAAATGATTGTCGTAGCATTGACCGGTCGCGATGGCGGCGGCATGGCGTCACTGCTATTGCCCGAGGATGTCGAGATTCGCGTACCGGCCAATGTCACCGCACGTATTCAGGAAGTCCACCTGCTGGCGATCCATTGCCTTTGCGATCTGATCGACAGCCAACTGTTCGGGAGTGAAGAATGACCTCTAATCGCCTAGGCCTGATGGCCTTGACCCTGTGCCTGATCGGCATCAGCGGCTGCACCTCGGTGGTTAACGCCAGCCGTGAAGCGCCGATTGAAGATGACCGTGGCACACGCACCTTCGGCAGCAAGATCGACGACTCCCTGATCGATACCAAAGTCGGCGTCAACGTGGCCAAGGCCGACCCGGCCCTGGACAAGGATTCGCACATTGTCGTTACCAGCTTCAATGGTGTGGTGCTGCTCGCCGGGCAGACGCCTCGCGAAGACCTCAAGGCCAAGGCCGAGCAGGCCGCAGCCGCTGTGCAGCGGGTAAAAACCGTGCACAACGAATTGCAGATCCTGCCGCCCTCCTCGCTGCTGGCACGCCAGAACGACGCCTGGCTGACCACCAAGATCAAGACCCAGATGCTCGCAGACGCCAACATCCCCGGCTCGCGCATCAAGGTGGTGACCGAAAACGGCATCGTCTACTTGCTGGGCCTGCTGACCAAACAGGAAGCTGCTCAAGCGACCAACCTGGTACAAGGCGTTTCCGGCGTGCAGAAGATTGTGAAGCTGTTTGAGTACATCGACTGATTCCCACCTGCAGGAGCACGGCTTGCCGGCGATGGCGTCTTTGAATCGCCATCGCGAGCCAGCTCGGCTCCTACGGAAGTAATAAAAAAGGCGATCCATCCGGATCGCCTTTTTTATTACTTCACCACTTTCAAACTGGGTCGACCGCTGGGACGCGGCGGCTCGCTGTCGGGTGGCGGAATATCATCATCCGGCTCAATCTCTTCTTCGTCTTCCATAGGCGATTCCAGATCGAACACCATGCCCTGACCGTTCTCCCGGGCGTAAATCCCCAGGATCGAGGCGATAGGCACGTACAGGGTGTGTGGCACACCGCCGAAGCGCCCTTCGAAGCTGACCGCCTCGTTGTCCATGTGCAAATGCCGCACGGCTTGTGGCGACACGTTCAAGACGATTTGACCGTCACTGGCAAAGCCCTGAGGCACCTGCACCGATGGGTATTCCGAATTGACCAGCATGTGCGGGGTGCAATCGTTGTCCACAATCCACTCGTAGAGCGCGCGGACCAGATAAGGTCGACTGGAGTTCATAGCGGCTCCTTAAGCCTTAGCGCATATCGCGTTCGACACCAGACAGACTTGCCTGGAAAGCCTCACGCGCAAACGAGCGCTCCATATAATCAAGCAGCGGCTTGGCAGGCCGCGGCAGTTCAATACCCAAAATCGGCAAGCGCCAGAGTATTGGTAATAGGCAGCAGTCCACCAGACTTTGTTCCTCACTGAGGAAAAACGGCTTGTCGGCGAACAGCGGCGACACGCCCGTCAGGCTCTCGCGCAGCTCTTTACGAGCGACGACGCGGGCTGCTTCCTTGGTCTTCGAATCCAGGATCAGATCCACCAGGCCACACCAGTCGCGCTGAATACGATGAATCAGCAGACGGCTGTTTGCACGCGCCACAGGATAAACCGGCAGCAAGGGCGGGTGCGGGTAACGCTCATCCAGATATTCCATCACCACGGTCGACTCCCACAACGCCAGGTCACGATCGACCAGGGTGGGCAGGCTTCCGTAAGGGTTCACCTCAATCAGTTTAGGCGGCTGGCGACCAGCTTCCACGTAAATGATCTCGGCGCTGACACCCTTCTCTGCAAGTACGATACGCACTCGGTGGGAATAGTGGTCGGCGGGGTCGGAGTAACAGGCCAACCGATTGGTCACGCCCATGGCGGTCCTCCTCGCTTGTTGAAATTATCGAAAGCGGAAAAACGAGCGCGCCCAGAGGACGCCTCCCGTAACGCCTGGATCACCAGACTCGTTACACCTTCAGAGGCGCCCTTGGGCGCGCGCGATTAACAGCAACTGCTTGAATCTTTATCAGTGCACATCTTTCCAGTATTCGCGCTTGAGCAGATAAGCGAACACGAAGAAGAACGCCAGGTACAGCAAGACGTAAGTACCAATGCGCTGATGTTGCAACTTAACCGGGTTAGCCGAGTAAGCCAGGAAGGTTACCAGATTCTTGACCTTCTCATCGAACTGCTCTTCGGTCAGGGCTCCCGTTTTCGGCACGATGGTCATTTGATCACAGGCTTCATGCGTCAAAGGCGTACCGGTCAGCGGGTCAAACTGCTTCTTGCCGTCTTCGACGATCTGAACCTGCTTGCAACCGATGATCTGACGACCTTGCAGGCCCGCCAGGACGTTAGGCATACCGACGTTCGGGAAAACCTTGTTGTTCACGCCCCATGGACGCGACGGATCTTCGTAGAACGACTTCAGGTAGCCATAGAGCCAGTCAGTACCGCGAACACGAGCCACCAGCGTCAGATCAGGCGGAGCCGCGCCGAACCAGGCCTTGGCGTCTGCCGGCTGCATGCCGATGCTCATGTGGTCGCCAATCTTGGCGCCGGTGAATACCAGGTTCGAGAGCATCAGCTCATGGGGAATGCCCAGGTCATCCGCAACGCGCTCGTAGCGCTGGAACTTGGCGCTGTGGCAGCCCATGCAATAGTTGGCAAAGGTACGTGCACCATCTTGCATGGCAGCCTTGTCGGAAACGTCGATGTCGACCTTTTCCAGCTCAGGACCACCATGTTCAGCCGCGAAGGACAGGACAGGCAAAGCAGCAAAAATCAGCGCAAAAAATAACTTTTTCATCAGCCAGTCACCCTTTCCGGAACCGGTTTGGTCTTCTCGAGCCTGGTGTAGAACGGCATCAGAATGAAGTAGGCGAAGTACAGGA
Source organism: Pseudomonas sp. SIMBA_041 (assembly GCF_046535095.1). Taxonomy (NCBI): domain Bacteria; kingdom Pseudomonadati; phylum Pseudomonadota; class Gammaproteobacteria; order Pseudomonadales; family Pseudomonadaceae; genus Pseudomonas; species Pseudomonas sp. SIMBA_041. Next base: position 369,898 of record NZ_JAWRXJ010000007.1, read on the forward strand.
AGGTACAGACCTGCGACAGCAACGTCCGCTCAGGAGTCGGGGCCAACACGCCCAGCACGCCAAGGATCACGAACGAAATGCAGAACACCCACAGCCAGATCCTGCTCAGCCAGCCTTTGTAGCGCATCGACTTGACGGGGCTACGGTCCAGCCACGGCAGGACGAACAGCATGGCGATCGACGCACCCATGGCAATAACACCCATGAGCTTGTCCGGGATGGCCCGCAAAATCGCGTAGAACGGAGTGAAGTACCAGACCGGAGCGATGTGCTCTGGGGTCTTGAAGGCGTTCGCCACTTCGAAGTTCGGTTTCTCGAGGAAGTAACCACCCATTTCCGGGAAGAAGAACACGATCGAGCAGAAGATGAACAGGAACACCACCACGCCGACGATATCTTTCACGGTGTAGTACGGGTGGAAGGCAATGCCGTCCAGCGGTACGCCGTTTTCGTCCTTGTGTTTCTTGATGTCGACGCCGTCCGGATTGTTCGAACCGACTTCGTGCAACGCCAGAACGTGCAGCACCACCAGACCGAGGATCACGATCGGCAACGCAACAACGTGCAGGGCGAAGAAGCGGTTCAGGGTAATACCGGAAATCAGGTAGTCACCACGGATCCACTGGGTCAGGTCGTTACCGATGACCGGGATCGCACCGAACAGCGAGATGATCACCTGGGCACCCCAGTAGGACATCTGGCCCCATGGCAGCAGGTAACCCATGAAGGCTTCAGCCATCAGCGCCAGGTAGATCAGCATGCCGAAGACCCACACCAGCTCACGCGGCTTCTGGTACGAACCGTAGAGCAGGCCACGGAACATGTGCAGATACACCACGATAAAGAACGCCGAGGCGCCAGTGGAGTGCAGCAGACGCAGGATCGAGCCGTACTCGACGTCGCGCATGATGTATTCGACGGAAGCAAACGCCTCTTCTGCCGACGGGGTGTAGCTCATGGTCAGCCAGACACCGGTGACGATCTGGTTAACCAGAACGAGCAGTGCCAGGGAGCCAAAGAAATAGAAGAAGTTGAAGTTCTTCGGGGCGTAGTACTTGCTGAGATGGTCTTCCCACATTTTGGTCGCGGGAAAGCGCGCATCAACCCAATCCATGAACTTGCTCATCACGCTTTCTCCGTATCGACGCCGATGACAATGATGTCGTCGGTCTCATAGGAATGCGGGGGAACTGGCAGGTTCAAAGGCGCAGGTTGCGACTTGTAGACGCGGCCAGCCAGATCGTAGTGGGAACCGTGGCACGGGCAGAAATAACCGCCTACCCAGTCCTTGCCCAGATCAGCAGGTGCCACTTCGGGACGGAAGGTCGGCGAGCAACCCAGGTGTGTGCAGATACCGATCAGCAGCAGTACTTCTGGCTTGATCGAACGCGTTTCCGGGTCGACATAAGTCGGTTGTGTCGAGTTCTTGGAGGTCGGGTCAGACAACTGGCCCTCGATCTTTTTCAGATTCCCCAGGATTTCCGTAGTACGGCGGACAATGAATACCGGCTGGCCGCGCCACTCAGCAATCATCTGCTGGCCTGGCTCGATTTTGCTGACATTCACTTTCACCGGTGCACCTGCGGCTTTCGCCTTGGCACTGGGAAACCATGACCCCACGAACGGGACCGCAGCCCCCACCGCTCCTGCAGCACCCACCACGGATGTGGCTGCTACCAAGAAGCGACGCCGGCCTGCATTCACGCCGTCATTGCTCATTCAGTCCTCTCCCATCAGCTTTTGTGGCCTGTTAAATCAGGCATCTACTAAGTAAATCTATGTACTTATAAAAATTTTGCCGAATGGTAATGAAAAGCCCCAATTCTGACAAGGTAATTACCCAAGGGCTCCACTGCCAAGCCTTGCAGTATAGGGGCTCTACGGCTGTGGCAAGTTGTCACAGCGCAATTCTTTGATAAATCGCACACATAAAAAAACGCCCAGCTCCGTGAGGAGACTGGGCGTTCTTTTTTGAACGTGAAAGCGAATTAACGCTTCGAGTACTGCGGACGCTTACGCGCTTTACGCAGACCGACTTTCTTACGTTCAACTTCACGAGCATCGCGAGTAACGAAGCCAGCTTTGCGCAGAGCGCCACGCAGGGTTTCGTCGTACTGCATCAGTGCGCGAGTGATACCGTGGCGGATTGCGCCAGCTTGACCACTTACACCACCGCCGATCACGGTGACGTAGATGTCGAACTTCTCGACAGTCTCAGTCAATTCCAGCGGCTGACGAACTACCATGCGGGCAGTTTCGCGGCCGAAGAAATTATCCAGCGAACGGTTGTTGATGGAGATGTTACCAGTACCCGGACGCAGGAAAACGCGTGCGGTTGCGGTCTTGCGACGGCCAGTGCCGTAATTTTGAGTCGCCGACATAATGAACTATTCCGTTAAAACTTCAGTTCTTGGGGCTGCTGAGCAGTATGAGGGTGTACAGCGCCCGCATAGACTTTCAGCTTACGATACATGTCGCGACCCAGCGGGTTCTTAGGCAGCATGCCTTTGACCGCGGTCTCGATCACGCGCTCAGGGGCTTTAGCGATCAGCTTTTCGAAGTTGATCGACTTGATGCCGCCCGGGAAACCGGAGTGGGAGTAGTAGATTTTGTCGGTGGTTTTAGCACCGGTTACACGAATCTGCTCGGCATTGATAACGACGATGTAATCGCCGGTGTCAACGTGAGGAGTGTACTCAGCTTTATGCTTGCCACGCAGACGGCTCGCGATTTCGGTGGCCAGACGACCCAGGGTCTGACCTGCAGCGTCGACGACAAACCAGTCGCGCTGTACTGTTTCCGGTTTAGCAGTAAAAGTTTTCATTCTTTATAGCCTCAGGGGCCGCCCTGTAAATTAGACGGCGGATCTTACTGAATAGTGCGTACTTTGACAAGTCAAAGGCAGCCGGATACAGACGCTTTCGGGGGCTCGGGTCGGCGCGTCCGTTCAACGGCAAGATTCTTCGGCGGCGGCGCATCACTTCCACTGCAGAAAGAGGTGCGCAATTATGCAGATTGCGAAAAATAATTCAACCTGCTTTTATGATTGTTTTGCCCAAGGAGTACCCGATGGACTATCGCCAGCTAGGCAGAACCAATCTGAATGTGAGCGCCATCTGCCTCGGAACCATGACCTGGGGCGAGCAAAACAGCGAGGCTGAAGCCTTCGCGCAGATTGAACGGGCCAAAAGTGCCGGGATCAATTTCATCGACACTGCCGAGATGTACCCGGTGCCACCCAAGGCCGAAACCTACGCCACCACCGAGCGCTACATCGGCAATTACTTCAAAAGTCGCGGCGATCGCGCCGACTGGATCCTCGCCAGCAAGATCGCCGGCCCCGGCAATACCATCGATTACATCCGTGATAAAAACCTGCGCCACAACCGCCAGCACATCACCGAAGCCGTGGACGCGAGCCTGAAACGCCTGCAAACCGACTACATCGACCTCTATCAACTGCACTGGCCGGAACGCAGCACCAATTTTTTCGGACAGCTGGGCTACAAGCACAAGAGCGAAGCCAACCTCACGCCGCTGGAAGACACCCTCGAAGCGCTGGACGAGCAGGTCAAGGCCGGCAAGATCCGCCACATCGGCCTGTCCAATGAAACACCATGGGGCACCATGCGCTTCCTCGCCCTGGCCGAAGCCCGTGGCTGGCCGCGCGCCGTGTCGATCCAGAACCCGTACAACCTGCTCAACCGCAGCTTCGAAGTCGGCCTGGCAGAAATTGCCATTCGCGAACAATGTGGCTTGCTCGCTTATTCGCCGCTGGCGTTCGGTTTCCTGTCGGGCAAGTACGAAGGTGGCGCTCGCCCACCAAAAGGCCGCCTGAGCCTCTACAGTCGCTTCAGCCGCTATTTCAACCCACAATCGGAAGCAGCGTGCAGCCGTTACGTGGCACTGGCCCGTGAACACGGCCTGGACCCGGCGCAAATGGCATTGGCATTCGTGACCCAGCAACCGTTCGTCACCAGCAACATCATTGGTGCGACGACGATGGAGCAACTGGAGAGCAACATCGCCAGCTTCGATTTGAAACTGTCGGATGAAGTGCTGGAGGGGATTGAGGCGATTCACAAGGATCACCCGAACCCTGCACCTTGATTGATCCTTAAAACCAATCGCGGGCAAGCGCCGCTCACACAGGTTCGGTTATTCCTGTGGGAGCGAGGCTTGCCCGCGATGGCGTCAGTTCAGTCAATGCAGATCAAAGCGAACGCGCAATAATCTCCTTCATGATTTCATTGGTCCCCGCATAAATCCGCTGCACCCGCGCATCCGCCCACGCCCGGGCAATCGGGTATTCCCACATAAAGCCGTAGCCACCATGCAACTGCACGCACTCGTCGAGTACCTTGCATTGCAGGTCCGTGCCCCAATACTTGGCCATCGCCGCCGTCGGCACGTCCAGCTTGCCTTGCAGGTGCAACTCCAGACAGCGATCGACGAAGACTCGGCCAATCTGAATCTCGGTGGCCATCTCCGCCAGCTTGAAGCGCGTGTTCTGGAAATCGGCAATCGCCTTGCCGAACGCCTTGCGTTCGCGGGTGTAGTCCAGCGTCCATTGCAACGCAGCCTCAGCCGACGCCAGCCCGCCGATGGCCACGGTGAGGCGTTCTTGCGGCAATTCCTGCATCAGGTAAGCGAAGCCCATCCCGGCCTGCCCCAACAGGTTTTCCTTGGGCACCCGAACGTCCTGAAAGAACAATTCCGACGTGTCCTGCGCCTTCATCCCGACCTTTTCCAGGCGCTTGCCCTTGTCGAAGCCGGGGGTGCCGGCCTCGACCAGAAACAGACTAGTGCCCTTGGCGCCGGCCTTCGGATCGGTCTTGGCCACGACAATCACCAGGTCCGCCAGAAAGCCGTTGGTGATGAAGGTTTTCGAACCGTTGATGATGTACTCGTCGCCATCCAGCACCGCCGTGGTCTTCACCCCTTGCAGGTCGGAACCGGCCCCCGGCTCGGTCATGGCGATCGCCGTGACCATCTCGCCGGACACCAGTTTCGGCAGGTATTTGTGCTTCAACGCCTCACTGCCGTAATGCAGGATGTAAGGCGCCACAATGTCCGAATGCAGGGAGAAACCGATCCCGGTCAGCCCCAGGCGCCCGACCTCTTCGATCACCACCGCGCTGTACAAAAAGTCCGCGCCCAACCCGCCGTATTCCTCCGGCAGATGCGAACACAACATCCCCGCCTCCCCGGCCTTGCTCCAGAGTTTTCGGTCGATATAGCCTTGTTTTTCCCACTGTGCATGGAACGGAACGGCCTCTTTTTCGAGGAATGTACGCACGCTGTCGCGGAAAAGTTCGTGCTCGGAACTGAACAAGGTTCTGGGGATCATGCGGCACCTGTCGTTATTGTTAGAGGAATGGCCCTTCAGAGACTAAGCCTCACCTCCGACACAGGACACTGGACACATCAGACAAAAAATAAGACGATCCAGCCGTTTGATGACCACTTTCCCTTATAAAAATAAAGTTGAATTATGTCTAAGCACGTCTCCACGCCCCTGCGGCGCGTCAGCATCCTGGCGATCGACCGGGTTTTCGCTTCCACCCTCCTGCAAGCCAAAGATTTCTTCCATCTGGCCAGCCTGCGCTATGGAAAACAGCTGGGCCAGGGCCTGACACCGGCATTTGAAACCCGGTTGGTCAGCCCCGACGGCAAGCCAGTGAACAGCTTCAGCGACGTGATCATCCCGGTAGACGGCGGCCTGGAAAACGCCGACATCATCATCCTCCCCGCCTTCTGGGACGACTTCGAGACGCTCTGCAAACGTTATCCGCAGGTCTTCCCGTGGCTGCGCGAGCAACATGCCCGCGGTGCGGTGCTGTGCGGCGAAGCGACAGGGGTGTTCTGGCTCGCCGAGGCCGGCCTGCTCAATGGCAAGGAAGCGACCACGTACTGGCGCTTCTTCAACGCGTTCGCCGAGCGCTACCCGCAGGTTCAGCTGAATCAGGACAAGCACCTGACCGACGCCGACAACCTGTATTGCGCCGGCGGTACCACCTCGGCCTGCGATCTCTACATCTATCTGATCGAGCGCTTCTGCGGCGCCAACGTATCGCAGGCCGTGGCGCGGGATATCCTCTACGAAGTCCAGCGCAGCTATTCCCCGGGACGGATTGGTTTTGGCGGCCAGAAGCTGCATCAGGACGTGATCATCCTGCAGATCCAGCACTGGCTCGAAGAGCACTTCGCCGACAAATTCCGCTTCGAAGACGTCGCCCGCGAACACGGCATGAGCATCCGCAACTTCATGCGCCGCTTCCAGACCGCGACCGGCGACAAGCCGCTGCATTACCTGCAACGCCTGCGCATCGAAACCGCCAAGGGGCTGCTGTCCGGCAGCCGCAAGAGCATCAAGACCATCAGTTATGAGGTCGGTTACGATGATGCAAGCTTCTTCGCGCGGCTGTTCCGCCAGCACACGGAACTGTCGCCGAACCAGTATCGGCAGCAGTTTCAGCAGGCGGCGTAATACTCAAATCCAACACATATCCAATGTGGGAGCGAGCTTGCTCGCGATTGCGGTGTGTCAGTCGACATCAATGTTGAATGTGAAACCGCCATCGCGAGCAAGCTCACTCCCACAGGGTCCGCGCTGGAGTCAAGGTCTGCTCAAGGCATAAAAAAGGGCCTGCAAATGCAGGCCCTTTTTTTGTGTCCGAATCGTCCTACGGCTTGTGCGCCCGGGACAGGAATTCGTGCGACTGCATTTCCAGCAGACGGCTGAGCGTGCGCTGGAACTCAAAGTTCAGGCGACCGCCGGTGTAGAGGTCTTTGAGCTCGACTTCGGCTGAAATGATCAGCTTGACGTTACGGTCATAGAACTCGTCGACCATGTTGATAAAGCGACGGGCGATGTCATCCGTGGTGACGCTCATCTGCTCGACACCGCTGAGCAGCACGGCGTGGAAGATCTTGCCCAGTTCGATGTAATCGTTCTGGCTGCGTGGGCCGTCGCACAGTTCGCGGAAGTCGAACCAGGCCACGTCATCACACGTACGTACCGCGCGGATGGCGCGATTCTCGATCATCAGCACGTCATTTTCGACCGCGGCGGTGCATTCCGGCGTCAGTGCGCGGAAGCTCTTGCGCAGGCTTTCCTGAGCGGCTTCGTCCAACGGAAAGTGGAACAGTTCCGCTTGTTCAAGATGACGCAGACGGTAATCGACGCCGCTGTCGACGTTGACGATGTCGGTGTTCTGCTTGATCAGCGCGATGGCCGGCAGGAAGCGCGCGCGTTGCAGGCCGTCCTTGTACAGGCCGTCCGGCACGATGTTCGAGGTCGCGACCAAGGTCACGCCGTTCTTGAACAGCTCTTCCATCAGCGTGCCAAGAATCATGGCGTCGGTGATGTCGGAGACGAAAAACTCATCGAAGCAGATCACGCGCGACTCGTCGGAGAAACGCTTGGCGATGATGGTTAGCGGGTTTTTCTCGCCACCGAGGGTCTTCATCTCCTCGTGCACGCGCTTCATGAAGCGGTGGAAGTGAGTCCGGGTCTTTTCCTTGAACGGCAGCGCTTCGAAGAAGGTGTCGACCAGGTAAGTCTTGCCGCGACCCACGCCACCCCAGAAGTACAGGCCCTTGACCGGCGCCTGCTCTTTCTTGCCAAACAGTTTGCCAAACAGGCCCGGCTTGCTCTGCGAGGCCGCGACCAGATCGTCGTACAGGCGCTGCAAATGGCGCACAGCAGTTTCCTGCGCGGCGTCATGGAAGAATTCCGGGCGCTTCAGATCAGCTTGATATCGTTCTAGGGGCGTCATAATTCGTTAGCAAGGCAACAAAAACGGGCCGTCACTGTAGCGACGGCCCGGGGGAATGGCAATCGGCCCTTGGTCGGGTCGAGCCGCTGTTTTATTCCTGAACCGGCGTCAACGCAACGCGCAGGGCGTCGATGGCGCCGTCACGCGCGGCGCTGTCGGCGAATGCCGGGCTGTCTGCCACACACTCGCCTTCCAGCCAGACACTGAAGCTCAGGTCTTCGCTGCGCAGGTCCAGAGGCTGGCCCGCTTGCAGTTGCTTGGTCACTTGCCCAGCGGTTTTGCCGTCGGCAAAGTTGCGCGACAACAGCAGTTGCTCGCCATCGGCCGCCAGCAGACGGAAGCGGAAACTGCCGTCGTCTTCACGGAAGCTGACAAAACGTGCTGCTTTCGCGGCTTTTTTCTTGGTAGTGGCCGCGACTTGAGTCTGCGCCACGAAAGAACGCAGGCCGACCGCTTCACGCAGTTCGTGAAGGAACGGTGTCGCCACGGCACGGGCCTTCTTGGCGCCGACTTGCAGCATGTCTTCCAGGTCCGCCGGGCGTTCGATCAACTGGTGATAACGCTCGCGGGACTCGCCCAGTTCGCTGTCCAGCAACTGGAACAGACGATTCTTCGCTTCGCCCCAACCCAGGCCCTGCAACAGTTCGCTGCGGAACTCGTTGGACTGCGCCGGGGTGGCAAATGCCTGGAACAGTGTGAACAGGTGCGAATTGTCCGGGTCTTTGGCTTCGCCCGGCGCGCGCGAATCGGTGACGATCCGCGAAATCGCGTCCTTCATCTCTTTGGCGCTGCTGAACAACGGGATGGTGTTGTCGTAGCTCTTCGACATTTTGCGACCGTCGAGGCCTGGCAGCGTGGCAACACTTTCTTCAATCAGCGCTTCAGGCATGGTGAAGAATTCTTTGCCCTGACCGAACAAATGGTTGAAGCGCTGACCGATGTCGCGGGCCATTTCCACGTGCTGGATCTGATCGCGACCGACCGGCACCTTGTGCGCGTTGAACATCAGGATGTCCGCGGCCATCAGCACCGGATAGCTGTACAAGCCCATGGTGATGCCTGCATCCGGGTCTTCGCCGGTCTCAACGTTCTTGTCCACCGAAGCCTTGTAGGCGTGGGCGCGGTTGAGCAGGCCCTTGGCGGCGACGCAGGTCAGCAGCCAGGTCAGCTCGGGGATTTCCGGGATGTCGGACTGGCGATAGAACGTCACGCGGTCCACATCCAGGCCACCGGCCAGCCAGGTCGCGGCGATTTCCAGACGCGAGCGCTGGATGCGCAGCGGGTCATCGCATTTGATCAGGGCGTGGTAGTCGGCCAGGAAGTAGAACGAATCGGCATTGCTGTCACGGCTGGCGACGATCGCCGGGCGGATGGCGCCGGCGTAGTTGCCCAGGTGTGGCGTGCCGGTGGTGGTGATGCCGGTGAGGATACGGGTACGAGTCGTCATGGGTAATCGCTTGTCAGACTGCAATCAATTCGAAAGACGCGGCAGGATCAGATCCTTGAGATCGGTCAGCTTGCCATGAAAAAAGTGTCCGCATTCTGCCACTTTCAGCAGCTCATGGGGACGCTCGAGTTTCGCGGACCAGTCGTAGACGGCTTGCGGGTCGATCACTTCGTCGGTTTCCGGCTGGATCAGGGTCAATTCGCCGTGTTGCGGCAGTTGATCCTGATCGCCCAGGCGCATGACAGCGGGCGCTACCATGAACACATGTTTCAGCTGTTCGCCCTTGGCTTCCAGGCGTCCGCCGAGACTGGCGGCAACAAAACCGCCGAAGGAGAAACCGAACAGGGTCAGTGGCAAATCTGGATGTTTGGCCCGCAGCCATTCGGCCACCGCCTCGGCATCGTCGACTTCGCCGGTGCCCATGTCGTGGGCGCCTTCGCTGGCACCGACGCCACGGTAGTTGAACCGCAAGGTAATCAAACCGGCATCACGCGCGGTGCGCTGCAGGGTCGACACCACTTTGTTGAGCATGGTGCCGCCCTGCACCGGGTTCGGATGGCAGATCAGCGCAATGCCGCGTGGCTGCTCATTATCGAGGTAAAGGGCTTCCAGTTGACCCACCGGGCCATCAATCACTACAGGGGTTTCGCGCATAAGCAAGGAAGGAACTCCGTGACCTCGAATCGGGTCGACTCGTCTAGCAATTTGTCTGTGCCAATCTATTGCGAGTGAATCGCGGTATACAGCGCAGGTTCGAGCCGTTAACGTAAAGCAAAGCCGTTTATAGAGGAAGGACTCGTGGAACACTCGCTCTTAGTTTGGTTGTTACCGACTCTTGCCCTGGTTGTGGGTGTCGCCATTGGATTCCTGATCGCTCGCCTGGTGCCAAATGCCGCGCCGAGCAGCACGCAACGTCAGCTGGATGACATTCAGGAACGTTTCGACAATTATCAGAATGAGGTGGTAACCCACTTCAACAGCACGGCCACCCTGGTCAAGAAGCTGACTCAGAGCTATCAGGAAGTGCAGGATCACCTCGCCGAGGGCGCCAACCGCCTGGCCCTGGACGAGCAAACTCGCCAGCGCTTGCTGGCCTCCTTGCACGCCGATGCGGCAACGGCCCCGCGTGAACGCCTGACGCCGCCGCGCAACCAGGAGCCGCCTCGCGATTACGCACCAAAATCCCCGAACGCGCCGGGCATGCTTGATGAGCATTACGGCCTGAAGAAGTAATCAGGTTTAGCGCAATACAAAAGCCCTCGGACGAGTGATTGTCCGGGGGCTTTTTTGTTGCTGATGTTTGGGTTGTCAGCACTGGCCTCATCGTCGGAACAAATCACACAAAAAAGCCCGCCCGATCTGTTGAGGATCGGGCGGGCTCTTTTTTTACGCCTGGGGTTCAGTCAGGTTGGTAAAGGTAAAACGGTTATTACTGAGGATACTGCTGACCCGGAATCGCTTTCAAGTTGACTTCAACGCGACGGTTCTGTGCCCGACCATTGGCATCACCGTTGCTGGCAATCGGATTATCCGGGCCGGCACCGCGAGCCGAGAGATTGGCACCGCTCACGCCTTGCGACGTCAGGTAAGTCGCCACGCTCTGTGCACGACGCTGGGACAGGTCCATGTTGTGCTGACGCGCGCCGGTGCTGTCGGTGTAGCCGACGATCTCGATCTGGTTCTGGTTGAACTCCTTGAGCGAGCCCGCCAGGTTGTTCAACGGCTGATAGAAGCTTGGGGCGATGTTCGCCGAATCGGTGGCGAACGTGATGTTGCCCGGCATGATCAGTTTGATCTGATCGCCCTGGCGCTGCACTTCAACCCCGGTGTTGGCCATGCTGGCGCGCAGTTTTTTCTCTTGCTGGTCGGCGTAGTAACCGTAACCGGCGGCGGAAGCACCCACCACCGCAGCGCCGATCAGCGCGCCCTTGCCACGGTTATCGTGGTTGATCGCGGCACCGGCCAAGGCACCCGCCAAGGCACCGAGGCCGCCGTATTTAGCGGTTTTGCTCATGCCTTCGGAGCCAGTATCAGCCTGCCCCTGAGGCTGGCCATTGTAAGGGTTGGGCGAAGCACAGCCCGACAGCAAGGCCACTGCGGTAGCGACAATAATCAAAGGACGCATGGTGAACATTAAGAGCTCCTACTTTTTGCATTCTGTGGTGCAACGGACTTAAGCATTGGACCTTTGCGGGCGTTGGATCGTCGCGCCGGTCAAAAATTCCCTGTGTTACAAATCAGGCCCGCACGAACGGGTTCTCGCGCATTTCATCGCCCAGACGCGTGTCCGGACCATGCCCGGTGACCACGGTCGCTTCTTCGTCGAGGGTATACAGCCGCTGCTTGATCGACCGCACGATGGTCGCCTGATCGCCGCCCCACAAATCCGTGCGCCCTACCCCGCGTCGAAACAGCGTATCACCGGCAATCAGCAGCTTAGCCTCTGAAAACCAGAAGCTCATGGAACCTGGCGTATGCCCCGGTGTGTGGATCGCCACACCGCAACCGCAAGCCAGTTCTTCGTCATCGGCCAACCAGCGATCCGGCGACGGAACCGGCGTATAAGGCACTCCGAACATCTGGCACTGCATTTCCAGGTTGTCCCAGAGAAACTGATCTTCTTTGTGCAGGTGCAACGTCGCGCCGGTTTTCTCCTTGAGCTGACCGGAGGCCAGGAAGTGATCCAGGTGCGCGTGGGTATGGATGATGCTGACCACCTTCAAGCCCAAGGCATCGAGGCGCGCCAGAATCAATTCATGATTGCCGCCCGGGTCGACGACGATCGCCTTTTTAGTGATCGGGTCGCCGATGATGGTGCAGTTGCACTGCAACGGGCCGACGGGGAAGGTTTCGCGGATCAGGGCGGGGTTTGTAACGGTCATGGGAAATCGATGGCCTGTATTGGACAGAAGGCATTGAACATGGCTTCAGGATTCTACGCCACTCGCCGATACAGTTCTCCAGGCCAATTACTTGACGTCAGCAACAGAAAAGTAGTGGCCAGATGATGTCAACCGTACCGATTCTGGTGCAGAATTGTACTTTTGTAGCGGCCGCATCCAGGAAGGGCCGCAGCGCACTCAGGAATTTCGCATGCCCACTCCGACTGGTTCCACCTTAAGCTTTTATTCTTCGTTGACTGGCGTCAAACCCGTAGACAGTCTGCTCTCCGGAACTTACTGGCTAGGTTCGAGCTGGACCGTTGGAGGGTCGACGAACCTGAGCTACAGCTTCATCTCGGGCAGCAATTCCTACTTTGCTACCAACTACAGTGCCGACAATGAATACCTGGCAATGTATGAGCTGTCGCAGGACCAGCGTGGCGGCATTATCAGAGCGCTGAGCTCTTGGAGTGCGGTCGCCAATATCAAATTCACCCAGACCACCGACGATATCTCGAACGTCGGAGACCTGCGCTTTGGCGGCTATGCGCTGATGAAGGATCAGGCCGCTGCCTGGGCCTACACACCGTCCAATACGCCCAAGGGCGGGGATGTCTGGATCGGCGACCCAGCCAATGAGTTCCCGATCAATGGCTCCTACGATTACATGACCTATATCCACGAGATCGGTCATGCCATCGGACTTAAACACCCCTTCTCGCCCAACTCGCTGAACACCACGATCCTGGACCCGTCGCTGGACGATGTCCGCTTCACCGTGATGAGCTACAACAATAACTACTCGTATCAGCCTACAACGCCGATGCTTCTGGACATTCTCGCGATCCAGGCACTGTATGGGGCCAATACCCAGTGGCAATCCGGTGACAACGTTTATCGTTGGGAGAGCTACCAGAAGGTATTCGAAACCATCTGGGACTCCGGCGGTACCGATACGATTGACGCCAGCAACCAGCTGAATTCGGTCAACCTCGACTTGAACGAGGGCGCGTTCAGTTCCATCGGTGTCTACTTTGAGAACAGCACCAGCGGGACCACTTACATCTTCAACAGCGGTCTTGCGATTGCTTACGGTACGAAGATCGAAAACGCTATTGGCTCGACGTTCAACGATATTTTGAAAGGCAATGCCCTGGACAACGTCCTGGATGGCCGCGAAGGCGCGGATACCATGTACGGTGGCGCGGGTAACGATACTTACTACGTCGACAATAAAAATGATGTGGTCGTTGAAACCGGTACGTCCGCCACGGAAATCGACTCGGTAATTTCGACGGTCAGCTACAACCTCACCTTCAGCCCCAACGTGGAAAACCTCACGTTGCTCACTAGCGGCAACCTCAACGGGACCGGCAACGCTTCGAACAACGTGATCACGGGTAACGCCGGCAACAACGTTCTTGATGGCGATGCCGGCGCTGACACCCTGATTGGTGGCGCTGGCAACGACACCTACATCGTCGACAATGTGAACGACGTCGTCATCGAGACCAGCACTCTGGTCAGCGAAATCGACACCGTTCGCTCGTCGGCGACGTTCATGCTGGGCGCGAACCTGGAAAACCTCATCCTGACCGGCAATGCCAGCGTCAACGCCATTGGTAACGCACAGAACAACGTGCTCACAGGCAATGATGGCGACAACCAGTTGAATGGTGGCTTAGGGCTGGACACCATGATCGGTGGCAAGGGCAACGATGCCTATGCGGTGGATCAAGCGGGCGAATTGACGCTGGTCGTGGAAAACGCCAATGAAGGCAGCGACACCCTGCATGTCATCTACAACGCAACCGCCCAGGACAATCTTGTCGATCTGCGCGTGAGCAATCTGCAGAACGTCGAGAACGTATTGCTGTTGGGCACCGGCGCCTTTTCGGCGGTCGGCAACGACCTGAACAACGCCCTGACCGGCAACGGCTCGTCCAACACGCTTGACGGTGGACTGGGCAACGACACCCTTGATGGGGGCGCTGGCGCCGACACGATGATCGGCGGACTCGGTAACGACACCTATGTCGTGGACGACGTTGCGGATTCGGTGGTCGAAGCCGCCAACGAAGGCATCGACCTGGTCCAGAGCTCCATCGGGTATGCGCTGGGCGCCAATATCGAGAACGGCCAACTGGTAGGTACTGCCCAGGTCGACCTTACCGGTAACGATCTGAACAACCTCCTGACCGGTAACGCGGGCGCGAACATTCTCAACGGCATGGCCGGTGCCGACATCATGGACGGCGGGGCTGGCAACGACAGCTACTACGTCGACAACGTCGGTGACGTGGTCATCGAACGGGGCGCGTCCACCTCGGAAATCGACGCAGTCGCCGCCTCTATCGACTACACCCTGGGCGCCAATGTCGAATACCTGACCCTGCTGGGCTCGGCCAATCTCAACGGCACCGGCAACATCCTGAACAACGTGATCACCGGGAATGCCGGCGACAACATCCTCGATGGTGGCGCCGGCGGCGACTACCTGGCGGGAGGGACGGGTAACGACACTTACCTGGTCGACAATGTCGGCGACGTGGTGGTGGAAACCAGTACCCTGGTCAGTGAAATCGACACTGTGCGCTCCTCCGTGACATTCACGCTGGGTGCAAACCTGGAAAACCTGACGCTCGTCGGCACGAACACCGGCCCCATCAACGCGTTCGGCAACAGCCAGAACAACGTGCTGACGGGCAACGATGCCGACAACCAGTTGAGCGGTGGCGGCGGTCTGGACACGATGATCGGCGGCAAGGGTGATGACGGTTACATCCTGGATCAGTCCGGTGAACTGGCGCTGGTTCAGGAAAACGCCGGAGAAGGCAGAGACTCGCTGTACGTCACCTACAACGCGACCGCACAGGATTATGTGGTCGACCTCGGCTTGAGCAATCTGCAGAACGTCGAGGACGTCCTGATCCAGGGCAGCGGCGCATTCAGCGTGACCGGCAACGCCTTGAACAACGGCATGATCGGCAACAGTGGCGACAACCTGATAGACGGCGGCCTGGGCGCCGACTTCATGGCAGGCGGCACAGGCAACGACACCTATGTCGTCGATAACATTGGCGACGTCGTCAGTGAAACCAGTACTGTCGCCGGCGAAATCGACACCGTGCGCTCCTCGGTCACCTATGTGCTCGGCGCCAACCTGGAAAACCTCACCCTCACCGGCACCGCCAACATCAACGGCGTCGGCAACACCCAGAACAACGTGCTGATTGGCAATGATGGCGACAATCAGCTCAACGGTGGCGCCGGACTGGACACACTGATCGGTGGCAAGGGTAACGATGACTACGGTATCGACCAGGTGGGAGAACTGGCCCGTGTTCAGGAAAATGCGAACGAGGGGATCGACACGCTCTACATTGGCTACAACGCCGGCGACCCGAGGCTGTTCAGCAGCTATGTCGACCTGCTCGGTAATCTGCAGAACGTCGAAAACATCATTGTGCAGGGCAGCGGGTCATTCAACCTGACGGGCAACAGCCTGAACAACGCCCTGACCGGCAACGCCGACAACAACGTGCTCGACGGCGGCACCGGCGCCGACACCCTGGACGGCGGCGCCGGCAACGACACCTACTACGTCGACAACGTCGGTGACGTGGTGATCGAGCGCGGCACTTCAACCTCGGAAATCGATACCGTCAACGCCACGCTCAGCTACACCCTGGGTGCCAACGTTGAAAACCTGAACCTGCTGGGCGTCGGTGACATCAACGGTACAGGCAACGCCCTGAACAACCGTATCACCGGCAACAACGAAGACAACATCCTGGACGGTGGCGTGGGTGCCGACTTCATGGCGGGCGGTCGCGGCGACGACACCTATATCGTCGACAACGTCGGCGATGTCATCAGCGAAACCAGTGAAGTGAATTTCGAAATCGACAGCGTTTTCGCCTCGGTCACTTACACCCTGAGTGCCAACCTGGAAAACCTGACCCTGACTGGCACCGACAACATCAATGCTATCGGCAACGCCCGGAACAACGTGTTGATCGGCAACGATGGCGACAACCAGCTCAACGGCGGTCTGGGTCTGGACACCATGAGCGGTGGCAAGGGCAACGATGCCTACGCGCTCGACCAGGTCGGCGAACTGACGCGGATTCAGGAAAACGCCGGGGAAGGCAATGACTCGCTGTACGTGGTCTACAACGCAGACCAAGGCAACGCCATCAACCTGGGCGTGAGCAATCTGCAGAACGTCGAGAATATTCTGCTGCTGGGCACCGGCGCATTCAACCTCACCGGCAACAGCCTGAACAACACCTTGACCGGCAACGCCGACAACAACGTGCTCGACGGCG
>NZ_JAWRXJ010000248.1:0-276 GCF_046535095.1 Pseudomonas sp. SIMBA_041
GTTCGTTTTTATAGCAAGAGTATGGGTTATTCCCAAAGCAGCCGTTTTCCAGTTGGTATCTGTTCCGATTTGAGTGGGAGTATTTATATTAGTTGTTCCTGTGTTTACTAATTGTCCACTGCCATTATTCCCCCAGCCCCACAATGTTCCGTTTGTTTTTATAGCTATTGTTTGGGCGCTTCCTGCAATTATCGTTTGCCAGTTTGTTGCTGTTCCTATTTGTACAGGTACATTTTTACTTGCAAAAGTACCATCACCCAATTGTCCATAAGCATT
>NZ_JAWRXJ010000249.1:0-275 GCF_046535095.1 Pseudomonas sp. SIMBA_041
CAGGCGAGTCGTGTTCCTCGCGAGCGACGATGACGGCGCTGCAGCGGAGATCGGCGCGCTTGCTGAAAAACTCGGTTTCGCGCCAATCAAACTGGGTGGGCTTTCGGAGGGCGGGCTGCTTGTGCACGCGCGCGGAAACAAGTGGGGACAACTGATCTTCAAGGACTTGATCACGTTCGACTGAGGACCACCCCGTTTCCGGCTATTTCCGCCGGAAATGACAATGAACGCTGGCGCGGCGCGCGCTGATGAAGCACCTGTCCTAGCGCAAGAGT
>NZ_JAWRXJ010000250.1:0-275 GCF_046535095.1 Pseudomonas sp. SIMBA_041
GGGCAGCGAAGGCAGGCGGGCGGGCGAACCGGGTCGGCACGCCGGCTTTGTACCTAGCCCTCGAAGTGGCTACCGCGGTGGCCGAGTATCAGCAGCTGTCGCCGCTGCTACCGCCTGGCACGCTCGTGAGCTATCGCGTGACGGCCGCGCCCGTCGTTGATTTCACGGCGGGCTTTCGTGGTGACCACTGGTCGCCATTGTGGGAGTCGTTCTTCTGCGACTGGCGCCGTGACTGGTTCAACAAGCGGATCGAGCCACCAAGCTGGGTGCTAGGC
>NZ_JAWRXJ010000251.1:0-275 GCF_046535095.1 Pseudomonas sp. SIMBA_041
GGACAATAACACCTGGAAATATGTTTTTTTGCGGGCAAAACAATTATGGACAGCTGGGTGACGGTACAACCAATAATAGTTCAAACTCAATTTCTGTAAGTAATGCTACCGACTTTAGCATCGTTTCTGCAGGTGCATATCATACTCTAGCCATAGATAATGATGCTTTTTTGAAAGCTACTGGAAATAACGAAGGAGGACGATTAGGAGACGGTACTACAGTGAATAAAACTTCATTCACTTCTATCACTTGTCCGACGTCGGGAAGTTGTAAT
>NZ_JAWRXJ010000046.1:0-471 GCF_046535095.1 Pseudomonas sp. SIMBA_041
GTCTGGAGCAACCCGCAACCGCCAACCGGGGGCAGTGACCACTATTGCTTCATCACCTGGATGAACAACGCCGGTAACCCGTTCCCGGATGTGTTCTCGCAACTGGACATGGCTGCGCTGATCACCAACAACCTTCAGTTCGGCTGGCGCAACGTGTCGATGCAGTCCGGGCGTTCGCCCACCCGGCAAATGGCATCGCAGCTGATCATCCCCAGCGACGTGACCGCAGGCAGCCGCGAGTACTCGTTGCAGGTCACCAACATGGGCTTCCCGACCACGGGCTGGACCCTGTCGATGAGTTGCAGCCAGCTGGACTCGAAGGGCAACAAGATTGCCATCGACAACGTCGCCATGCCTGCCCTGGGGCAGTTCGTTGGCGTGCGCTGCACACTAGTGCCGGGCTTCAGCGCGCTGCTCACCCTCAACCTGTACAAGAACAACGGGCCCGACTCGCAGCCGGGCGCCTCGATC
>NZ_JAWRXJ010000252.1:0-275 GCF_046535095.1 Pseudomonas sp. SIMBA_041
GGTTGTAGATAACGCGTGTCCAATTTCTCAGTTCAGTCTGATTTAATGACGAATCATGCTTTGACAGGTAAGAGTAAAACGCAAAAAATCTAATCTTGTCGACATAGCTTGATCATTCAATAGAACTTTTTTGAATGTCTCTTCTTCGGTATAGTATTTTTGATTAGGAAGATATGTTTTTATTTTTTGAGTAGAGTCTTGGTCCTCGATTAAGTCAAAAATTCTGATTAAACGAATAATAAATTTTTGGTTTAAGCAGCTTAGGATTTCATATT
>NZ_JAWRXJ010000253.1:0-275 GCF_046535095.1 Pseudomonas sp. SIMBA_041
CTGTCAGATAATGCTAAATGTATTACGGCATTGTCTTTATTTACAACCTCCTCAATAATTATTGTATCATCTTGAAAAGGTGTATTTAAGAAAAAGCCTTCACTTGGTAACCACTCTTCTTTTAAACCTTGAATTTGAAAAGAATCAATGATTAGTTCATCTTCATCGTTGATGCTAAGAAAGAAATAAGAATTAATTTCTGGATTAACATAGACTTCATATAAATCAATTTTTCCACTAATAAATTGAGCAATTCTCTTTTCAGAAATTGGAAT
>NZ_JAWRXJ010000254.1:0-275 GCF_046535095.1 Pseudomonas sp. SIMBA_041
GGTGCTCAACGCCTGCATCGCCCTGTGCAAGCAGGACCCGCGTTACGCGCCGTTATGCTTGCGCTACCGCGCCGATGCCCTGCGCGACATGCATCAGAACGAGGCCCTGGAGCGCCTGTACAACAGCATCCTGGCGGACCGGCCGCTGCCCTGGGCTTACGTCGGGCTGGGGCGCCTGCTGTTCAAGCGCGGGCAGGTTGGCGAGGCCAAGGCGGTTTATGAAAAGGCCTTGAAGGCCTTTCCGATGATGCCGGGCCTCTACGACGGGCTGGCAG
>NZ_JAWRXJ010000255.1:0-275 GCF_046535095.1 Pseudomonas sp. SIMBA_041
GGGACTTATGGAGATGCTGGCCAAGTTATAACAACTGTAGCTACAATGACACCTACAGGAAATGTAGGTATAGGTACGGAAACACCTGCTGCCACTGCAATATTAGATCTTAATTCTACAAATAAAGGTTTTCTTCCTCCAAGAATGACAACTGCACAGAGAGATGCTCTAAATCCTAAACCTGCAGGTTTGATGATTTATAATACCGATCTGAACTGTATGCAATACTGGAATACAAGCCAATGGAAAGGTGACTGTTCCGGCACAACTATTCC
>NZ_JAWRXJ010000256.1:0-275 GCF_046535095.1 Pseudomonas sp. SIMBA_041
TGTACGTCACGTACTTCAAAGCCTGCACGTTCACGAGTTAGACCACCAGGTCCTAATGCTGATACACGGCGTTTATGGGTAACTTCAGACAACGGGTTGTTCTGATCCATAAACTGTGACAATTGGCTTGAACCAAAGAATTCTTTAACCGCAGCCGCTACTGGCTTAGAGTTGATCAAATCTTGTGGTGACAAGTTGTCTGATTCCGCTGAGCTTAAACGCTCTTTGACCGCACGCTCAACACGTACTAGACCAACACGGAATTGGTTTTCTGC
>NZ_JAWRXJ010000257.1:0-275 GCF_046535095.1 Pseudomonas sp. SIMBA_041
TGCTTTGTTTCGCCCTGTTGCCGCTGTTTGCCGGCTGCCAGATGCTGCCGATGTTCAACCAACAGCCCCAGGCGCCGTCCATGGCCGGGTTGACCCGGATGCAGGGTGAACTCAGTGCCGCCGATGGCAAGCTGCTGTTCAAACCCTGCACCGAAGACCGCCGTTATGTGGTCAACGATGGCGGCAACACCAGTGTGCTGCAGGAAGCGGCAACCCTGGCCGAGAAGCAGGGCAAGCTGTTTGCCGACCTGCGGGGCAAGTTCTCCGCCAGTGCC
>NZ_JAWRXJ010000258.1:0-275 GCF_046535095.1 Pseudomonas sp. SIMBA_041
GTAACACTGGTGGTCAATACTCTTTGTCAGCCGATTAGCCGGCAGTTTCACAGACTGACAGAGGAAGATTGAGCATGAGCCAGACCAAAACTCTTACTACCGCAAGTGGCGCTCCTGTCGCTGATAACCAGAACTCTCGTTCCGCCGGCCCCCGGGGCCCTCTGCTTCTCGACGATTTTCACCTGATCGAAAAGCTCGCCCATTTCAACCGCGAGAATATTCCCGAGCGTCGCGTGCACGCCAAGGGTTCAGGCGCCTATGGCACTTTCACCGTT
>NZ_JAWRXJ010000259.1:0-275 GCF_046535095.1 Pseudomonas sp. SIMBA_041
CTCTGTTTCCCGGACTCGTAGGCTTTATAAGCGCCAAATACAGCCTCGGCACCGCCATCGCGATCTTCGCGGGAGGAGCCTACTGCCTTGTCCTGGTGGTGACCTTCTTCCTCCCGGAAACCAAGGGCAAGCAATTACACTGAGCCAGCCATCATTTGTTAGAGTAACGCCCACGCAATGTTCGTTACGTGGGCGTTTGACGTTTCAAGCTTTTGAAACTGACATTTGATGACTGAGTAAAATGACTATAAAAGCAATTGGCCGACGCGATCACT
>NZ_JAWRXJ010000260.1:0-275 GCF_046535095.1 Pseudomonas sp. SIMBA_041
CTCTATCTCCGATGAAGGCAGAAGCATTTGTAAAGATAGATTGTTTTTAGTGAGTACATTAGAAAAGAAAATAATATGGTTTTCAATATTAGTCAAAGCATTGAGTATCTATGGAGAAGATTTCCTTTCTAAGTTGGTAAAAGAAGATCCGAATGTACATTATCAGAATGCTATGAATAAACGATCGAAGATAATCACTGACGAAAGTGCTGAGAATTTATCAAAGGAGTTTTTTAATTTCATAAAATCCAAGGGTAAGTCAGATTTAAATATTG
>NZ_JAWRXJ010000261.1:0-275 GCF_046535095.1 Pseudomonas sp. SIMBA_041
GTTGACCGAAGCCCTGGCCGCCCAGGTGCGTCAGCGCCTGCCGGGTGTGCGCCTGCATAACGTTTATGGGCCGACCGAGACCACCGTCGATTGCAGTGCCTGGACGCTGGAGCCGGGCGCCGAGCTGCCGCAAGGGGCATTGCCGATTGGCACCGCCATCGACAATACCCGCCTGTATGTACTCGACCCCTACGACCAACCGGTGCCCTGGGGCGTGGTCGGCCACCTGCACATCGGTGGCGCCGGCGTGGCCCGTGGTTACCTGGGCTTGCCAG
>NZ_JAWRXJ010000262.1:0-275 GCF_046535095.1 Pseudomonas sp. SIMBA_041
GGCGGCGCGGTCTACCCGGCGAGCTACCCAGGCGTGATCCGCATGACCGGCGATGCCCGCTGTGCAGCGGGGCAGTGGTCGTGGCTCGGCAGCACCCAGGCCGACTTCGGTGGCGCTGTGGGCGCAGGCGGCCTGGCCGGTGCAAGCCTGGGCTGTGCGGCCTTGACCGGTCGGGTGGCGGCGTTGCTGCGGGAACGGCCGGGCGTGCAACGCCAGCAGGTGTTCGACTGGTTGCGCGCCCATGCCGCGTTCAATGGCCCTGAGCGGCGAGTTGC
>NZ_JAWRXJ010000263.1:0-275 GCF_046535095.1 Pseudomonas sp. SIMBA_041
CCACCGTCGCGGCCATTACCACCGCGGGTGTGGTGTTGCCGATTATCAACGTTACCCATGCCGATCCCGCTTTAATGGTACTGGCAACCGGTGCGGGCAGCGTGATCGCGTCACACGTAAACGACCCTGGCTTCTGGCTATTTAAAGGGTATTTTAATCTGACGGTTGGTGAAACGTTGCGTACCTGGACGGTGATGGAAACCCTTATTTCTATTATGGGTTTGCTGGGCGTGTTAGCCATTAACGCCGTATTGCACTGAAAGAATAAAATATTG
>NZ_JAWRXJ010000264.1:0-275 GCF_046535095.1 Pseudomonas sp. SIMBA_041
CTACGCGTACAGCGTCGAGGAAAGCATTGAGGACTGTTTCGGCCTGCGGGAAAACCTGTTCTGCTACTACTCGACCCGAGCCCGCTGGGCGCCCGAGAGTGTCGACCTGCTGGGGCAATTGCCGGAGCCCTGCCGGCGGCGGATCGTGCAGCGCCTGAGCTGGTATCGCTGGCAAGTGGAAAACCACGCCCGGCTGCTGCCGGAACGGGCCCGGCGCATGACCGCGGACGGTGCCTGCGCCGAGTTCATCGAGTTGCCCGCCACCCCCTACGCCT
>NZ_JAWRXJ010000265.1:0-275 GCF_046535095.1 Pseudomonas sp. SIMBA_041
GGCCGAACAGGCGTTCCTTGATAATCGGATCGTTGCGGTTCCACAGCGCAAGCGAGATGCACCAGCTGAGCTTGTCGTCGCCGAAACCGGCGATGCCGTCTTCGCCCCAGCGATATGCGCGGCTGCGCGCATGGTCGTGCGGGAAGTAGTCCCATGCGGTGCCGTTCGCGCTGTAATCCTCGCGAACCGTTCCCCATTGACGCTCGCTGAGATAGGGTCCCCAGCGTTGCCAGTGGTCACACTCGGCCGAATGCAGGCGCGAACCTTCAGTAGTG
>NZ_JAWRXJ010000266.1:0-275 GCF_046535095.1 Pseudomonas sp. SIMBA_041
GTGCGGTCCGAACAGACTTTGTGGGCGCAGAATAGTAAAGCGCGTTTGTGGATTCGCCTGCGAAAGCATATTGATCACTTCTTCGCTGGCTGCTTTGCTGCGGGCAAACTCGTTGGCGAAGCGGTGAGGGCGAAAATCTTCTTTAATATCGCGATGGTGGTGATAATCGAAGTACAGGGAGGGGGAAGAGATATGAATAAAGTTACGCACACCCCAGGCGACAGCCCATTCACCCAGGCGGCGAGTGGCGCGAACGTTAGCCAGATCGAAAGCCT
>NZ_JAWRXJ010000267.1:0-274 GCF_046535095.1 Pseudomonas sp. SIMBA_041
CTTTGTCTCGCTGCATGTGTTTAGAGATAGATAGCGCAGTGCTATTTGGGTTATAACAAACGCCTTTTAAGGTTCTGATATTAGTCACGGACAACTCGACACCTTGCTGACGAATGCCTTCTAGCAGCAGGTTGGTATAGGTATGCATCAATTGATGTAGTGTTTCGCTCATTGAATTGTTAGACATAGAAACTCTTTGATATAGTTGATAGAAGCAACTATATATAATAAGGTTGACAGTGTCAACTATAAATTAATTTTTGAAGCATAGTCT
>NZ_JAWRXJ010000268.1:0-274 GCF_046535095.1 Pseudomonas sp. SIMBA_041
GGTCCCAGGCCGTGCCCTTGAATTTCTTCAGGGTCTTGTGCAGCTCCGGCTTGGAGATGTTGAGCACGCGGATCTTGAGCTGCTCGTCGGTCTCGGTGTTGTTCACCAGGTAGTGCAGGCCGCGCCAGGCGCTTTCCAGCTTCTGGAATTCCGGGTGATGGATCACCTGGTTGACCTGGGCGGTGAGCTTGGCGTCGATGGCGGCGATGATCGACTCGATCGACTTGATGGCGTCGTTGGACACCAGGTCGGTCTGCGCCAGGGCCTGTTCGGC
>NZ_JAWRXJ010000047.1:0-464 GCF_046535095.1 Pseudomonas sp. SIMBA_041
GCGTTCGACATGGTGACCTTAGAAGCTGCGCATCGCATTATCTCTCCTGTTGTCGATGCGGCATTGGACGGGCGAGGATTCGAGACAGTAGCGCCGCTAAAGTGGGTACGATGCGACGGGTCGCCCATTCGGCAAATATTTGCATTCCCGGCATGGAAGGGCGGTGTAATAGCGCCTAGCTGGGGTCTGTCCTTTGACTTTGTTCCGCACGTATCGGGTAGTTCTGTTCGATGGCACCGAACCAATAAGTCTGCAATGTTTGATCTCACTGTCGATGCGCGCGACAGGGCCTTAGATCTAAGCCTGATTCGCGGAGAGCAGATGGTCGCTCAAAAATCGGCACCGATTGTGAAAACCGCGATCGTGCGAGCAGACGAATTTTGGCGACGGGTAAATTCGGTAGAGGACGTCGTCCCGGCGTTCGAATGGCTGCGAGACTATCTGTCGAATGGAGGCTTGGGTTT
>NZ_JAWRXJ010000269.1:0-274 GCF_046535095.1 Pseudomonas sp. SIMBA_041
GTATTAGACGCATTGAAATCGTTCTCTAAATCGCTGAGGGTCAGATCAAAGCTATCATTCGGATTTTCGGTAATAGGACTAACATTGCCGACTTTGTCTGATAACTCTAAGCTGTCGACAGGCTCACTTATTGCAGTATCGTTATTATTTTCTTCAATTGGCTGATGGTCTACTGCATTAGTACTATCATTCTGAGTAATAGGTAAATCGAAGTCTATACTTTCAAAGTTGGTTGTATTTTCTACAGGTAGTTCTTGATCCTGTATGGCTACAG
>NZ_JAWRXJ010000270.1:0-274 GCF_046535095.1 Pseudomonas sp. SIMBA_041
CGGTCAGTGCCGTGGCCGTCAACAGCCACGCCGAACAGGCTGGCGGCGCAATCCAGATCCAGGCACAACCGCTGGCCTCGGCCCTGAGCCAATTGGGCCAGCAGACCAACCTGCAACTGTTCTACAGCCCTGAGCTTGTGGCCGGCAAACAGGCCCCGGCGGTGTCCGGCAACCTGGCGCCGGTGCAGGCGCTGCAACAGTTGCTGCAAGGCAGCGGGCTGACCTTCGAGCTGGCCCAGGACACAGTGGTGGTAAAGCCGCTGCCGACCACCCT
>NZ_JAWRXJ010000271.1:0-274 GCF_046535095.1 Pseudomonas sp. SIMBA_041
GCTTGCGATTGATGTGAGTCAACTGAGCAGGAGCAAAACCGGACGCTCTATCTGCACGACGGAACGCCAGCGGACGCGGACATTCGAGTCATTCAGTGTGCGGAGGCGGCACTGGAGCGGTGCACGGCCCGTGCTGAACACGGCGAAACTTGGATCATGCTCGACACGGACAAGGCGCCGATCGAGTGGGTGCTGCTGATTCATGACGAGCAGCGCGCGACGACGGCCACGCATCGTCATCTCGACACAGTCGACAAGCGGAACCGGTTCGGGC
>NZ_JAWRXJ010000272.1:0-274 GCF_046535095.1 Pseudomonas sp. SIMBA_041
TGGCGTTTATGAAGTGCGCCCTGGTCTCATCAAAACCGATATGACTATTCCAGCAACGGCTTATTACGACGAACTGATTGCCAAAGGTCTGGTGCCGTGGGGACGTTGGGGTTATCCGGCTGATATTGCTTCCACCGTCCGCGCGATGGCGGAAGGTAAACTGATTTACACCTGTGGTCAAGCGGTCGCCATCGACGGCGGCTTAAGTATGCCGCGCTTCTGAGGCTGAATCATGAGAGATCTGTTACAACGCCCGGATTTATTCAGTATCAAT
>NZ_JAWRXJ010000273.1:0-274 GCF_046535095.1 Pseudomonas sp. SIMBA_041
TCTCGGGCAGCATCCTCAAGTACCTGGACGGCGCGGTCGGCCTGCACGGCTGGCAATGGATGTTCATGATCCAGGGGCTGCCGGCCAGTGTCCTGGGGGTGGTGGCCTTTTTCTATCTGCAGGACAGCCCGGCCCGGGCCCGCTGGCTCAGCCCCGGGGAACAGCGCCTGCTGGACGCCGACATGGCCCGGGATCTGGCGAACGCCCGGGACAAATCCCAGGACAGCCTGGCGCAGATGTTTCGCGACCCCAGGATCTACCTGCTGTCCACGGC
>NZ_JAWRXJ010000274.1:0-274 GCF_046535095.1 Pseudomonas sp. SIMBA_041
CAATTCAATAGCGGATCAGCCAAATTCATACTTATTGATACAAACGTAATATCCTGAGACGAAGCATTATCTATTTTGAAATCATTTATTTGTGAATAGTAAAATAAACTTGAGCAAAGCAAAAGTAGTAATGATATTTTTTTCATGTTAATTTAGATTTAAAGGATTAGTTTTTAGAATTGGCAATTTTTTTATTATCGAAATAGATATCTAAAGCCCAATTTATAATATCTCCTTTGTTTCCATGCGTTTTTCCATCTATTTCAGTATCACT
>NZ_JAWRXJ010000275.1:0-274 GCF_046535095.1 Pseudomonas sp. SIMBA_041
GTGTGATTATCAGTCATAGCATGGGTGCCATTATCGCTCGCATGATGCTGTCTGATGAAAATTTAGTCGATGATTTAGATAAGCTTAATGATGAAGATATCCTCTCTAGTAATGAAAAACAGCAAATCCGTAACGCGCTCAAGACTTCTTTTGGCGAAGATGAGTTAAAGGAGCGTTTTGAGCTACAGGCGTTGCCGCAAGTAGACACCGCTGTTTTTCTATCTGCACCTTTCCGTGGTACCGATTATGCAGATCGTTGGTTCACTCGTGCACT
>NZ_JAWRXJ010000276.1:0-274 GCF_046535095.1 Pseudomonas sp. SIMBA_041
CGCGATTTGCTCCGTCGCTTTACTCGTTTGCTCCGAGCTTGCTGTCAATTGCTCGGCAGTGGACGCAACATGCTCCGAGCTTACGCTGACACGCGTGAGAAGCTGGCGCAAATTGTCTGTCATCATGTTCACATTTTCACCGAGCTGACCGATCTCATCGCGGCTTTTCCAGACGATTTTTTCTCCTGTTAAATCACCAGCAGCAACCTTTTTCACGAGGGTAGCCATGGACACCAACGGTTTGGAAATATACCCGGAGGCAAACCAGGTGAGG
>NZ_JAWRXJ010000277.1:0-274 GCF_046535095.1 Pseudomonas sp. SIMBA_041
GAGCTGGAGCGCTGCCACGAGCAGCGCGAAGGAGGTCTTTTGCATGTGCGTTCTTCCTTGAAGCGGGCAGGAGCGCACTAGCCTAGCCGCAAAGCGCCGCCGCGGGCGAGTGGCTTGAGGTATGGTGTGCGGCCTTTTAGCTGCGACTCAAGGCTTGTCATGCCATTCAACAAACGCCAGCAGGCGGCCACGGAGCGCCTGCTGGCCGCCACCCTGACCGAAGCCTGCGAAGCCGCCAAGGCCGAAATCGTCGGTTTTTCCTGGCTGACCCACG
>NZ_JAWRXJ010000278.1:0-274 GCF_046535095.1 Pseudomonas sp. SIMBA_041
GGTTTACTTACTTAGTTTTTATGAGTCGTTAGGTTTTGTACCTGAAGGCGAGCATTATCTCGAGGACAATATCGAGCATGTAAAAATGGTGCTATACGTTGCTAAGAAAAACAAAATCAAAAAAGAGAGCACGGACACTGCGTCAACCACAACCAAAGTGTTAAGTTTCCTGCTGTTTATCATGGCCGCTTTGTTTGTTTTAGGTCTGTTGTACTTAATGATTTAGACCGCTTGTAAGGTCTTAATTCTTAACATAATTCAAATTGGTTGTTCC
>NZ_JAWRXJ010000279.1:0-274 GCF_046535095.1 Pseudomonas sp. SIMBA_041
GGCGACAAGGCAGACGACTTACTTGATACTATTTGGGAGTATTCACCGCAGTTTAAAGAGGCTGGGATTAGCGCCGAGCGGATGATGGGTATGTTTGCGGCAGGAGCGGACAAGGCGTTTAATTTTGACAAGCTGGGTGATGCATTCAAAGAAGGCTTTGGTATCCGTTTGAACAAGGCTCTCGATGAAAATGCCTTGGGTTCACTCGAGGAAATCTTTGGGGAAAAGAAATTGTTCGACATGCTTGATCAAATCAAAGCAGGTGGGAAAGAAG
>NZ_JAWRXJ010000048.1:0-460 GCF_046535095.1 Pseudomonas sp. SIMBA_041
CGCCCCAGCGTGGTGTGTCACTGCGAAATCGTTGGAAAAAGCGGGTCTGTTGCTCGCCGCTGGCGAGTGCGAGGACGGGTGGCATGGCAAGGCCAGGGCCGGGCAGCGCGAGCGCGAGCGCCGCGTCGGCGTACCCGAGATATTCCATAGTGTGGTGCGCGACATCAGTGATTGCACGTCCGTGCTACCGCCGTATGCGGCCGGAACGAGATTCAAGTTCAGCGCAGTTACGTCAGAGGGGGCACAAACTGCCTCTGGAATCTGCCGTGTCCGGTCGGCTTCGGGGCCGTGCAACCGCATGCGTGCAGCAAGCTGATCCAGTTCCAGCCCGTCGGCCAAGAGGTTGGCCCGGATGGTCGCAAGCGTGGATTGCGCCTGAGACGACTTCACCCACTGTGACATGAGGGATTCCCTCCTGATGGCAATCGACATCGAGTGACCGACATGCAAGCAAGTGACG
>NZ_JAWRXJ010000280.1:0-274 GCF_046535095.1 Pseudomonas sp. SIMBA_041
CTGGCGGATCCGCAGGTGCTGGCCTCGGTCTGCGGGTATCACGCGGCGCCGCTGGCGGCCCGCTTGCAGGACTGGCCGCAGGCGGCGCAAAGCACCCAACTGGCCCTGCGCCCGCTGTTGCTGGCAGTGATGGTGCTGATCTGGCTGGGTACCGCGCTGGTGTGCATCGGCCCGGGTTACGACTGGGGCCTGCGGATCATGGCCGAGGCTGGCGTGCATGGCGTCTGGGCGGCCCTGGCGGTGATCGGCGGTTCACTCTGTGATGCGCTGCTGG
>NZ_JAWRXJ010000281.1:0-274 GCF_046535095.1 Pseudomonas sp. SIMBA_041
ACATTCCCTTGCAGATTCGTGATGTTCGAGACAGCGGAGGACAAGGACGACTGGATCGGTGAAATCGCGCCACTCAATTGCCCGACGTTGACGGCATCGTTATTTCCCACGCCGTCTGCGATGTTGTGCAGGTTGACCGGACCGCTTGCGCCCGGGCCCCCGAGCGTCACGCTCGTATGCGCATCATTGTCGTACTGCACGGCATTCTTCGTGGCCGAACTGATCTGATTACTGACCGTCGTGCTGAGATTGCCGATCTGCGTGTTGACACTGT
>NZ_JAWRXJ010000282.1:0-274 GCF_046535095.1 Pseudomonas sp. SIMBA_041
ATAAGTCGGTCGATCGGGCCGCTCGCGCCGACGATTTCGGCGATGACCGTGCGGTAGGCGGCGATGTCGTCCAGCCGGTCGAGCTCATAGAGCCGGTAGCTGTCGGCAGAGGCGGTCACGGCGGAGCGGCCGCGACGGTTGACGAGATAGCTGACCCGATGCTGCCTGTGATCGACGAATTCGTCGTAGCGCACCAGGTCGAAATCCCACCGCCCGGTGCCCGGGAATTGCGCGAGATTGTTGATGATGAGAATGTTCATGCGAGTACTCCATT
>NZ_JAWRXJ010000283.1:0-274 GCF_046535095.1 Pseudomonas sp. SIMBA_041
GGGTTTATTGATCGAAATTATTGTTGATGAGGGTCAAAATATATCGCTTTTGCACTCTTTTTGTCATCCCTAGACTGCCCTTCATGGCGTGACCTCCGGGTCGTTCCAGATGTTCCGTTGCGCCGCCGATTGCGCCGAACTCTGTCCTGAAGCTTGATCTGCCCCATGAAAAGCGAGCCTTTCCTGCCGGAAGTTGTTCCTGAGTGTTCATGGTCGCGCTTTCCGTCGGGCGAGAGCCTTCTGATCATCGACGTGGCAGGCGCCGACCGCGTCG
>NZ_JAWRXJ010000049.1:0-460 GCF_046535095.1 Pseudomonas sp. SIMBA_041
GTTGCCCTTCCACGGAATGCCGTGGCCGCGGTCGAGTTCGAGAATCCACTCGGCCGCGTTGTCGAGGAAGTAGCGATCGTGCGTGACGGCGACGACGGTGCCGGGGAAGCTCACCCGGAACTGCTCGAGCCAGTCGACCGACTCGGCGTCGAGGTGGTTGGTCGGCTCGTCGAGCAGCAGCAGTTCGGGCTGCTGAGCAAGTGCGCGCGCCAGCAATGCGCGCTGCTTTTCTCCGCCCGACAGCGACGCGAAACGTTGCGCGCGGCGCTCGATGAGGTCGACGTCTCGCAACGCGGCGTCGACGATCCGGCGATCGTCGGCACTCTCCCCCTCGAACGCGCGCTGGTGCGGCGTGCGTCCCATACCGACCAGTTCGTCGACCGTCAGCCCGAAGTCGTCGGGCGTCTCCTGCTGCAGCACGGCGACACGCTGCGCGAGCGCGCGCGGCCGCATCCGCCAT
>NZ_JAWRXJ010000284.1:0-273 GCF_046535095.1 Pseudomonas sp. SIMBA_041
TCCAGAACATCGATCTCTTCCTCGTCGCGCTCTGCTCGAACAACTCTGCTGCCGTCGGCGTTGAATCGCGCGGTCACCGTGCTCTTTGGCACGGGCGAGCCGCGCTTCAGCCAGGTCAGGTCCGGCAGCGACTTCATGGCCTCAGATAGGATGCAGTAGTCAATGGCGCCGCCCGTGCTCAGGATGACTGCAATGGCGTCGTCCGTCAGCTCCGCGTAGCGGATGGCGGTGGAGGTCAGCGATGTCTTGCATGCCTCGCGTGCGGACTCGATA
>NZ_JAWRXJ010000285.1:0-273 GCF_046535095.1 Pseudomonas sp. SIMBA_041
CCACCGAAAAGACCACTTGCGACAACGATCAGCCAGTTCACCGTGCAGCCCCCGCTACTACCGCTAGATCGGACCGCGGATGGGCGTTTATGCGGGCGGCATCGGGCGCGCTCGCATCCTCACCGAAAATCGCGTTGAACCGGTTCGCGCCATGTAGAGCAATCAGTACGATGGCGGGAAATACGACCGAAAAGTTTCGCGCCTCATCGCGGTAGCCGAAGAAGAAGAACAGCACCAGCACCGGCAGGAATGCCGCAAAAAAGTAGATACGGT
>NZ_JAWRXJ010000286.1:0-273 GCF_046535095.1 Pseudomonas sp. SIMBA_041
GTATGAATGTTTTAGAATCTAAAGAATTGGCATTTGAGATTGCTGAGCAGTATGTTGATATTTGCAAGCGCTTGGGTATCGGCTATGTTTTTAAAGCGAGCTTTGATAAAGCCAACCGCTCAAGTCTGCATTCGTATCGTGGGCCTGGTTTAGAGCAGGGTATCGATTGGCTAGGTCAGATCAAAGAAAAATTCCAAGTACCGATTATCACTGATGTGCATGAGCCACATCAAGCAGCACCAGTCGCTGAAGTGGCTGATATTATTCAGCTAC
>NZ_JAWRXJ010000287.1:0-273 GCF_046535095.1 Pseudomonas sp. SIMBA_041
CGGGTATCGAGTACCGGGAGTCGTCAGCGATCCTGTCGCTGACGACTTCGCCCGCCTTGCAAGGCGGCTGCACGATCCTTGCCGAACGCATCTCGAGTGCGCCGCTTGCGTGCCGCGAGGTGGCACGTGCGGAGTTGACCGGATATCAGGCCGCCGCACTGGTGCGCGGCGTGACGGTGTATGTGGATCCGCACCATTCGCGCGAAACAGTGACCCTCGTCGAGGCACCGCCGTCGTGTGTGATCGTGCGGCGCCAAGTTCAATTTTCCTGGG